>NZ_CP038256.1:620487-930731 GCF_004564075.1 Microbacterium sediminis
CGCGGGAGTACTTCGAGCACGCGCTCTACGTGGACCTCGCCGATCTGCACAACAACACCTCCGACGGCGTGCACGTGGCCTCGGCGGGCGGCGTGTGGACCGCGCTCGTGTGCGGCTTCGGCGGCATGCGCGATCACTTCGGCGAGCTCTCGTTCGACCCGCGCCTGCCCGTCGACTGGCCCGAGCTGTCGTTCCCGCTGCTGTGGCACGGCGCGCAGCTGCGCGTGACCGTCCGGCGCGACATCCTGCGGGTCGAGCACCAGCACGGTGACGAGGTCGAGTTCCGCGTGCGCGGCACGCTGTACTCGGTCTCGGCGGGCGAGGCCGTCGATGTCGCGCTGAACGGGCAGGGACCCGTGCGGCACGGCCGGCCCACGCTGCGCAAGTTCGAGGGGTTGCGCCGCGAGGACGGCACGGCGCTCGAGCCGGTCGTGCCCGCGGGCAACCAGGACCCCGTGCCGGTGATCACCACGGCGATCCCGGTGATCGTCGATCCCTCGCACGAGCGCATCAGCTGAGCGGCGGGCGCGGCGCCCGCCGCTCGGTCGCAATGTCGGTGGCACGCCGTAGGCTGGACGGGTGACCACAGCCCTCTACCGCCGCTACCGGCCCGAGACCTTCGCGGAGATGATCGGGCAGTCGCAGGTCACCGAGCCGCTCATGACGGCGCTGCGCGGCGATCGGATCGGCCACGCGTACCTGTTCTCGGGTCCGCGCGGCTGCGGCAAGACCACGTCGGCCCGCATCCTCGCGCGCTGCCTGAACTGCGCCGAGGGCCCCACCGACACCCCGTGCGGCGTGTGCGACAGCTGCGTCGAGCTCTCGCGCGCGGGCGGCGGATCGCTCGACGTCATCGAGATCGACGCCGCCAGCCACAACGGCGTCGACGACGCCCGCGACCTGCGCGAGCGGGCGATCTTCGCGCCCTCGCGCGATCGCTTCAAGATCTTCATCCTCGACGAGGCCCACATGGTCACGCCGCAGGGCTTCAACGCGCTGCTCAAGCTCGTGGAGGAGCCGCCGGCGCACGTGAAGTTCATCTTCGCGACGACCGAGCCCGACAAGGTGATCGGCACCATCCGCTCGCGCACGCACCACTACCCGTTCCGGCTCGTGCCGCCGGGGCCGATGCTCGAGTACATCGAGAAGCTCTGCGCCCAGGAGGGTGTGCAGGTCGAGCCGGGCGTGCTGCCGCTCGTCGTGCGCGCGGGCGGCGGTTCGCCCCGCGACACGCTGTCCATCCTCGACCAGCTGATCGCCGGCTCCGAGGAGGGCCACGTCGGCTACGAGCGGGCCGTGGCGCTGCTCGGCTACACGCACGGCGAGCTGCTCGACGGCGTCATCGACGCCTTCGCGGCGGGCGATGCCGCCGCGGCGTTCGGCGCCGTCGACCGCGTCGTGCAGACGGGCCAGGATCCGCGGCGCTTCGTCGACGACCTGCTCGAGCGGCTGCGCGACCTCATCGTGATCGCGGCCACGGGCCCGGCGGCCTCCGCCGTGCTGCGCGGCGTGCCGGCCGACGAGCTGGAGCGCATGGCCGCGCAGGCCGATCGCTTCGGCTCCGACCGCCTCTCGCGCACCGCCGACGTGGTCAGCGCCGCACTCGACGAGATGTCGGGAGCCACCTCGCCGCGCCTGCACCTCGAACTGCTCATCGCCCGCGTGCTCACGGTCGGCCGGGCCCCCGCCGCGGCCCCGACGACCGCGCCCGCGTCGGCCCCCGCGCGCCCGGCCGCGGCGGCTCCGGCCGCCTCGCAGGCTGCCGCGCCCGCGGCTTCTCCCGTTGCGGCGCCGGCGGCTGCTCCCGCTGCGGCGCCCGCCGCTTCTCCGGCCGCGGCGGCGCCGATTGCTTCTCCGGCCGCTGCGGCGCCGGCCGCGATGCCGGTTGCCCCGCCCGCCGCGCCCTCGGCGCCGATGCCCGCCGCCGAGCCGGCCGCGCCGTCCGCCCCGATGCCGTCGCCGGTGGCCGCCCCGGGCGCCCCCGCGCGCACCGAGGCCCCGGCCGCGCCGGCCCCCGCCGACGACGTGCCGGGCGCCGGCTGGGCCACGGTTGCCCCCGGCTCCGCCCCCGCGTCGCCGGCCGAGCTCGCAACGCCGGCCGAGCCCGCACCGCTCGTCGAGCGGAGCGGCGAAGCCGCGGAGTCGAGGCCGTCCGCCCCCGCACCCGCCCCCGCACCCACCCCCGCACCCGCCGCCCCCGCCCCCGAGTCGGAGGCCCCGGCGCCCGCGCCGCTGACGCTGTCGGCCCTGCGGTCGGCGTGGCCGCAGATCCTCGAGCGCCTGCGCGCGGACGCGCCGCAGAGCGCGCCGATCGTCGAGGCATCGCGCGTGGCCGAGGTGCAGCCGGGCGACGTGCTGATGATGTCGTTCCCGAACCAGGCGGCGATGGGCGCGTTCCGCGGCGCGGCGAGCGACGACCTGCGCTCGGCGATCCTCGGCGTGCTGGGCGTGCGCGTGAAGTACCGTGCCCGCGTCGACCCGCCGCGCACCGACGACGTGCCGCCGGCGCCGGACGACGACCCCGACCCGGGCCCGGACGACCCCGGCCCGCGCGACCCCGCCCCGGGCACCGATTCGTCCCGGGCGCAGCCGCCGCGCCAGATGGCGTACGCGGCGGCGACGGTGTCGGAGTGGGCGGTGGCCCCGATCCCGGGCGCCGCGGTGGCCCCTGCGGCCCCGATGGCGCCGCCGTCGCTCGCCGTCGACGACGACCCCGAGGAGGCCGTGGTCCCGCCCACCGCGCGGGTGCCCACGCTCGAGCGCGAAGGCGCGGTCCTGCCCACCGACGTGCCGGTCGACGAGGAGGAGCCGGACGAGCCCGCGGTCGTCCCGGAGCGCCCCACGGTGCAGCGGCGCCAGGTCGTCGTGCCCGACGGCGTCGAGCGCCGCGGCGAGGCCGTGGTGCGGCAGATCCTCGGCGCCCGTTTCCTGCACGAAGAGCCCTACGAGTCGCCGACTCGTTTCGCCTGATCAGAAGGATGATCCCGAAGAATGTATGACGGCATCGTCCAGGAGCTGATCGACGAGCTCGGCCGCCTTCCGGGCATCGGCCCCAAGTCGGCCCAGCGCATCGCGTTCCACATCCTGCAGACGCCCACGTTCGACGTCTCTCGCCTGTCGCAGCTGCTGGGCGAGGTGCGCGAGCGGGTGAAGTTCTGCGAGATCTGCGGCAACGTCTCGGAGCAGGAGCGGTGCGCGATCTGCCGCGACCCGCGGCGCAACCCCGAGATCATCTGCGTGGTCGAGGATGCCAAGGACGTCTCGGCGATCGAGCGGACCCGCGAGTTCCGCGGCCTGTATCACGTGCTCGGCGGCGCGATCAGCCCGATCGGCGGCGTCGGCCCCGACGACCTGCGCATCGCCCAGCTGATGCAGCGCCTCGCCGACGGCACGGTGCAGGAGGTCATCCTCGCCACCAACCCGAACCTCGAGGGAGAGGCCACCGCCGCGTACCTCAGCCGGCTGCTCACGACGATGCAGATCACCGTCTCGCGCCTCGCGTCGGGTCTGCCCGTCGGCGGCGATCTCGAGTACGCTGACGAGGTCACCCTCGGCCGCGCGTTCGAGGGTCGCCGCCGCCTCTAGCGCGACGGCGCGAGGGTCAGGACGCGCCGCCGTCGCCGCCGGTGATGCCGCCGAAGCCGCGCGACGCGTCGTTGGCCCGCAGCGACTCCATCCGCATCAGCTCGTGCCGGCGGCGGTCCTGCTCGGCGGTGCGCTCGTCGGCGCGAGAACCGGTGCGGCGGGCGAAGAAGGCCACCGCGACGAGGGCCGCGATGACGATGACCGCGATGACGATGAGCGTGTCCATGACGTCTCCTCCCGCTCGCTCCTCACCGTAGCGGCCGCGCCGACCGAGTGTCAGCACCGGGGCGGAACGCGCCTGACCCGGATCCTCATCACGATGACCGAATCCCGCCGTCGAATGTCGGTGGCCCGTGACACGATCGATCCCGTGTCAACCTCCGGTCCCATCACGGCCAAGGGCTGGGCGCTGTTCGCGGTGCTCTCCCTGCTGTGGGGCATCCCGTACCTGTTCATCGCCGAGGCCGTGCAGTCGCTGTCGCCGCCGGCCGTCGTCGCGATCCGCACGCTCGGCGCCGCGATCCTGCTGCTGCCGTTCGCGCTCCGGCAGAAGGCCCTGCGGCCCGCGCTCAAGAAGTGGCCGTGGGTGCTGGCGTTCGGCGCGGTCGAGATGGCCGGCCCGTTCGTGCTGCTCGCGCACGCGGAGCAGACCCTCGCCTCCGGCCTGACCGGCCTGCTCGTGGCTACGGTGCCGCTGTTCGCCACGATCATCGCGGTCGCGCGCGGCGACCGCGCCGCGCTCAAGCCGTCGCGCGCCATCGGGCTCGGTCTCGGCTTCGCGGGCGTGGCGATCGTGGCCATCGGCAGCGGGGGACTGCGCGGCGACGCGAACCCGCTCGCGATCGGCGAGGTCCTGCTGGTCGCGGTGCTCTACGCGATCGCGCCGTTCATCGTCGCCCGCCACCTCGGCGCGGTGCCGGCGCTCGGCGTGAGCACGCTCGCGCTCGGCGCCGTGGGGCTCGCGTACACACCCGTGGCGCTGTCGACGCCGTCGGAGCCGCCGACCGCCCGCAGCCTCATCGCCGTCGGGCTGCTCACGGTGTTCTGCACCGCGGTGGCCTTCATCGCGTTCTTCGCCCTCGTGGCCGAGGTCGGTCCCGTGCGGGCGCCGCTGATGACGTACGTGCATCCGGTGGTTGCGGTCGCCCTGGGCGTGATCGTGCGGGGCGAGCCGCTCACGCTGGGCCTGCTGATCGGCTTCCCGGTCGTGCTGCTGGGCTGCCTGCTGGCCGCCGGCGTGTTCACGCGCGCCGTCCGGCCGTCCGAGAGCCTGCCCGTGCACCCCTAGGATGGACGATCAGGCGCACCCGTCCGCGCCGGATCACCGGGAGTTACACGTGGCCCTGATCGTGCAGAAATTCGGCGGCTCGTCGGTCGCCGACGCCGAGAGCATCAAGCGCGTCGCCAAGCGCATCGTCGACACGCGCCGCGCGGGTCACGACGTGGTCGTCGCCGTGAGCGCGATGGGCGACACCACCGACGAGCTGCTCGACCTGGCCGGCCAGGTCGCGCCGGTGCCCGCGCCGCGCGAGCTCGACATGCTGCTCTCCAGCGGCGAGCGCATCTCGATGGCGCTGCTGGCGATGGCGATCCACTCGATGGGCTACGAGGCGCGCTCGTTCACGGGGAGCCAGGCCGGCATGATCACCACGGCCGACCACGGCTCGGCGCGCATCGTCGACGTCACGCCCGTGCGCCTGCGCGAGGCCCTCGACGACGGCGCCATCGTCATCGTCGCCGGCTTCCAGGGCTTCAACCGCGACACCCGCGACATCACCACGCTCGGCCGCGGGGGATCCGACACCACCGCCGTGGCTCTCGCCGCGGCGCTCGACGCCGACGTGTGCGAGATCTACAGCGACGTCGACGGCATCTTCACCGCCGACCCGCGCGTCGTCCCGCTGGCGCGCAAGCTCGAGCGCATCTCGGCCGAGGAGATGCTCGAGCTCGCCGCCAACGGCGCCAAGGTGCTCTACATCCGCGCCGTCGAGTACGCCCGTCGCCACGGCGTGCTCATCCACGCCCGGTCGACCTTCACCTCGAACGACGGCACCTACGTGCTGGGCGAGGGCATGACCGACCCCCGCCAGAACTCCGAAGGAGCAGAGATGTCCGACGCCATCGGCATGGAAGAGCCCGTCGTCGCCGGTGTGGCGATCGATCGCAGCCAGGCCAAGGTCGCGGTCGTCGGCGTGCCCGACGTCCCGGGCTCGGCCGCCGCGATCTTCACGCTCGTGGCCCGCACGGGCGCGAACATCGACATGATCGTCCAGAACGCCCAGTCGGCCCAGCCCGGCCGCACCGACATCTCGTTCACGCTGCCCAAGCAGGAGGCGGTCGAGGTCGTCAAGGTGCTCGCCGCCGAGCAGGAGTCGATCGGCTTCGAGAACCTCGTGCACGACGACCAGGTCGGCAAGCTCTCGGTCGTCGGCGCCGGCATGCGCACGCACTCGGGCGTCTCGGTGACGCTCTTCGAGGCGCTGAGCAAGAACGGCATCAACATCGACATGATCTCGACCAGCGAGATCCGCATCTCGGTGATCGTCGGCGAGAACGACCTCGACGAGGCCGCCCGCGCCGTGCACACCGCCTACGGTCTGGACGGCGACGTCGAGGCGACGGTCTACGCCGGCACCGGCCGCTGAGGATCGCCTGTCAGGGATCGCTCCGATCCTGCCAAGGTGCGTCACATCGCGCTGAGGGCCCTCGAGCCGTCGGTACAATCGACCAACCCCACCCGCCGCACCGAGGAATCGCCATGACCCGCATCTCCGACTCTGGTCTCTCCGTCGCCGTCGTCGGCGCCACCGGTCAGGTGGGCGGTGTGATGCGCCGGATCCTCGCCGAGCGCGCCTTCCCGATCCGCGAGCTGCGCTTCTTCGCCTCGCCGCGTTCGGCCGGCACGCCGCTGGAGTGGAACGGCCACACGATCGTGGTGGAGGACATCCACACCGACGACCTCACGGGCATCGACATCGCCCTGTTCTCGGCCGGCGGTGCCGCCTCGAAGGAGCACGCGCCGCGATTCGCGGCGGCGGGCGCGATCGTGATCGACAACTCCAGCGCGTGGCGCATGGACCCCGAGGTGCCGCTCGTGGTGGCCGAGGTCAACCCGCACGCGATCGCCGAGACGCCCAAGGGCATCATCGCCAACCCCAACTGCACCACCATGGCCGCCATGCCGGTGCTCAAGCCCCTCGCCGTCGAGGCCGGGCTGGAGCGTCTCGTCGTCACCACGTTCCAGGCCGTCTCCGGCTCGGGACTGGCCGGCGCGCAGGAGCTGCTCGGGCAGGCCGAGGCGGTGCTCGCGCAGGGCAACGCCATCGATCTCGTGCACGACGGCTCCGCGGTCGACTTCCCGGAGCCCGAGAAGTACGTCGCGCCGATCGCCTTCGACGTCGTGCCCCTGGCCGGGAGCGTCGTCGACGACGGCCTGAACGAGACCGACGAGGAGAAGAAGCTCCGCAACGAGAGCCGCAAGATCCTCGAGCTGCCCGAGCTGCGCGTGGCGGGCACGTGCGTGCGGGTGCCGGTGTTCACGGGCCACTCGCTGAGCATCAACGCGGAGTTCGCGCGCGAGCTCACGCCCGACCGCGCCCGCGAGATCCTCGCCTCGGCCCCCGGCGTCGTGCTCGAGGAGGTGCCGACCCCGCTGCAGGCCGCCGGTAACGACCCCAGCTACGTCGGTCGCATCCGCGCCGACCAGTCGGCGCCGGAGGGCAAGGGCCTCGTGCTGTTCGTCTCGAACGACAACCTCCGCAAGGGCGCCGCGCTCAACGCCGTGCAGATCGCGGAGCTCGTCGCCGAGCGCCTCGGCGTCGCGGCCTGACGCCCGCGGAGGCCCGGATCCGGAAGGAACCGCGCTTCTTTCGCTCAGGCGGTGGTCAGGCGCCGTCTTCCGACGGATCTAGGATTGTCGGGTGAGCGAAACGTACGATGTCGTGCTCATCGGCGGCGGAGTCATGTCCGCCACCCTGGGCACTCTCCTGAAGGAACTGCAGCCGGACTGGAAGGTCGCCGCGTTCGAGCGGCTGGGTGAGGTCGCGCAGGAGAGCTCCAACCCCTGGAACAACGCCGGCACCGGCCACGCCGCGCTGTGCGAGCTCAACTACATGCCCGACCCGGCGGATCCCGCCAAGGCGGTCAGCATCAACGAGCAGTTCCAGCTGAGCCGTCAGCTCTGGGCCTCGCTCGTGGAGCGCGGCATCCTCGACGCGCCGTCGACGTTCATCAACGCCACCCCGCACATGACCTTCGTGCAGGGCGAGAAGGACGTCGCCTACCTCAAGGCTCGCTACGAGACGCTCAAGGACCAGCCGCTGTTCGCCGGCATCGAGTACTCCGAGGACTCGCGCGTCATCCACCAGTGGGCGCCGCTGCTCATGGAGAAGCGCAAGAAGGGCGAGCCCTTCGCCGCCACGCGCGTGCCGTCGGGCACCGACGTCGACTTCGGCGCCGTCACCCGGCAGCTCTTCGACCACCTCGTCGAGGGCGGGCTCAACCTGCGCCTCGACACGGAGGTCCGGAAGCTCAAGCGGGGCAAGGACGGGCTGTGGGAGGTGCGCTACCGCAACCGCGTGGGCAAGACCCCCGGTGCGGTCAAGGCGCGCTTCGTGTTCGTCGGCGCCGGCGGCTGGGCGATCAAGGTGCTGCAGTCCTCGGGCATCAAGGAGATCCAGGGCTACGGCGTCTTCCCGATCGGCGGCCAGTTCCTGCGCACGACCAACCCGGCGCTCGTCGCCAAGCACAAGGCCAAGGTGTACTCGCAGGCCGCCGTGGGCGCCCCACCGATGTCGGTGCCGCACCTCGACGCGCGCATGGTCGACGGCGAGGGATCGGTCATGTTCGGCCCCTTCGCCACCTTCAGCCCGAAGTTCCTCAAGACCGGCAGCCTGCTCGACATCGTCACGCAGGTCCGCCTCAGCAACATCGGGTCGATGCTCAAGGTCGCGGTGACGAACCTCGACCTCGTGAAGTACCTCGTGGGCGAGCTGCTCAAGAGCCGCGCCAAGAAGATCGACGGGCTGCGTCAGTTCGTCCCCGACGTGGACGGCGCCGACTGGGAGCTCATCCAGGCCGGTCAGCGCGCCCAGGTGATGAAGGGCGGCAAGCTCCAGTTCGGCACCGAGGTCGTGGCCTCGGCCGACGGGTCGATCGCGGGCCTGCTCGGCGCCTCGCCGGGCGCCTCGACCGCCGCACCGATCATGCTCGACGTGCTGCAGAAGTGCTTCCCCCAGCAGTTCGACGCCTGGAAGCCGCGCCTGCAGGAGCTCATGCCCACGTTCGGCACGAAGCTGAACGGCGACCCGCAGGCCGCCGCCGCCGCGATCGCCACCACGTCGCAGAAGCTCGGCCTCTCCGCCTGACAACGGAGCCCGGGTTGAACCCCGGCGCTCTCGACTCCGCTTCGCTCCGCTCGAGCCGTCTCGGCTCCCTTCGGTCGCTCGACGAGCCCGTGTGGTGACGGCTCGTCGACCGGAGTCGAGACCAGGCGCGCGCTTACGCCGCGCGGCGGGCGGCCTGGGCGCGGGGGTCCGGCACGGGCGCGGCGTCGAGCAGGCGCCGCGTGTACTCCTGCTCGGGCGCCGACAGCACGCGGCGCCGATCGCCGCGCTCGACGATCCGCCCGCGGTGCATCACGGCGATCTCGTCGGCCAGCGCGTCGACCACCGCCAGGTCGTGGCTGATGAACAGGCACGCGAACGACAGCTCCCGCTGCAGCCGCCGCAGCAGCTCCAGCACGGTGGCCTGCACCGACACGTCGAGCGCGCTGGTGGGCTCGTCGGCGATGAGCAGCCGCGGCTCGAGCGCGATCGCGCGGGCGATCGAGATGCGCTGACGCTGGCCGCCCGACAGCTCGTGCGGGAAGCGGCCCCGCCAGTCGCCCGGCAGGTGCACCGCATCCAGCAGCTCGCGCACGCGCGCGTCGAGCGCCGCGCCCCGCAGCCCGCCGTGCACGCGCAGGGGCTCGGCGATCGCGTCGCCCACGCTCCAGCGGGGGTTGAGGGCGCCGCCCGGGTTCTGGAAGACGAAGCCGACGCGCCGGCGCACCTCGCGCAGCGCCTGCCGCGACGCGGTCGTCGTCTCGACGCCGTCCACGGCGATGCGGCCCGCCGACGCCTTCACGAGACCTACCACGGCGCGTCCGATCGTGGACTTGCCCGACCCGGACTCGCCCACGAGGGCCAGCATGCGGCCCTCCGCGACCGTGAGGTCGACGCCCTCGACCGCGCGGACGACATGCCCGCGGCGGCGATAGACCACGTCGAGCCCGGCGACCTCCAGCACGGGCGCCGTCGCCGGACGCTCGGGCCGGGCCTCGGCGGTGAGGCGGGGGACCGCGGCGAGGAGCTCGCGGGTGTAGGCGGCGGAGGGGCGATCGAACAGATCGACGACCGGCTGATCCTCCTGCACCGCGCCGCCGCGCATGACGACCACCCGATCGGCGATGTCGGCGACCACGCCCATGTCGTGCGTGATGAAGAGCACGCCCATGCCCGTGCGGTCGCGCAGGGAACGCAGCACGTCGAGGATGTCGCGCTGCACCGTCACGTCGAGCGCGGTGGTGGGCTCGTCGGCGATGAGCAGCTGCGGATCGCACGCGAGGGCCATGGCGATGACGACGCGCTGCGCCTGCCCGCCCGAGAGCTGGTGCGGGTAGGCGGCCACCCGCTGCTCGGGGTCGGGCATCTCGACCAGCCGCAGCAGCTCGACCGCGCGCTCGCGGCGCTCGGCGGCCGACATCTGCGGCCGGTGCCGGCGCAGCACCTCGCGGATCTGGTACCCGACGGTGAACACCGGGTCGAGGGCGCCGAACGGGTCCTGGAACACCATGGCGGCGGTCTCGCCGCGCACGGCCGACAGCTCGCGCTCGTCGGCGCCGAGCACCTCGCGGCCCGCGAGGCGGATCGATCCCGTCGCCACCGCGTTGGGCGGCAGCAGGCCGAGCACGCTCATGGCGGTGACGGACTTGCCCGATCCTGACTCGCCGACGACGGCCACGATCTCGCCGGGGTGCACGGCGAGCGAGACGCCGGCGACGGCGGGGATCACGCGCCGATCGGACGTGTGGAAGTCGACCCGCAGGTCCTCGATCTGCAGTACGGGGGTCATCCGTCCTCCTCCTCGGCGAAGGCGCTGTCGCGGTAGGCCCGCCAGTCCTCGACCATCTTGCGGTGGTAGTCGCCCAGCCAGAGCATGTAGCGCCGGCCGTTCTCCAGGCGCGCGCGGGTGCGCGGGTGGGTGCCGGCGGCCAGCGCGAGGCCGCCGTCCATCACGTCGAGCATGCGCCGCAGGTAATTTCGCTCGCCCTGCAGGAACGCGCCCCAGACGTCGTCCTCGGTGCGGAAGTAGTGCCGGCGGTCGCCGGGCAGCGTCACCCGCGTGATGAACCCGACCTCGGCCAGCGCGCGCGTCGACGTCGAGACCGCGCCGGTGCTCGCCGTCAGCAGCCGCGCGATGTCGGACGCCGCCAGGTGCGGCTCCTGCGTGATCATGAGCAGCGCCAGCACGCGGCCGTCCATGCGCTTGCCCTGTTGCGCCTCCCACGCGGTGGCGAACTTCTCGATCCAGGCCTGGGCCTCGGGATCGAGCGGGGGGTGCGAGGTCTCGGCGCTCATGGGGCTATTCTGTCGGTCCGCTCAGGCGCCGAGGAACGGCACGTGGGGTCGCGTCAGGTCGAAGCGATCGATCGGCCACGCCGTCATCGCCCCCAGCCGGATGCTCTCGATCGCGCCGTCCGCGCCGCGGGTGACGGTGACGGGCTCGCCGGCCTCCGCGAAGCTCGGCTCCTCCTCGAGGACGAGCCGGCCGTCGCGCGGGACCAGGCGGCTGGCGCCGCTGAACGGGTCGGGGGCCCGCAGGCTCAGCGCGTGCAGCGTGCCGCCCAGGTCGACGATGTCATACGCGCCCCAGGCGCCGGCGAAGCGGCCGGTGAAGCGCAGCTCGTCGGGCGTCTTCTCGCCCGCGTCCGCCGCGCGGGTGGCCAGCGTGATCAGCTGGAGCACACCCGCGGCGAGCGGGCCGGCGAGGCCGTCGAGGTCGTTGGTCAGCACCGTGACGACGAGCCCGTCGATCGGGTCGATCCAGGTGCGGGTGATGTGCCCGGGGTAGCCGCCCGAGTGCCCGACCACCTCGCGGTCGGCGATCTTCGACAGGTCCAGGCCGAGCCCGTACCGCGCCTCGGGGCGGTCGCGCGGCGTGAAGCGCGATTCCTCGCGCTGCAGCACGCGCTTGGACGCGTCGCTGAGCAGCGTCTCGTCGCCGAACACATGCGCGCCGCCGTAGCGGACGAGGTCGCGGGCGTTGGCGTACCAGCCCGTCGCCGAGGCCAGGGCGCGGGTGTCTACGTGGGGGATGACGGCCCGGGGCTGACCGGCCGCGAGGCGGGCCGTGTGCCCGGCGGCGTAGTCCGCCGCGCGCGCCGGGTCGTACTCGCTGCCCGTGTCGCTCAGGCCGAGCGGCTCGACGATGAGGCGGCGCGTGGCGGCGTCGTAGCTCTCGCCCGTGACGGCCTCGATGATGAGCCCGAGCAGCCCGTACCCGATGTTCGAGTACTTGAAGTGCTGGTTCGCCGCGAAGACGCGGCCCTCCTCGCGCAGGATGCGCAGCAGCTCCGCGCGATCCGGGAACGGAAAGGCGTGCTGCCAGAAGTCGCCGTCGGAGGAGTCGCGGATCGTGCCGGCCTGGTGGCCGAGCAGCTCCCGCACGGTGGCGGTGCCGATCGGCGTCCCGGCGAGCTCCGGCACGTGCGCGGCCGCGCGATCGTCGAGCCGCAGCTCGCCGCTTTCGACGAGCTGCATGATCGCCACGGCGGTGAACGTCTTGGAGTGCGAGGCGATGCGGAACAGATGATCGGTCGTGAGCGCCTCGCCGGTCTCGACGTTCGCCAGCCCCCACGCGTGCTCCCACACGAGCTCGCCGCGATAGCCGACGGCCACCTGCACGCCCGTGGCGCCGCGGCTGAGCGCCTGCCCCTCGATCCAGCGCACGATCGGCTCGCGCAGCGTGGTGAGCAGCTCGAGTCGGGAGGGGGGAGCGGAGGTCATGAGCGTCCTTTCGGATCGAGGGCGTCGCGCAGGATGTCGCCAGGGTGATGAGCGACACCACGGTGATGGTGAGGAAGAGGGCGGGGAAGAAGAGCATGTGGGGCGCGGTCTGGAAGAAGCTCTGGGCGCTGGCCAGCTGCAGGCCCCACGAGATGGAGGGCTGGACGAGGCCGACGCCGAGGTAGGTGAGGGTCGACTCGGCCACGATCACGGAGCCGACCATCGTCGTCGCGATCGCGAGCACCGGCCCCAGGTGTTGGGGAGCACGTGCGTGAGCACGATCCGGCCGTGGGTGAGGCCCATGGCGGTCGCGGCCTGCACGAACTCGCTGTCGCGCACGGCACGGACCGAGCCGCGCACGATGCGCGCCATGGTCGGCCACGAGAACAGGGCCAGCCGAGCAGAGAGCACGAGCGGCGAGCGGTCGGGCACGCTGTTGAGCACGACGATGGCCGCCAGCGGAACGGGAAGCCGAGGAACACATCGGTCAGGCGCGCGAATGAGCGCGTCGGCCCAGCCGCCTGTAGTAAGCCCGCGATCGTGCCGAGCACGAGGGCGATCGTCAGGCACACGACCGTCGTCATGAGCCCGATGAACAGCGAGGTTCCCGTGCCGAACAGCACGCCGCCAGACGTCGCAGCCCTGCACGTCGGTGCCGAAAAGGATGGCTGCCGCCGGGCGGCCTGGCGGCCCGGCGGCGAGGTCGCAGGCGCGGGGATCGGGATGCCCGAACAGCGCGGCGATCGGACCGGGCGCGACCGAGACGAGCACGAGCAGCAGGAGCATCGTGACCGACGACCAGAACAGCGGGCGGCGGCGCAGGGCGGGCCAGACCCCGCGGCGGGTGGGCCGGGCGGCCGGCAGCTCCATGCCCTGGGCGCGACGAACTGAGTCATGGGGTGCGCCTCACTCTCGGCGGATGCGCGGGTCGAGGAGCGAGGCGAGCACGTCGACGACCACGCTCGTGACGAGGAAGATCAGGATCAGCATCGTCGAGATGCCGACGATCGTCGGGCCCTCGTGCGTGCGGATCGCGTTGAACAGGAGCTGCCCGATGCCCGGCAGGTTGAAGATGCCCTCGATCACCACGGTCCCGCCGAGCAGGTAGCCGAGGTCGATCGCGAGGAAGGTCAGCACGGGGCCGGCGGCGTTGCGCAGGACGTGGATGCCGACGATGTCGCGGCGGGGGCATGCCTTGGCCACGAGGGTGCGGACGAAGTCGCTGCGCATGGTGTCGATGACGTTGCCGCGCATGAGCCGCGACGCTGGCCAGCCCGAACAGCGCGATGATCAGCGACGGCAGCAGATAGGCCAGCGGCCACCCGGCGCCGGTCCCGGCGATCGGCAGCCAGCCGAGCCACAGCCCGAAGATCAGCTGCAGCGAGACGCCCAGCACGAACACCGGGATGCTCGTGGCGAGATCGTGCCGGCCAGCACCGTGCGGTCGAACAGCCGGCCCTGACGCAGGCCGGCGAACAGGCCGAGCGCGACGCCGATGACGACCTCCATCGCCCAGGCGGTCAGCGCGAGCGTGATCGTGGCCGGCCAGCGGACGCCCATGCGGTCGCCAACCGCGCGCCCGTCGAAGGTCGTGCCGAGGTCGCCGGAGCACGCCGCCGATGTAGTGGAGGTACTGCACGATGAGCGGCTCGTCGAGCAGGTACTGCTCGCGCAGCTGCGCCACGACGTTGTCGGGAAGCGGGCGGTTGGCGCCGCCGAGCGAGGCGATCGGATCGCCCGGCAGCGCGAATACGCAGGCGTAGATGATGAAGGTGACGCCGAAGAAGACGAGCACGAGCTCGGCGCCGCGGCGCAGGAGGTAGCGCGTCATGCCACGGGCTCCCGCCGCCGCGCCAGCGCGGTGTGCGAGGCGGCCAGCACGGTGCCGAGTTGCACGCCCACGAGCTTCTCGATGGGGATGACCCGCAGCTCGCGCTGCGCCGCGCGCGCGGCCGCGTACCAGTCCTCGAGGTGGGGCTCGAGCTCGGCCAGCGCCTCGCGCACGGCGGGGGCGGCCGTGCCGGCGGTGACCTCGGCGCGCAGCGTGCGGGCGAGCATCGACCCGAACCGGAGCTGGAACATGCGCACGTGGTCCTCGTTCGAGAACACCTCGGCCACCGTGGCCTCGCGCGCGCTGGAGTCGAGCGCGGCCCGCTGGCGCGCCTCGTCGCCGGAGCCGGCCAGGAACCGGGCGAACGCGATCGAGGCGCGGCGCAGCTGCGATTCGATCGTCAGGTGCGGCTCGGCGCGCTCCACCGCGCGCAGCAGGACGGCCCCGACCGCGTCCAGGGCGTCGGCCTTGCGGCGCAGCACCTCGGCGTAGTCGACGCCGCCCGGGCTCGTGTCGTCGGCGGCCGGGTGCGCCCAGTACGGCAGCTCGGCGACGAAGGCGCTCGCCCCGAGGACGCGCGCGTAGTCGCCCGTGCCGCCGGCGGTGACGTGCGGGGCGGGGTCGATGCCCTCGGCCCGCAGCACGTCGATCATGTCGCTCGCCGTGAGCGCCCGGAACACCGCCTCGCCGAGCGGCTCGATCCCGGCGAACTCCGGCTCGCCCAGGTCGAGCGGCAGCCCCAGGTGCGCGGGGATCGCGTGCAGGGCGGGGATCGCCTCGGCGAGGTCGGGCGTGGCGTAGTAGTACACGCCGCCCAGCTCCGCGTTGTGCAGGCCGACGACGAGCGCCGGCCGCGTGGCGTCCATCAGCGACATGAGCGCGCGCGTCTCGGGGATGGGGGTGTCCCACACGATGCCGCCGTGGTCGAGCGGGAACGACCACTCCACCTGCTCGAGCGGCGCGGGGCGGTAGAACGCACGTCCGTACGAGACGCGGTCGCCCGGCTCGGCGAACCACCCCTCGTTGAGGCGGGTGCCGTCGGGATCGATGCACGGCACGATGTGCCAGCGGGCGCCGATCCCCGCCGCGGGGCCCCGCCCGTGGGCGAGGTCCCGCAGCAGCTCGAGCGCGGTGTGGAACCCGATCGGCTCGTTCGGGTGCACACCTCCGATGACCAGGATCGCGGGGCCCTCGCCGATCGCGTAGTCGACGATCTCCTCACCGAGGCGGCTGGTGCCGATCACGGTGCGGGCGATCGCCGCCGCGTGGTCGGCAGCGAGGCGATCGGCGGTGGCCCGGATCTCGTCGACGCCGGGGAACGCGTGCAGCGGGTCCAGGGCGTCGACGCGGTCGAGGATCTGCTCGAGCAGGGGATGGGTCACTCGGAGATCACGACCTCGTGCAGGATCGGGCTGCCGGCTGCGGCGGGCATCTCGGCGACGCGCTGCGACGTGACGTAGGGGTACGCCTCGCTGAACAGCGGCGGGACCGGGAAGTTGTCCTGGATGATCTCCTGCACCGCGGCGTAGGCGCTGCCGTCGGTCGACGGATTGGCGTCGGCCTCCTGCAGCCCCGCGGCCACCTCGTCCGAGTACCAGGCGACGCAGTTGTCGCAGCCGCCGGTCTCGAGGTACAGCTCGCGCATCGTGGCCTGCTGGCTCGGGTAGAGCGCGCCCCAGCGCGAGAAGAACGCGCCGGAGATGTCGCCCGCGGTGCGGCGCTCCGCGAACTCCGCCCAGTCGGCCGTGGGCGTCGCGACCGCGTCGATGCCGAGGTTCTGGCGCAGGTTGTTCGCGATCGCGTTGTACAGCTCGTCGAGCCCCGAGCCGCCGGGGTAGACGATCTCCAGCGGGCCCTCGAAGCCGCCCGCCTCCTCGAGCAGCGCGGCGGCCGCCTCGGGGTCGTACTCGCAGAACTCGCCGCACAGACCCTCGGGCGTGCCCGCCTCGACGACCGGCGTCCAGGCCGTCGCCGGTGTGTAGATGCCGGCGTAGAGCTGCTCGTTGATCGTCTCGCGATCGATCGCCATCGACAGCGCCTGACGCACGCGCACGTCCGAGAAGCGTTCCTCCCACAGCGAGAGGCCGAGGAAGGAGATGCCGGGGGCGTCGAACGCCATGAAGTGGTCGCCGAAGTCGGCCTCGGCCTGCGCCAGCCGGCTGGCCGGCACGAACACGATGTCGAGGTTGCCGGCCTGCACGTCGGTGTAGGCGGTGGCGGTGTCGACGTAGGGCACGAAGTCGATCTCGTCGACCGTGGGCTCCTCGCCGGCGAAGTCGTCGTACGCGGTGACGGTGACGGTCTCGGCCTCGACGTAGTCGGCCGCCATCTCGAACGGGCCGTTGCCGATCGGGTGGGCGTTGTACGCGTCCATGTCGTCGAAGGCGCTCGCCGGCATGGGGAAGGTCGCGGTCTGGCCCTGGCTCAGCTGGATCGGGAACTGCGAGTCGGGGACCTTGAGCGTGACCTCGAACGTGAGGTCGTCGATCACCTTCAGGCCCGACATGGTCTCGGCCGTGGGCTCCGGCGCGTTCACCTCGTCGAAGCCCTGGATGCCGACGAGCTGGCCGGAGTTCTCGGCCGCGTTCGGGCCGTAGGCGACCCAGTTCCACGAGTCGACGTAGTCCTGGGCGGTCACGGGGGTGCCGTCGTGGAAGGTCCAGCCGTCGCGGAGCGTGATCGTCCAGGTCTGCTGATCGTCGCTCTCGACGGACTCCGCCTGGACGTAGTCGAGGGTGCCGTCGTCGTGGATGAACGTGAGCGGCGACCACACCACGCCCGCGAACTCGAACGCGATGGTCTGGCGCCCGGGGATGAGGATGCCCGGGTCGGTGACGGCGATGCTGACGCTGGTGTCGCCGTCGGACGAGCCGGACGGCGAGGTGTCGTCGCCCCCGGCAGAGCAGCCGGCGAGGACGGTGATGCCGAGGGTCGCGAGCGCGGCGCCGGAGAGGAGGCTGCGTCGCAGGCGGGACGGGGTCATGTGATCTCCTTGGGAAGGGGGGAGGAGCGTTGCTCGAGGAAACCGCATCCGCCCACTCTCAGACAAGGGCTTAGACTCAGAAGTTTCACGAAGTAATGAAACTTTGATCTTTCTGAAACAATCCGCGCCGTCCCGCTGGGCGCGGCTCGGCTACCGTCGGACCATGCGCGACAACCCCCAGTACGCTCTGACCGACGCGCACGAGGTCGCCGAGCTCGTGCGCGCCCACCCGTGGTGCCGGATCGTGAGTCACGTGCCGGGGAGCGGGCTCGTCGCCTCGCACTACCCGATGCTCGTCGACGAGGATGCCGATGGGCTGACGCTGCTCAGCCACGTGGGCCGGCCCGACGAGCGCCTGCACCGGCTCGGCACCGGGGAGCTGCTCGTCATCGCCGAGGGGCCCCACGGGTACATCTCTCCGAGCTGGTACGGCCTCTCGCCCGCCGTGCCCACCTGGAACTTCACCGCCGCCCACCTCACCGGCACGCCGGAGATCCTCGGCGACGACGAGAACCTCGAGGTGCTCGCCCGGCTCGTGGCGCACTTCGAGGGCGAGGTGCCGCAGCCGCAGCTGCTGACCGGTGCCAACGCGGAATACGCCGAGCGGATCGTCGCCGGCACCGTCGGCTTCCGCATGCGCGTCGATCGCATCGTCGCCAAGCGCAAGCTGAGCCAGGACAAGCCCGCGGCGGTGCGCGAGCGCATCATCCGCGCGCTGCGAGAGCCCGGCCCCTACGCCAACCCCGCGCTCGCCGACGACATGGCGGCGCACGCCGGCGAGACGGCATGACCGGCGTCCTGCTCGCCGGCGCGCGGATCCCCGGCGCGGCCGACGCCGTCGACATCGCGATCGAGGGCGGCGCGATCACCGCGATCGTGCCGGCCGGGCGTGGCAACGCGGCGGGTGAGCGGATCGACCTCGACGGGCGCTGGGTGACGCCGGGCCTGTGGGACGCCCACATCCACGCCGTGCAGTGGGTCACCGCCGAGCGGCGCGTCGACCTCTCCGCCGCCGGCAGCGCCGCCGAGACCCTGCGGATCGCGGCCACGGCGCTGGCCGACGCCGCCGCCGGGCGACCGGTCATCGGGTATGGCTTCCGCGATGCGCTCTGGGGCGATGTGCCCACCGCGGCGGAGATCGACCGCGTGGCCGGGGAGCGCGTCGTGATCCTCATCAGCGGCGACCTGCACTGCGCGTGGATCAGTGCGGCCGCTGCGCGTGTGCTCGGGGTGGAGCGCGAGGCCGGCGGCTTCGTGCGCGAGGCCGCGTGGTTCGCCGTGCACGGCCGCCTCGATGAGCTCGATCCGCTCACGAGCGACGACTTCCGCCGCGCGACCGAGGCGGCCGCCCGCCGCGGCGTGGTGGGCGTGGTGGACTTCGAGAACGACGACAACCTGGCGCAGTGGCCCGCGCGCGTCGCCGCGGGGGTGACGAGCCTGCGCGTCAGCGCCGGCGTGTGGCCCGATCGCGTTGAGGCCGCGATCGCCGCGGGGCTGCGCACGGGCGACGCGCTGGAGCCGTCGGGCCTCGTGCGCATGGGGCCGCTGAAGATCGTCGTCGACGGCTCCCTGAACACGCGCACCGCCTGGTGCTGGGATCCGTACCCGGGGTTCGCGCCGGGTGCCCGCGGCGCGTGCGGTGAGGTGACGGTGCCGCCCGAGCGGCTCGTCGAGCTGCTGCGCCGCGCCAAGGAGGCCGGCATCGGCGCCGCCGTGCACGCGATCGGCGATCGGGCGAACACCGTCGTGCTCGACGCGTACGAGCGGGTCGGCATGACGGGCACGATCGAGCATGCCCAGCTCGTGCGCGACGAGGAGTTCGCCCGGTTCGCGGCCCTGGGTCTCATCGCGAGCGTGCAGCCCGAGCACGCGATGGACGATCGGGACGTCGCCGACCGGCACTGGGCCGGGCGCACGGGGCGCGCGTTCGCGTTCGGCTCGCTGCTGCGGGCCGGCGCCGAGCTGCGGCTCGGATCGGACGCGCCGGTCGCCCCGCTCGACCCGTGGCAGGCCATCGCCTCGGCCGTCGGGCGCGAGCGCGACGGACGCGAGGCGTGGCACCCGGAGCAGCGGATCCCCGTGGCCGACGCGCTGCGGGCGAGCATGCGGTCCGAGATCGCGGTGGGCGCGCCCGCCGACATCGCGGTCGTCGAGGCCGATCCGCTCACGGCGCCGCTCGACGTGCTGCGCGCCATGCCGGTCGCCGCGACGTTCCTCGCCGGCCGCGCCACGCACCGCGCACTCTGAGCCGGCCGCGCCCTCAGTCCTCGGTCGGGCGCAGGCGGGGGATCGGCTGGGTCTCGATCTGCGCGTGCGCGGCGGCCTCGCGCCGTTCGGCGAGCGGGAACGACACCCGGAACGTCGCCCCGCCGCCCGGGGTGTCGGCCACCGAGACGCTGCCGTGGTGGGCCTCGACGATCGACGCGACGATCGCCAGCCCCAGGCCGCTGCCGCCCGTCTCGCGGGCGCGCGAGGTGTCGGCGCGCCAGAACCGCTCGAAGATCTGCGTGCGGATGGCCTCCGGCACGCCCTCGCCGTGGTCGACCACGGCGATCCAGCCCATGTCGGACTCGACGTCGACGCCCACCTCGAGCTCGATCGGGGTGCCCTCCGGGCTGTAGCGGCGGGCGTTGCCCAGCAGGTTGGTGACGACCTGGCGCACCTTGTTCTCCTCGCCGAGCACGACGGGCGGGACCGGGGCGACCGCCGGCTGCGGCTCGGGAGTCCCGGCGGCGGGGACGTCCGTGCCGGCCTCGGCCGCGGCCTCGGCGGCCGCCCGGCGACGCCGGAACCGGTCCAGCGCCTGCGCGGTGACGCGCTCGATCGCCGAGGTGACGGGCCGCCGATCCCGGTCGTGCGCCGAGGCGGCGTCGGACGACTCCTCGCGCGGCGCGCGGGCCGTGGCGAGCGCCTCGAGCGTGTGATCGATCACCGTGACCGTGCGGGACGGGTCCGCTGCGCGGGTGTCGAGCGCGAGATCGCGCGCGACGCGGCGCAGATCGATCGGCACGATGTCGAGCTCGCGCCGCTCGTCGAGCCGGGCCAGGGCCAGGAGATCCTCGACGAGCGCCCCCATGCGCGTCGCCTCCTTCTCGATCCGCTCCATCGCCCGCGCGGTGTCCTCAGGCGTCTGGATGGCGCCCATGCGGTACAGCTCGGCGTAGCCGCGCACGCTCACGAGCGGGGTGCGCAGCTCGTGGCTCGCGTCGCCGATGAAGCGGCGCATCTGGCGAACGGTCGCGTCGCGCTGCGACAGCGAGATGTCGACGCGATCGAGCATCGTGTTGATCGCCACCTTGAGCCGGCCGATCTCGGTGCTCGGCTCGATGTCGGTCATGCGCTGATGGAAGTCGCCGTTCGCGATCGCCATCGCCGTGGCCTCCACCTGCCGGAACCGGCGGAAGGTGAGGGTCACGAGCCACCGCGTGCCGAAGGCGCCCGCGACGATCGTCATGAGGGCCACGAAGGTGAACACCGCGAAGTACGTGCGCACCACGCCGATCACCTCGGACTGCGGCATCGCGACGATCTGGCTGTAGAACGCGTTCGCGCCCGACGGCTCGACGATGCCGACGGAGATGCGGAACTCGGAGCCGTCCGCCGCGGTCAGGCCGGAGGCCCGCGAGGTCAGCGGCTGCGCCTGATCGAGGGTGAGCGTGCTCGGGAACTGCGGCCGCAGCGACTTGTCGTCGATCCCGCCCGCGGTGCCGAGGAGCGCGCCGTCGGGGCCGTACAGGGCGACGTAGTAGTCGGTGCCCAGATCGTCGAGGTTCTCGGAGCCCTCGGAGGCCTCGAGCATGCGCTCGGCGACCGCGTCGCTCTGCGCGAGCTGCACCACGGTGTCGTCGACGTTGATCAGCAGAGCGCTGTAGAGGACGAACGACGTGCCGATGCCGGCGACGAAGAGCCCGAGCGCGAGCACCGCGACCGTGACGCCGGTGACCTTCGCGCGGAGACTGATCCGCCGCCACCAGCGGGTCAGCGCATCGGGTTCGTGCGACAGGATGACCTCAGGAGACCTTGTCGACCTTGAGCATGTAGCCGAAGCCGCGCTTGGTCTGGATCAGCGACTCCGAGGCGTGCGGGTCGATCTTGCGGCGCAGGTACGAGATGTAGCTCTCGACGATGCCGGCGTCGCCGTTGAAGTCGTACTCCCACACGTGATCGAGGATCTGGGCCTTCGACAGCACGCGGTTGGGGTTGAGCATGAGGTAGCGCAGCAGCTTGAACTCGGTCGGGCTGAGTTCGATCTGGGTGTCGCCCACGTACACGTCGTGGGTGTCCTGATCCATCGTCAGCTCGCCGGCGTGGATGACCTGCTCCTCCTCCTCGCTCTGCATGGTGCGGCGGAGGATCGCCTGGATGCGCGCCACGATCTCGTCGAGGCTGAACGGCTTGGTGACGTAGTCGTCGCCGCCGGCGTTGAGGCCCTTGATCTTGTCCTCGGTGTCGTCCTTGGCGGTGAGGAAGAGGATCGGCGCGGTGTAGCCCGCGTCGCGCAGGCGCTTGGTGACGCTGAAGCCGTTCATGTCGGGCAGCATCACATCGAGCACGATCAGGTCGGGCTCCTCCTCGAGCACGGCCGAGATGGTCTGTGCGCCGTTGATGACGGTCCTGACCTGGAAGCCGGCGAAGCGCAGGCTCTGCGACAGGAGATCCCGGATGTTCGGCTCGTCATCGACAACGAGGATGCGCGGTGCGGTCATGTGCCCCATTATGTCGGCCGGATCGATGATCGGGCTGGAAATTGCGACGGATCGGCCGAAAGCGAACACGGGCGGTCTTGGTACGCTGGTCGCATGGGGACTCTGATCAGCGCGCCCGTGATGGCGTGCTCCGTGATGATCCGCGACCGCCGCGCCTGACGGCGCCCGTCGCGATCATCGCCTCCGCGCGCCGTCACTGAGATGCCCACGGCACCTCGGATGAGCGGCTTCTGCGCGCCGTCGCGCGCGCCCGCCCCCGCGGTGCTCCGGATCCTCTTCCTGGAGTGCGCTGATGCCCCGTTCCCCTTTCGGTGGCCGACATGAACTCGGCCAGAATTTCCTTCACCATCGCCCGACGATCGCGCGGATCGTCGACCTCGTACGGCCGACGACCGGCGCGATCCTCGAGATCGGCGCCGGCGACGGCGCGCTGACGCACGAACTCGCCCGGCTCGGGCGGCCACTCACGGCCATCGACATCGACCCGCGCCGCGTCCACGACCTCGGTCGGTCGCTGCGCGGCGTCCGCATCGAACACGCAGACGTGCTGCGCCACCCGCTCGAGGCACCCGTCGTGGTCGGCAACGTGCCGTTCCACCTGACCACGCCGATCCTGCGGCGCCTGTTTGCTCGACCCGCGTGGCGGCACGCGCTGCTGCTCACGCAATGGGAGGTGGCGCGCAAGCGCGCGGGCGTGGGCGGCGCCACCATGATGACGGCGCAGTCCGCGCCGTGGTTCGCGTTCCGGCTGGAGGGGCGCGTGCCCGCGTGGTGCTTCGCGCCGCGCCCGTCCGTGGATGGCGGCCTGCTGGCCATCGAGCGGCGGCGCCGGCCGCTCGTTCCCGCCACCGAGCGCGTCGGTTACGAGCGCTTCATCCGCGTGGCGTTCACCGGGCAGGGCGGGCGGATGCGCCCGATCGCGCGGCGGCTGGCGCGTGGCGATCGCGCGCTGGCCGATCGCGCGCTGGCAGCGGCGGGCATCGCCGGCGATGCGCTGCCGCGCGACCTCGGACCCGAGCAGTGGGCGGCGCTGTGGACGGCGCTGAAGCGCGCGTAGCGATCCGCGACGTCGGGGACCTCGTGGCTAGGCGGCGACGAGGTCCTTCACGTCGAGGATCGTGTAGCTGTAGCCCTGCTCGGCGAGGAAGCGCTGGCGGTTCTGCGCGAAGTCCTGATCGACGGTGTCGCGGGCGATCAGCGTGTAGAAGCTGGCGGTCTGGCCGTCGCTCTTGGGGCGCAGCAGGCGGCCCAGGCGCTGGGCCTCCTCCTGGCGGGAGCCGAACGAGCCGGAGACCTGGATCGCGACCGAGGCGTCGGGCAGGTCGACCGAGAAGTTGGCGACCTTCGACACGATCAGCACCGGGACCTTGGCCTCGCGGAAGGCCTGGAACAGCACCTCGCGCTCGTCCACGGGCGTCGCGCCGGTGATCTTCGGGGCGCCGAGGGCGTCGCTCAGCTCGTCGAGCTGGTCGAGGTACTGGCCGATCACGAGCACCTGCTCGCCGGGGTGGCGGGCGATGATGTCGCGGACCACGTCGATCTTGGCCGGTGCCGTCGCCGCCAGGCGGTAGCGGTCCTCGTCGGCGCTCGCCGCGTACTCCATGCGGTCATCGGCCGGCAGGTCCACGCGGACCTCGTAGCAGGCGGCGGGGGCGATGAAGCCCTGGGCCTCGATCTCCTTCCACGGCGCGTCGAAGCGCTTGGGGCCGATGAGGCTGAACACGTCGCCCTCGCGGCCGTCCTCGCGCACGAGCGTCGCCGTCAGTCCGAGCCGGCGGCGGGCCTGCAGGTCGGCGGTGAGCTTGAACACGGGGGCGGGCAGCAGGTGCACCTCGTCGTACACGATGAGGCCCCAGTCGAGCGCGTCGAGCACGTCGAGGTGCGCGTACTGGCCCTTCCGCTTCGACGTCAGGATCTGGTACGTCGCGATCGTGACGGGCTTGATCTCCTTGACCTGCCCCGAGTACTCGCCGATCTCCTCGGGCGTGAGCGTGGTGCGCTTGAGCAGCTCGTCGCGCCACTGCCGCGCCGAGACCGTGTTCGTCACCAGGATCAGCGTGGTCGTCTTCGTTGCCGCCATGGCGCCCGCACCCACGAGCGTCTTGCCCGCGCCGCACGGCAGCACCACCACGCCCGATCCGTCCGCGCGGAAGGTGTCGACGGCCTGCTGCTGGTAGGGGCGCAGCGCCCAGCCGTTCTCGTCGAGCGCGATCTCGTGCGGGGTGCCGGGCGTGTAGCCGGCGAGGTCCTCGGCCGGCCAGCCGATCTTGAGCAGCTCCTGCTTGATCTGGCCGCGCGCCCACGCGTCGATCACCCAGATGTCGGGGGTGGGGTGCGCGATCAGCAGCGGCTGGATGCGCTTGTTGCGCGAGACCTCGGCCAGCACGGCGCGATCGGTGGACTTGAAGATGAGCTGGCCCTCGTCGTCGCGCTCGATGGTGAGCCGGCCGTAGCGGTTCACCGTCTCCCGGATGTCGGTGGAGACCGACGGCGGCACGGGGAACCGGCTCCACTGGTCGAGCGTGCGCAGCATGTCGTCGGCGGTGTGACCGGCGGCGCGCGCGTTCCACAGGCCGAGCCGGGTGATCCGGTAGGTGTGGATGTGCTCCGGCGCGCGCTCCAGCTCCGCGAACACCGCGAGGTCATGGCGCGCCGACTCGGCGTCGGGGTGCGCGACCTCGAGGAGCACCGTGCGGTCGCTCTGGACGATCAGGGGGCCATCAGACATAGCGGTCCAGTCTATGCCCGCCCGGTGAACGGGGGCCCGGATCGTCGAAGTCAGGGCAGCAGGCGCTCCACGAGCGCATCGACGATCTCGTCGACCGGGGTGTCCGGATCGATCGGCACCGTCAGGCGGTCGAGCATGAGGCCGTCGACCGCGTAGTGGAACAGGGCGAGATCGGCGCGGGTGCCGGGCAGCCCATGGCGGGTGTTGAACGCCACGTCGGCGTCGAACCCGCGCCGGCGCCAGGCGCCGAGCGACTCGGCCACGTCCGGGCGGCGTGCGGCCTCGAGCCGGAGCTCGAACAGCGCGAGCGAGATGTCGGGGTCGGCGCGCAGGCGGGCGACGACGTCGCGGATGTACGCGGCGAAGA
Source organism: Microbacterium sediminis (assembly GCF_004564075.1). Classification (NCBI taxonomy): domain Bacteria; kingdom Bacillati; phylum Actinomycetota; class Actinomycetes; order Micrococcales; family Microbacteriaceae; genus Microbacterium; species Microbacterium sediminis. Next base: position 645,735 of record NZ_CP038256.1, read on the forward strand.
GCGCGCGGGTGGGCGGCTGCTGGGCCAGCGGACCATGCACGGCCGGGTCCGGGGTGAGGCGCTGCTCGATCCGCGCCACGAGCTCCGAGATCAGGGCGTCGCGGGTGGGGAAGTAGTTCGAGGCCGTGCCGCGCGGGGTGCCGGCGGCGGCATCGACGGCGCGGTGGGTGAGACCACGGGCGCCCTCGCGCGCCAGCACGCGGATGCCCGCGTCGGCTAGCGCCGCTCGTCGGTCGTCGTTTCGGGCCATGATCTGAGGCTAGCGCAACCACGACGGATGTCGTAGTGTGCTCGTAACTACAACAGATGTCGTGAATGGAGCATCCGATGCGTGAACTCGTCTACTACGTCGCCGTCAGCCTCGACGGCTTCATCGCCGACCCCGATGGGGGTGCCGACGCCTTCCTCGTCGAGGGCGACCACAGCCCCGTGCTGCTCGAGGAGTTCGGCGATGCGCTGCCCGGCCACGTGATGGCCGCCCTCGGCCTCGAGCCGCCGCGCGATCGATTCGACACGGTGCTGATGGGCTGGAACACGCTCATCCCGGGGCTCGAGATCGGGATCGACAGCCCGTACCCGCACCTGCGTCAGTACGTGGCGAGCCGCAGCGACAAGCCGGTCGCGCCGGACGTGACGCTGATGTCAGACCCCCTGGCCACCGTCCGCGAGCTCAAGCAGGAGTCGGGCCTCGACATCTGGCTGTGTGGCGGTGGGGAGCTCGCGGGCGTGCTGATCGACGAGATCGATCGCCTCGTCCTCAAGCGCAACCCGTTCGCGTTCGGGTCGGGCATTCCGCTCTTCGGCGCCGCGCCCTCCGCGCCGCGCCGCTTCGATCTCGTCTCGGCGCGTCCGTTCGCCTCGGGCGTCGTGGTGGAGGAGTACGTGGCACGGCGGGGGTGACCGCGCGGTGCGCTCAGTCCTCGCGATCGAAGAGACCGAGGGGGAGCTCGGCGGCCGGGCCCATCGGGTTGACGACGAGCCCGGCCATGCCGTCCTGGCGCGCGCTGGCGACGATCCGGTCGAGCGTCGTGGGCTGCGCCATGGCGCCGGGGTGCCACGCCCACAGCTCCGCGGGGCTCGTGAAGACGGCGTGCAGCACGCCCCCGTCGGGGCGCGTGGCGGTGGCGATGTTGTACCCGGCGACCTCGCCGTTCTCGCCCGACACGGGGATCCCGCCGACGTAGACGACGGCCTCGCGCAGCATCACGAGGAAGCGGTCCAGCGGCACGTCGCGCTGCACCAGCGCGGAGGCCAGGCGCGTCGCGTCGGCGGGGTTCGCGCCCAGCGCGCGCGTGATCTCCTCCTCGTACGCGATGAACGCGCCGGGAGTGCCGGCGTCGATCGCGATGCCCTCGTGGCGCCCGGCGGCGTCCTCGAGGGTGCCGGCGGCCGGCTGTCCGAGCGAGCGCGGGTTCTCGGCGCCCACGTAGGCGCGCAGGCGGTCGTTGTCGGTGAAGGCGAGCAGCAGATCCTTGCCGTTCGAATCGCGCACCGACGCGATCGCGAGCGTGTCGCCCTTCTGCATGGGATTGTCCGGGTCGGCGAACGTCGATGCGGTGATGTCGAGCAGGAGCTCGCCCGCCATCGCGCGGCGCAGCACGTCGCTGTGCGTCTGCGCATCCTTGCGCTCGGCCCACACGTCGAGCGCCTCCTGGAGGCGGGTGTGGTGGACGAGCGTCGGCTGTGCGGGATCCGTCATGCCGGCCACGCTACGCGACGCCCGGCGACCTCTCTAGGGCCGGCGGACCGAGGCGATCGATCGGATCGGCAGGGTGCGCTCCACGTCGGCGCCGCGGTCGAGGCCGCGCAGGCGGCCGCCGCCGAGGCCGGTCGCCTCGAGCGTGAACTCGCGCGTCGAGCCGTCGGGGAGCGAGACCGCCACGATGAGGGTGGCCTTCTCGCGCACGGCGGCGTCGAGCTCGCGTTCGAGCCACGCCGCATCGGCATCGCCCGACTCCGACTCGCGCAGGCGGGCGATGAGCGGCGCGTAGCGATCGGTCTCCGGGCGCTCGTCGCCGGCGAGGCGCTCGCGGCGCAGCGCCACGGTCTCGCCCTCGTCATCGATCACGACCACGGGGTAGCGCGCGTCGGCCAGCGCCCAGTACACGGCCGATCGCTCGGCGCGGGTGCGCAGCAGCCGGCCGTCGGGCACGAGCCCGATCGCGCGGAGCGCCTGGTCGACGGCGATCGTGTCGAGCAGCTGGTGGTCGCGGCTCGAGACGATGGTGTGGCCGGTGGCGGGATCGAGCGAGACGCGCACGAGTCCGTGCCGCTCGGCCGTGCGCTCGATGAGGTACGCCAGGGGCTGCGGCAGGCCCGTGAGCGAGAGCGCGGAGAGGAACTCGCGGATCCCCTCGGCGGTCTCGCCCGCCGACAGGGCCTGGCCGATCGACGCCTCGGTGAAGCGGTAGGTCGAGGCCTGGGCGTGCGACTCGCGCACGGCCATGCCCCGCAGCCGCACGTCGAGCGCGGGCGCGAGCGGCCCTGGTGAGATCGCCGTGAGATCGTTCTGCAGGAACACGCGATCGACCTCGTGCGGCAGCAGCGCCAGCAGGGCGGAGGGGTCCGGCTCGTCGCCGCGGCGCAGCGGGGCGGCCCACGCGGGCTCGCCGCCGTCCTCGGCCCGCAGCCCCACCAGGTGCCACAGCTGCGTCCAGCGCGCGGCCTGCGCGGGCCACTCGGGATCGAGCGGGTAGGCGTCGGCCCACAGCGCCGGATCGGCCCACCCGCGGCCGCGCCGCAGCCCGGCCGGCAGCGCCTCGCGCAGCCCCGCCGCCAGCGACGCCCACCGCTCACCGGTGGGCCGGGTGATCCATTCGGCGCCGGCGGACGTCACGAGCCAGCGGCGATCCTCGCCCCGCAGCAGGCCCGCCAGCTCGGCCGCGCGGACCAGGGCGTCGGCCTCGTCGACGTCGCGGGCGAGCTCCTCCTGCACGAGCCGCTTGCGCTCGGTGGCGGCCAGGCCCGAGGCGACGCGCCCCAGCGGTACGCGCAGGGCATCGATGAGCAGGTCGGCCAGCGCGGTCGTGGCGGTGAACGCGCGCTCGGCGGCATGGGCGGCCGCGTCGTCGGAGGCCGCGGCGGGCTCGCTGGGCGGCGTGGGAGAGGTCTCGGCGGGAAGCGCGGCCGCGACGGCGGCGAACGGGCGGCCGTCGGCGTCGGTCAGCCCGAGATGCTCGGGTCCGGTGCCGCCGCTCAGGGTGTGCAGGTCGTCACGCGGCAGAGCGCGCAGCGCGGCCGCGATCGAGGTGGGCTCGAGCAGCGCCTCGGCGGCATCGAACCAGCTGCGCCACGCCACGTGGCTCGAGACCCGGCGCGCCGCGAGCAGAGCGGCGATCTCCCCGTCCCCTCTGGCGGCGAGACGCTCCGCGAGCGTGCGCGCTTCGGCTACCACGCGATCCGGACCTCAGGACCGCTGGTCCGTCGCCCGTCCCTTTCGGATGATCGACATGATCAGCAGGGCGAAGATGAGGACGAATCCCACGGGGAGTCCGATCATCGGGACCGTGGCGACCACGGGCCACGCCCCTCGGCCGAAGTCCTCGGCCTCGAGGCCCGCGGCGTCGGCGATCAGCAGGGCGAAGAAGCATCCCACCGACAGCACGATGACGCCCAGGGACATGAACGTCAGGATCCGATCGATGCGACGGACCGGCGTCTCGTCGGGTTTCGCGCTGCTCATCGAGTACAGAATACGCGCCGCCGCGGGATGGGTACGCTTGAGGGAGCGGACGCGTCGATCGACGTCGTCCGCTCACGATTCCACGATCGCTTCGACAAGAGGTATTCCATGCCCACCGGCAAGGTCAGGTTCTACGACGAGGACAAGGGCTTCGGCTTCATCGCGTCCGACGACGGCCAGGACGTCTTCCTGCACGCGTCGGCGCTGCCCTCCGGCGCGGTCATGAAGCAGGGTGTGCGCGTGGAGTTCGGCGTCGCCGACGGCCGCAAGGGCCCCCAGGCGCTGTCGGTGCGGGTGCTCGACACGCCGCCGACGCGCGTCAAGCCGAACCGGAAGAAGCCCGAGGACATGGCGGTGATCCTGGAGGATCTCGTCAAGCTGCTCGACGGTGTGGGCGAGGATCTGCGTCGCGGCCACTACCCGTCGAACTCGCACGCTCGCAAGGCCGCCGCCGTGCTGCGGAAGGTCGCCGATGAGCTCGACGTCTGAGACCCCCGACGAGGCCGAGGTCGAGGTGACCGCGGCCGAGGCGCAGCCGACGGAGGCACCCGAGACCCCCGCCGCGGAGCCCGAGGCGTCCGCCGCCGACGCGGAGCCCGCCGCCGACGCGGAGCCGACCCGGGTTATCCCCGACGCGCGGCTGCTCGAGGCCCACGATCTCGCGCTCGAGGCGCTGCGCGAGATCACCCCGGCATCGTCGATCGGCGCGCCCGCGGGCCACCGCGTGGAGCCGGACGGCGTCGTCTCGCTGCTCTTCGAGAACACGATGCGCGGTTACCCGGGCTGGTACTGGACGGTGTCGCTGGCCGTGGTCGAGGACGCCGAGCCCACCGTGCTCGAGGCCGAGCTGCTGCCGGGCGAGGGCGCGCTCCTCGCGCCGGAGTGGGTGCCGTGGGCGGTGCGCCTGAAGGAGTACCAGGCGGCGCAGGCCGCGGCGGCCGAGGCCGAGGCGAACCGCGGCGACGACGAGACCGCGGACGATCTCGACGCCGACGAGGACGACGACGATCTCGACGAGGACGACCTCGACGACGAGCTGGACGACGAGGACTTCGACGCCGACGCCACGCCGATCCTGCACTCGGGAGACGTCGACGGCGTCGACATCGACGAGCTGGATGAGTCCGACGAGGACGACTCCGACGACGACGAGTCCAACGACGAGGACTCGGACGACGACGACTCGGACGACGAGTCCGATGACGACGAGTCCGACGACGAGGACGAGTGACCGCGTCGGGGAAGTGACCCCGCGCTCTCGGCTCCGCTTCGCTGCGCGCGAGCCGTCTCTGTTCGCTTTGCCCCGTCGACGAGCCCGTGGTGGTCGCGGCCCGCACCGGTTGCGGAACGGAGCGGCGAAGCCGCGGAGATGAAGCGACCAGCGAAACCCCGCGCGCCGCGGGTCAGCGCGCGGCGAGCACGAAGTCGAGGCTGCGGATGAGCTGGCGCACGTCGTCGGGCTCGACCGAGACGAACGTCGCGATGCGCAGTTGGTTGCGCCCGAGCTTGCGGTAGGGCTCGGTGTCGACGATGCCGTTGGCACGGAGCGTCTTGGCGACCGCGGCGGCGTCGACGGACTCGTCGAAGTCGATCGTGACCACCACGGGGGAGCGGTGCGCCGGATCGGTGACGAACGGCGTGGCCACGGGCGAGGCCTCGGCCCAGTCGTACAGCGCCTGCGACGACTCGCGCGTGCGGGCATCGGCCCACGTGAGGCCGCCGTTGTCGAGGATCCAGCCGAGCTGGCTGTCGAGCAGGTGCAGCGTCGACAGGGCCGGGGTGTTGTAGGTCTGGTTCAGGCGCGAGTTGCTCAGCGCGGTGACCAGGCTGAGCGACTCGGGGATGTAGCGGCCGCTCGCGCCGATGCGCTCGATGCGTTCGATCGCGGCGGGCGAGACCGCCGCCAGCCACAGTCCGCCGTCCGAACCGAGGTTCTTCTGCGGGGCGAAGTAGTAGACGTCGGCCTGCGTGGCGTCGAAGTCGATGCCGCCCGCGGCGCTCGTCGCGTCGATCACCGTGAGCGCGCCCTCATCGCCCGCGACGCGCGCGACGGGAGCGGTGGCACCCGTCGACGTCTCGTTGTGCGGCCACGCATACACGTCGACGCCCGCCACCGGCTCGGGGCTCGCGATCGTGCCCGGCTCGGCCTTGCGCACGTCGGGCGCCTCGAGCCACGGGGCGGCCGCGGCGGCGGCGAACTTGCCGCCGAACTCGCCGAAGGTGAGGTTCTGGCTGCGCTTCTCGATGAGGCCGAACGCCGCGGCGTCCCAGAACGCCGTCGAGCCGCCGTTGCCGAGGATGATCTCGTAGCCGTCGGGCAGGCGGAACAGCGCCGCGAGACGCTCGCGCACGCTGCCGACGAGGTCCTTCACGGGGGCCTGGCGATGCGAGGTCCCCAGCAGCGTCCGGCCGACCGCGGCGAGCGCGGCGACCTGCTCCTCGCGGACCTTCGACGGCCCGCACCCGAAGCGGCCGTCGGCGGGCAGGAGATCGGCGGGGATCGTGAGCGTCATGCCCCCCATCGTAGGACCGCCGGGCGGGGCCCGCCGACGCCGGACGAGGCGGGCGGGCGCGCCGGGGGAGGTGTGCCGGCCGGTAGGCTGGAGGGCAGAATCGCGCGCGCCGGAGGCCCCCACATGACCGACCTGATCGACACCACGGAGATGTACCTTCGCACCATCCTCGAGCTCGAGGAGGAGAACATCGTGCCGCTGCGCGCGCGCATCTCCGAGCGCCTCGGCCACTCGGGCCCCACGGTGTCGCAGACGATCGGCCGCATGGAGCGCGACGGGCTCGTGCACGTGGCGGAGGACCGCCACCTCGAGCTCTCGGAGGCGGGACGCCAGAAGGCGATCGACGTGATGCGCAAGCACCGTCTCGCCGAGCGCCTGCTCAGTGACGTCATCGGCCTCGACTGGGCGTACGTCCACGAGGAGGCGTGCCGCTGGGAGCACGTCATGAGCGAGCAGGTGGAGCGCCGGCTCATCGAGCTGCTCGGCAGCCCCACGGAGTCGCCGTACGGCAACCCGATCCCGGGCCTCGACCTGATCGGCGGCGAGCCGAGTCGCGACTTCGACGAGGGCGTCGTGGGCCTGGTGAAGGCGATGGACGCCAACGGCGGCGAGCTGCAGGGCACCGTCCGCCGGCTGGCGGAGCCCGCGCAGGTGGATCCGGAGCTGCTCGAGCAGCTGCGCAACGCGGGCGTGGTCCCGGGCGCGACCGGCGACTTCCGCTACTCCGAGGGCTACGTGCTGATGCAGATGGAGGGCAGCGAGCAGGCGCTCGAGCTGCCGGTGGAGCTCGCCTCGCACATCTTCCTCGTCGCCGCGCGGTGAGACCGTCGTCCCCACGTTGCGTGGGGACCCTGGGGACCCGACGGGGATCCTCTCAACCTGAGCGTGACAATTTCGTTATCTTCCCGTAGGGTGGGGGGATCCTGACGCGCACGTGTCGGGAGACGTACTGCAAGCAATCGCCCCCACGGCTCGTCCTTCTTGCAGTTCCACTGTTCGACGACCAGTGCTGACGAGCCGGCGCGCACCCTGAGCGCGGGGCGACGGAGGACCACGTCTTGACCCAGAAGCCCAACTCCGCGGACCTACCCGAGTCCTCGGACCTCAGCACCACGCCGAAGCGCGACACCGCACCGGTGAAGCGACTTCGGCGAAGCGACATCCGTCGCGCCGAGCGCGCCCTGCGCGGACCCCGCCCGAAGGTCCGCCCCCTGCGCGCCGCCGGCACGATGGCCGCCGTGCTTGCCCTGCTGGCCGGCGTCGCCATCCCGGCGTACGCCGCCACCCAGGCCGGCACCGAGCAGGTGACCGCCCACGAGGTCGCCGAGGCCGACGCCCAGACCCTCAAGGTCGACGACGCCGCGACCGCCTCGTCGCTCAGCGCCGGCGACTACTCGGCCACCACGATGGCCGAGATCGAAGAGAAGAAGGCCGCGGCCGAGGCCGCCGAGCGCGCCAAGCAGCTCGCGGCCATGGCGAGCACCGCGTCGGTGTACACCGGCGCCGCGCTGCCCGACAAGCCCACCGAGGGCGTCGTGTTCCCGCTCCCGGCCGGGTCGTACTCGGTCGGTCGTGGTCTCGGCGACTCCGGCTACCACCAGGGCCAGGACCTGCTGGCCGGCACGGGCACCCCGATCTTCGCGATCGCCGACGGCGTGGTCTCGTCCACCGCCTGCTGCGGCGCGTACGGCAACGTCGTCTTCGTGAACCACAACGTGGGCGGCAACGCCGTCGAGACGCGCTCGGCGCACATGTCGTCGATCGCCGTCGCTCCGGGCCAGGCCGTCACGGCCGGCCAGGTCATCGGCTACGTCGGCTCGACCGGCCGCTCGACCGCCCCGCACCTGCACATCGAGATCCGCGTCAACGGCGGGCTGGTCAGCCCGATCGCCTGGCTGCCCTGACCTCCGCGTCCGAGGCCCCGGCGGATCCGTCCGCCGGGGCCTCGTCGTCTGCGCGTGCCGACACGCCCGGGATCGTTCACGGTGCGGACGGCTCTCCCGTCACCTGCACGCGCTATCCTGACCCCGTCACCGCGCGAAAGCGAAGGGGAGAGCCGATGCAACGAATACCTCGCATCCGAACCGTGGATGCGCTCGGGCGTTACGTGCTTCGGCATCGTGTGCACACGATGCGCGGGTCGTCCGCGTGCCAAAGGCGCTGTCTATGAGACAGCGCCTTTTTTCGTGTCTGCACGCCGTCGCCGAGCGCGGTGTCGCGGATTCGAGTGCCCGGAAGCCGTCCGGGCCCTGCCGAAGGGACACTGCATGCGCACTCTGGTGTTGAACGCGGGCTACGAGCCGCTCGCCGTCGTCTCGTTCAAGCGGGCGCTCGTGCTCGTCATGAACGAGAAGGCGAGCATCGTCGAGCGGATCGAGGACGAGCCCGTGTGGGGCACGAGCGCGACCTACGAGCGGCCGGCGGTGATCGTGCTGAGCCGGTACGTGCGGGTGCCGGGAGGGCGCCGCGTGCCGGTCACCCGCCGGGGCGTGCTGCGCCGCGATGCCCACCGCTGCGGGTACTGCGGCAAGGCGGCCACGACGATCGACCACATCCTGCCGCGCTCGCGCGGCGGCGCCGACTCGTGGGAGAACCTCGTGGCGGCCTGCCTGCGCTGCAACAACATCAAGAGCGACCGCACTCCCCAGGAGATGGGCTGGGAGTTGCGCGTGACGCCGCGCCCGCCCCGTGGCGGCGCCTGGACCGTGCGCGGCGTCGAGCGCGGCGACCCGCGCTGGGAGCCGTACCTGGCCCTCGCCGCCTGATCCGGTTCACCCTCGCCCGGTAGAGTCTGCACCCGCGCCGTCGGGCGCGATCCGCGGACGAGAACGAGTGAGGCCGGCCCCGTGACCACCGACAACCCCGGTCCCTTCGATCGCAGCCGCGAGGCCCCGGACCCCCGCACGCTCATCGACGTGCTCGCCGCGACGACGGCGCGGCATCCCGATGCGTCGGCGATCGAGGACGAGGCCGGCGCGCTCAGCTACCGCGAGCTGCTGGCCCTCGTGTGGCGCACCGCCGCGCGGCTGCACGAGCAGGGCGTGCGCCGCGGCGATCGCGTCGGCGTGCGCATGCCGTCGGGCGGGCGCGAGCTGTATGTGGCGATCCTCGGGATCATGGCGGCGGGGGCCGCGTACGTGCCGGTCGACGCGGACGACCCGCAGGAGCGCGCCGACCTCGTCTTCGGCGAGGCGGGCGTGCGCGGCGTGATCGGCGCCGACGGCTTCGTGCCCGCCGACGCCGCGACGGCCTCGGGGCTCTTCGAGGGCGACGACCCGCACCCGGCGACCAATGCCCTGCCGATCGTGCCGCCGCCGACGGTCGACGACGACGCCTGGATCATCTTCACCTCCGGCTCCACCGGCGTGCCCAAGGGCGTGGCGGTCTCGCACCGATCGGCCGCGGCCTTCGTCGACGCCGAGGCGCGCCTGTTCCTGCAGGATGCCCCGCTCGGTCCCGGCGACCGCGTGCTGGCCGGCCTGTCGGTGGCCTTCGACGCCTCGTGCGAGGAGATGTGGCTCGCGTGGCGGCACGGTGCGTGTCTCGTGCCCGCGCCGCGCGCGCTCGTGCGCTCCGGCGAGGACCTCGGCCCGTGGCTGGTCGGCCATGGCATCACGGTGGTCTCGACCGTGCCGACCCTGGCGGCGCTGTGGCCGCAGGACGCGATCGAGAACCTGCGCCTGCTGATCTTCGGCGGCGAGGCGCTGCCGCCCGAGCTGGCCGTGCGCCTGGCGAGCGAGGAGCGCGAGGTCTGGAACACCTACGGCCCCACCGAGGCCACCGTCGTCGCCTGCGCCGCGCGGATGGACGGCGCGGCGCTGCGCGCGGGGGAGCCCGTGCGGATCGGCCTGCCGCTCGACGGCTGGGCCCTGGCGATCGTCGACGGCGAGGGCCTGCCGGTCGCGGAGGGCGAGGTCGGCGAGCTGATCATCGGCGGCGTCGGGCTGGCGCGGTACCTCGACCCCGCGAAGGACGCCGAGAAGTACGCGCCGATGCCCACGCTCGGCTGGGAGCGCGCGTATCGCTCCGGCGACCTCGTGCGCGCCGAGGCGGCGGGCATCGTGTTCCAGGGGCGCGCCGACGACCAGGTCAAGATCGGCGGCCGGCGCATCGAGCTCGGCGAGGTGGAGGCCGCCCTGCAGGGGCTCACCGCCGTGTCGGCCGCGACGGTGGTGGTGCAGCGCTCGGAGGGCGGCGTGCCGCTGCTCGTGGGCTACGTGGTGCCGACCGAGGGCTTCGACCGCCAGACCGCCCGCGCCGAGCTCGCGGAGACCCTGCCGGCACCGCTCATCCCCGTGCTGGCGGTGATGGACGAGCTGCCCGTGCGCACCTCGGGCAAGGTCGACAAGGCCGCCCTGCCGTGGCCGCTCGACGCGGGCGACCCGGCCGATTCGGGCCTGTCCGGCACGCCGGCCTGGCTCGCGGAGCAGTGGCTCGGCGTGCTCGGCGTGCGCCCGGTCGACGAGAAGGCCGACTTCTTCCAGCTCGGCGGCGGATCGCTCGCCGCCGCTCAGCTCGTCTCGCGGATCCGCACGCGGGCGCCCGAGTTCACCATGGCCGACGTCTACGACCTGCCGCGCCTGGGCCAGATGGCCGCCGCGGTCGAGGCCGCATCGGGCGATGCGGCGGAGCCGGCCGTTGCCGCCCCGCCCACGCCGCTGCGGATGCAGTGGGTGCAGACGCTGCTGGGGGCGCCCCTGCTGGCGCTCTCGGGCGCGCGCTGGATCGTGTGGCTCCTCGCCGCCAGCTGGGTGCTGCGGCGGTGGCCGGGCTTCGATGCCCTGCCCGACGCCCCGGGCTGGGCGATCCTCCTCGGCATCGTGCTGTTCGCCACGCCGTTCGGGCGCATGGCGATCGCCGCGCTCGCCGCCCGGCTGCTGCTGTCCGGCGTGCGGGCCGGGGACCATCCGCGGGGCGGCGCGGTGCATCTGCGGCTGTGGCTGGCCGAGCAGATCGCGCACCAGATCGATCCTGTCGGCATGGCCGGCGCGCCCTGGGTGACGTACTACGCCCGCGCGCTGGGCGCGAAGATCGGCGAGGGCGTCGACCTGCACACCATGCCGCCCGTCACGGGCATGCTCCAGGTGGGGGCGGGCGCCGCGATCGAGCCCGAGGTGGACCTGAGCGGGTACTGGATCGACGGCGACACCGTGCGCATCGGCGCCATCCGCATCGGCGCCGATGCCACGATCGGCTCGCGCAGCACGCTGGCGCCGGGCGCGCGCATCGGCCGCGGCGCCGAGGTCGCCCCGGGCTCGGCGGTGTTCGGGCGCGTCAAGGCCGGGCAGCGATGGGCGGGATCTCCCGCCGTGCGGGTGGGCGGAGCGTCCGCACCGCTCGCCGGCCACCGCCCGCCGGCACCGCGCCGCTGGCTCTGGGCGTATGCGGCGTCGTCGGCGGCCCTGGGCCTGCTGCCCCTGGTGGCGTTCGCGGCCGGCGCGCTCGTGCTCGCCGGCGGGTTCCGGGGCGCGGCGACGCTGGGCGAGGCCGTGCCGGGGCTGCTCGCCTGGCTCATCCCCGCCGTGCTCGTGACGGGCCTCGTGTTCGCCGGGGCCGTGGTGGTGCTCGTGCGCGTGCTGTCGATCGGCCTCACCGAGGGCGTGCATCCCGTCCGCAGCCGCGTGGCGTGGCAGGCCTGGACGATCGAGCGCCTGCTCGACTCGGCGCGCACCCTGCTGTTCCCGCTGTACTCGAGCCTGTTCACGCCCGTGTGGCTGCGGTTGCTGGGCGCCAAGGTGGGCCGCGAGGTCGAGGCGTCGACCGTGCTGCTCATCCCGTCCATGACCACGATCGACGACGGCGCGTTCCTCGCCGACGACACCATGGTCGCCACCTACGAGCTGCGCGGCGGCTGGATGCGACTGGCGGCGGCGCGGATCGGCAAGCGCGCGTTCCTGGGGAACTCCGGCCTCGCCGGCGCCGGCCACCGCGTGCCCAAGAACGCGCTCGTGGCCGTGCTGTCGGTCGCCCCCGAGAAGGCCAAGGCCGGCTCCTCGTGGCTCGGCTCGCCGGCCGTGCGGCTGCGCCGCGTCGTGAACGAGGCCGACCTGGAGCGCACGTACCGGCCCCGCACCTCGCTGCGCATCGCCCGCGCGCTGTGGGAGCTGTGCCGTGTCGTGCCCGTGGTGGTGACCTGCGGCCTCGGCGTGGCGGTGATGCTCGCCCTCGCCTGGGTGATCGAGCAGGCGGGCCTCGTCGTGGGAGTGCTCACCTCGGGCATCGTGCTGCTCGTGGCGGGCGCCGTCGCGGCGGCGATCACGACGGCCGCGAAGTGGATCATCGTCGGGCCGATCCGCGCGGGCGAGCACCCGCTGTGGTCGGGCTTCGTGTGGCGCACCGAGGTGTCCGACACCTTCACCGAGATGCTCGCGGCGCCGTGGTTCGCCAACGCCGCGTCGGGCACGCCGGCGCTCGCCGTGTGGCTGCGCTCGCTCGGCGCGCGGATCGGCCGGGGCGTGTGGACCGAGAGCTACTGGCTGCCCGAGCCCGACCTCGTGCGGCTCGGCGACGGCGCCACGGTGAACCGCGGCTGCGTGGTGCAGACGCATCTGTTCCATGATCGAGTGATGAGCACCGACACCGTCACCCTCGAACCCGGCGCCACGCTCGGCCCGCACAGTGTGATCCTGCCGGCCGCGACGATCGCCCAGGCGGCGACGGTGGGGCCGGCGTCGCTCGTCATGCGCGGCGAATCGGTGCCGGCCGGGAGCCGGTGGAGCGGCAATCCGATCGGGCCGTGGCGCGCCGTGAAGGTGCGCCCGTACCAGGCGGCGGCGCGCGCATGAAGCCCGACGCCTATACGCCGCAGAGCGGCGACGCGAACCTGCGGATCGATCACTACGACCTCTCGCTGGACTACAAGATCGGCACCAACCGCCTCAGCGGCGTCGCGACGATCACGGGCCGGGTGCGCGAGCGCACGAAGTCGGTCTCGTTCGACCTGGTGGGGCTGCACGTCAAGAAGGTGAAGGCGGCGCGGGGCCTGGGGGCGACCTTCCGCCAGACCGGGCTGAAGGTCAAGGTCACCTTCGGGCGCAGCCTGGAACCCGACGAGCCGTTCACGCTCACGGTGTCGTACTCGGGCTCGCCGCACCCCCGCGGATCGCGCTGGGGGACGATCGGCTGGGAGGAGCTCGAGGACGGCGTCCTCGTCGCCTCGCAGCCCACCGGCGCCCCCACCTGGTTCCCGTGCAACGACGTGCCGCGCGACAAGGCCACGTACCGGATCGAGATCACCACCGACCTCGACTACGTGGTCGTCGCGGCCGTTCCCGGCACGAGCCGGGCCTCGCGCGGCCGCCGCACATGGGCCTTCGACCTCGACGTGCCCACGGCCACCTACCTCGTCGCGCTCCACATCGGCCGCTATACGCGGCGCGAGATCACCCTCGGCGGCGTCCGCGGGGCGCTGGCGTACCCCCGGGCGCTCGAGGCGCGGGTGCAGGCCGACTTCGCCGAGCTGCCCCGCATGGTCGAGGTGTTCGAGCGCGCGTTCGGGCCGTACCCGCTGCCCGGCTACACGGTCGTGGTCACGCCCGACGAGCTGGAGATCCCGCTCGAGGCCCAGGGCATGGCGGTGTTCGGCGCGAATCACATCGATGGCGCGGGCGGGCTGGAGCGCCTGGTGGCGCACGAGCTCGCGCACCAGTGGTTCGGCAACAGCGTCGGGGTGCAGCGCTGGCGCGACATCTGGCTGAACGAGGGCTTCGCCTGCTACGCGGAGTGGATCTGGTCGGAGAGCTCCGGCGGTCCGGGCGCGCACGCCCTGGCGCTGGGCTACCGCGCGGAGCTGGCGCGGCAGCCGCGCGATCTCGTGCTCGCCGATCCCGGCCCCGACCGGATGTTCGACGACCGCGTCTACAAGCGAGGCGCGCTCGCACTCCACGCCCTGCGCCTCACCGTGGGCGATGACGCGTTCTTCGACATCCTGCGCGCATGGACGTCCCGCTGGCGCGGAGGCGCCGCCAAGACCGCCCACTTCCTCGCGCTGTGCGAGGAGCTCGCCGGCGAGGATGCCGTCGCGGTGCTGCGGCACTGGCTCGACGACACGGTGCTGCCGCGGCTGCCCGAGGGGCCGGAAGGCGTCGACGCGGCGGTGCTCAGCGAGTCGCTCGAGGCGGGCGGGCTGCGACAGCGAGGCTGACGACGAGCCCGGCGGGGGAGGGCACGTCGATGAGCGCGATCGGATCGGCCCGTCCCGGCACGCGGGCCGCGTCGCCGTCGAGCCGCACCGCGTCGGGCGGCACGCGCAGGCCGCGCCCGTCGGCCTTGAGGGCCGCCTCGATGCGGGTCCACTCGCGCAGCGAGGGCGGCGGGTCGACGAGATTCGACAGCTCCGTGAGGATCGTGCCGGCCGCGCCCGGCTCCGCGTCGATGCCGACCGCTGACACGCGCGCGCTCGGCGCGCCCGCCGCGACGACGAGACCGCCCGCGTAGGCGGCGCTCAGCACCACGGGGGCGCCGAGCGCGACGGGCGCGCCGTGATCGGTGCCGCCGCAGACCGCGCAGCGCCGGCCGACGCGCGCGTCGGCGCCGGGGGCCAGGCGCGCGATCAGGGCGCCAAGCAGCGCGTCGGCCGAGGCCGACCGGTCGGCCGACGCCTCGGCGTGCGCCACGAGGACCTCACCGATGCGCCGCATCCGCTCCCCGCTTCGCCGAAGGCCCGATGTGGTGCCCCTGACTGGACTCGAACCAGCGACGCACGGTTTAGGAAACCGACGCTCTATCCACTGAGCTACAGGGGCGTCGCCCTCCAGCCTAACCGGGAGCGGGTGGCGGCCGGGGCCGCAGACGACGAGGGGCGGGTGGAAGGATCCACCCGCCCCTCGGCTCTCGGTCGCCGTGGTTGTCCGGTCAGTGAGCGGCCTCGTAGGCCTCGAGCACATTGGCCGGCACGCGGCCCCGCTCGGAGACCGTGTAGCCGTTCGCCTTGGCCCACTCGCGGACGGGGCCGTAGTCGGTCTGGCCGCCGCGGCGGCGGGTCTTGGGGGCCGCCGAGGTCGCGGATCCACCCGCGCGGCGGCCGGCCGAGATATAGGGTTCGAGCGCCTCGCGAAGCGTCGCGGCGTTCTCGGCCGTCAGGTCGATTTCGTAGCTCTTTCCGTCGAGCGCGAAAAGCACCGTCTCACCCTCGCCGGGTTCCAGGACGGTGCCATCGAGATCGTCGACGAGCTGATGCACGATTTTGCGGGCCATGCACAGGAAGATATCACCGTATCGGTGGAATGCGCGTGCATTACGCGCGAATTGCCGCGTCGAAAGAGCCGGTGAATGCGATATCGCCTTTGCGCTCTTTCGGGCAATTGCCGCGGGCCGCGAATAGGGTCAGGGCAACAGGCCCGCGCGGCGCGCGCGTGCCACGGCCGCGTGGCGGGTGGAGGCGTCGAGCTTCGACATCGCCGAGCCGAGGTACGCCTTCACGGTGCCCTCCTTCAGGCCCAGGTGCTCGGCGATCTCCGCGTTCGTCTCGCCGAGCGCGGCGCGCGCGAGCACATCGGTCTCGCGCCGCGACAGCGTGACGCCGGCCGCGTCGCCGTCGGCCGGTCGCGCGACCCCGGACAGGCCCGCCAGGCGCCGTTCCACCTCCTCGAGCCGCGCGCGCAGCTCGGGGTCGCCCACGGCGGCCGAGATCCGCCGCAGCTCGGCGTAGCTCTCGCGCAGCTCCTCCTGGTGCGCGGGCGGCAGGGCCGGCGCCGGCGCCGGGGCCAGCGCGAGCCGCCGCTGCACCTCGTCGCGGATGCGCAGCTCGGCGGCGACCTCCTCGGCCACCTTCACGGCGGGCGCCGTGGCGACCCCGCCGATGTTCCACCGCCCCCACGCCCCGCCGTACAGCACGCCGCGGGCGCGGCCCTCGACGACGATCGGCACCGCGAGGAGGGTGCCGATGCCCTCGCCGAGGATCCAGCGGTCGTAGTCGTGGGTGATCTGCGTGGCGGTGCCGTAGTCGCCGGTCATGCGGGGCCGCAGCTCGCGCATGGCGCGGCCGCCGAGCCCCCGCTCGATGCGCACGGCCAGTCCGTCCAGCGCGTTCGTGTGCGCGCCGACGATGGAGCCCACGGCCGCGATGTCGTGGTCGATGAATCCGCCGAAGGCGATGGGGAATCGCGTGCGACGGGCCAGCTCCCGCACCGCGCGATCGAGCAGCTCGTCGCGGGGGGACGGTGTCTCGGTCTTCACGATGGCCTCGCTCTCGCGGCAGCAGCGCCGCGTACCGACTTTCGGGGGTGACGGCCGGGCCGCCGCCTTCGTAGCATCCGAAGCTACCACCGGCCGCGCGTGCGCGCGCCCGGGCGGCGGCATACCGACGTGCCGCCGCACACCCGACCATGTGGCAAGGAGGCCCCATGACCGACCCCTCGACCGGCGCACGAAGCGCCATCGACTACATCGCGGAGGAGAACTCCCCGCGATTCCGCGAACTGAAGCGCGCGCACCGCAGCTTCGTGTTCCCCCTCGCGGTGTTCTTTCTCGTCTGGTACTTCGTCTACGTGCTGCTCGCCGGCTGGGCGCCCGAGTTCATGGCGATCAAGCTCATCGGCGACTTCAACGTGGGCCTGCTGATCGGCCTGGGCCAGTTCGTGACGACGTTCGCGATCACCATGGCCTACGTCCGGTTCGCGAACCGCCGGCTCGACCCGATGTCGGCCGCCATCCGTGAGGACCTCGAGAAGCAGGAGGCCGGCGCATGAACGCGACCGCTCTGATCGTGCCCGCCGCCGTCACCCCCACCGCGTCGGACAACAATCCGGTGCTCAACATCTCGATCTTCGCGGCCTTCGTCGCGGTGACGCTGTTCATCGTGATCCGCGCCTCGCGCAACAACAAGTCGGCGGCGGATTTCTATGCCGGCGGCCGCGCGTTCTCGGGTCCGCAGAACGGTTTCGCGATCGCGGGCGATTACCTGTCGGCGGCGTCCTTCCTCGGAATCGTCGGCGCGATCGCGGTGAATGGATACGACGGATTCCTCTATTCGATCGGATTCCTCGTCGCGTGGCTTGTGGCGCTGCTGCTCGTGGCCGAGCTCATGCGCAATACCGGCAAGTTCACGATGGCCGATGTGCTCTCGTTCCGCCTCAAGCAGCGCCCCGTGCGCATGGCGGCGGCGATCTCGACCCTCGTGGTGTGCTTCTTCTACCTGCTGGCGCAGATGGCCGGCGCGGGCGGGCTCGTCTCGCTGCTGCTGGGCATCGACGACGAGGTCGGCACCGCCGTCGTGGTCACGGTGGTCGGCGTGCTCATGGTCGGCTACGTGCTGATCGGCGGCATGAAGGGAACCACCTGGGTGCAGATCGTCAAGGCGTTCCTGCTCATCGGCGGCGCCATCATCATGACCATCTGGGTGCTCGTCATCCACGGGTTCAACTTCAACGAGCTGCTCGGCGCGGCCGTGGCGGCGTCGCCGGACGGCGAGTCCGTGCTCAACCCGGGCCTGCAGTACACCAACCCGATCGACTTCCTCTCGCTGGGTCTCGCGCTGGTCCTCGGCACCGCGGGCCTGCCGCACGTGCTGATGCGCTTCTACACCGTGCCCACGGCGAAGGAGGCCCGTCGCTCGGTGGTGTGGGCGATCTGGCTGATCGGCCTGTTCTACCTGCTCACGCTGGTGCTCGGCTATGGCGCCGGCGCGCTCGTGGGCGAGGAGACGATCCTCGGCTCGCCCGGCGGCGTGAACTCGGCGGCGCCGCTGCTCGCGCAGGCGCTCGGCGGGTCGGTGCTCATGGGCATCATCTCGGCCGTCGCGTTCGCGACGATCCTCGCGGTCGTTGCGGGCCTGACGATCACCGCCGCGGCGTCGTTCTCGCACGACATCTACAACGGCGTGATCAAGCGCGGCACGGCGACCGAGCGGCAGGAGCGCAAGGTCGCCAACATCACGATCCTCGTGATCGGTGCCGTCGCGATCATCGGCGGCATCGCGGTGCTCGGCCAGAACGTGGCGTTCCTCGTGGCGCTGGCGTTCGCGATCGCGGCCTCGGCCAACCTGCCGACGATCCTGTACTCGCTGTTCTGGCGCGGCTTCACCACCCGCGGCGCCGTGTGGAGCATGTACGGCGGCCTCGGCACGGCGATCGTGCTGATCGCGCTGTCGCCCGTGTTCTGGGGCACGCCCACCAGCGTGTTCGGCGAGACGGGCGTGGCGATCTGGCCGCTGAGCAACCCGGGCATCGTGTCGATCCCGGTCGGCTTCCTGCTCGGCTGGATCGGTTCGATCACCTCGAGGGGTTCGGAGGACCCGCGCGTCGCCGCCGAGATGGAGGTGCGCTCGCTCACCGGCCACGGCGCCGAGAAGGCGGTGCACCACTAGTCACACGGACCAAGGCCCCGCGGAGCGACGCTTCGCGGGGCCTTGCCGTGCCCGGCCGCTCACCAGACGCCGCTGGTGCCCCGGCGGTGGCTGCCGACGAGGTGGGTGTCGACGATGCCGACGGCCTCCATGAGCGCGAACATCGTGGTCGGTCCGACGAAGCGGAAGCCGCGGCGCTTCAGCTCGCGCGAGAGGGCGATCGACTCGGGGGAGGACGAGGGGATGTCGGCGTAGGTGAGGGGCGCCGGGGTCTCGGCCGGTCGGTGACCCCAGATGAGCTCGACGAGGCCGCCGTCCTCACGCAGCGCCACGGTGGCGCGGGCGTTCCCGATCGTCGCCAGGATCTTCGCGCGGTTGCGGATGATCCGAGCATCGCCCAGCAGCCGGTCGACATCGTCCTCGCCGAACGCGGCCACCGCGTCGGGCTCGAAGTCGCGGAAGACCTCGCGGAACGCCTCGCGCTTGCGCAGGATCGTCGCCCACGACAGGCCCGACTGGAACGCCTCGAGGCTCAGCCGCTCGAACAGTCCCCGTTCGTCGCGGACGGGCATGCCCCATTCCGTGTCGTAGTACTCGCGCAGCAGGGCGTCGCGCGAGGCCCACAGCGGCCGCGCCAGGCCGTCGTCGCCGATGACGAGGTCGCTCATCGGATCGCCTCCCGCTCCAGCTCCACGAGGAAGCGCTTGTGCTCGGGGAACCCGCCGTACTCGCCGAGCTTGCCGTCCGATCGGATCACCCGGTGCACCGGCACCACCAGCGCGAACGGCGTGTCGCGGCAGGCGGTGCCGACGGCGCGGTGCGCGCGGGGGCGGCCGGCGAGCGCCGCGACCTCGCCGTACGACGCCGTCTCGCCGTAGGGGATCTCGCGCACCGCCTGCAGCGCGTCGCGCGCGAAGCCGGACACGAGGCTCCAGTCCAGCGTCACGTCGAAGGCGCGCAGGCGGCCGGCGAAGTACGCGTCGAGCTGCGGCGCGAGATCGGCCGCGACGTCGTCGTCGGGCTCGGGCACGATGCGGTGCGCGTGGGCGAGGGCGCCGAGCACGTGGCCGGGATCGTCGGCGACCCGCACGGCGACGAGGCCGTCGGGGGAGGCGACGGCCACGACGACGCCGAGGGGCGTGTCGACGGTGGCGTATCGGTGGTCCATGCCTCCATCCTGGGGTGCGGGTGCGACATCGACGCACCGTGGCCGCGATCGGTGGATCGTCGCCGGCCCTTTCGCCCCTGTGAGCGGGCGTTGCCCCCCTGCCCGGACAGCCGCGGCGGGGTGATCCCGCGAAACTCCGCGGATCGCCGGGGTGATCGGCCCGCTCGTGCTTACCCTGACTGCGTGTGGCCGGCCGAATCCAGAGCCGCGGTGGATGACATCGCGGCCGATGTGACCCCGAGCGACCTCGGCGTCGCGGAACCGGGGGTGCGCGTCGTGCACGCCGCCGACGCCGAGCGTCAGCGCCTGCGCATGGCCGCGGCGGACCTCGGCGGGCCCTCGCCGCTGCTGCACTACCGCGAGGCGCACGACTCGGGCATCGACATCACCAAGGCCCACCCCGGCAGCCTGCCGCAGTTCATCACGGGCAAGTCCACGCTGCTGTCGAACCTGTTCCGCGACGAGGTGGCGCTGCGCACGGCGCGGCTGGCCGCCGAGCGGATCACCGCCAAGAACATCGAGCTGCGCACCGTCCGGGCGATCGACGCCGTGCGCCTGGCGGTGGGCGTGGCGTCGTGGCGACTGGGCGCCGAGACCTTCAACGCGCCGGTGCTGCTGCGCCCGCTGGCGATCCGCCGGCACCACACCGACTTCGAGCTCAAGCTGCACGGCGCGTTCGTCGTGAACCCGGAGCTTGTCCGCGCCCTGCGCAGCCAGTTCGGGATCGAGCTCGACGGCCCGGCGCTGGCCTCGCTGGCGCACTCCGACGGCGTGTTCAAGCCGCAGCCGGTGATCGATCACCTGCGGGCGGCGACCGCCCGGATCGAGACCTTCACCGTGCGGCCGCGCCTCGTCGTCTCGACCTTCGCCGACGTCGGCGGCGTGATGGCGCGCGACCTGCACGACCTCGGCCACCCGGTGCTCGACGCGCTCGCCGGCCACGACGACGCCATCGCCAACCTGCGCGACCAGCGCGACGCGCCGCACGTCACCCACCCCGACGAGCGGGCGCCCGCCTCCGACACGCTGCTGCTCGACGCCGACGCGGAGCAGGAGCGCGTGCTCGCCCGCATCGCCGCCGGACAGTCGATCGTCGTGCACACGCTGCCCGGCACGGGCGGCACCCAGACGGTGATCAACGCCGTCGGCTCGCTCGTGCGCGCCGGCAAGCGCGTGCTCGTCGTGAGCCCGCGCCGGTCGACGCTCGACGGCGTCCGCCACCGCCTCGCCGCGGTCGGCCTCGACGCCCTGGCGGTCTCGCCGTCGTCGCTGCGCCGCGACCTCATCCGCGCGATCGGCCGCAACGAGAAGGCCGAGCAGCCGCGCGTCAGCGACATCGACGACGCCCTCGTGCGCCTGCGCACCGTGCTGCGTGATTACCGTCGCGCGCTCGTGAAGCCCCACCCGCAGCTGGGCGTCTCGGCGCTCGACGCCGCGCGCACGCTCACCAAGCTCGCGTCGCTGCCGCAGCCGCCGTCGACGACGGCCCGGCTCGGCATCCGCGCGCTTGAGCGGCTGGCGGGAGACCGCACCGACGCGGCCCGCACCCTCACGCTCGCCGCGCGCCTGGGCGAGTTCCGGATCGGCCCGAACGATTCGCCCTGGTACGGCGTCGCGTTCGCGACGACGCAGGAGGCGAAGGACGCGCACGCGCTCGCCGGCCGGCTGCAGAGCACCGATGTGCCGCAGCTGCTCGAGCGCGGCTATGAGCTCATCGCGCAGACGCGCATGCGCCCCTTCACGACGATCGACGAGCTCGGCGAGTACCTGCGCCTCCTGCACGGCATCCGCGACTCGCTCGACCGGTTCAGCCCCACGGTGTTCGAGCGGCCGCTCGCCGAGCTCATCAAGGCACACGGCCCGCGCCGCGAGGCCGAGAGCATGCCCGGCGCCACGCGCCGGCGGCTGAAGAAGCTCGCCAAGGAGTACGTGCGCCCCGGCGTGCACGTGGTCGACATGCACGGCGCGCTCGTGCGCATCCAGCACCAGCGCGCGCAGTGGCAGCAGCTCGTCGACACCGGCGTGGTGCCCGAGGTGCCGATCGGCATCGCCGAGGTCGAGAGCGCCTGGCAGCGCGTCGAGACCGACCTCGAGTCGCTCGATCGCGCACTGGGCCGCGGCACCCGCCTCGCCGCGATGCCGGTGCAGCGCCTCGTGCGCACGCTCGGCGGGCTCGCCGCCGACTCCGAGGTGTTCGACAACATCGTCGAGCGCGCCGAGCTGCGCACCCAGCTGGCGCGCCTGGGCCTGGAGCCGCTGCTGACCGAGCTGTCGGTGCGTCACGTCGACGAGGCGCGCGTGGCCGAGGAGCTCGAGTTCGCGTGGTGGCAGTCGGCGCTCGAGCACATGCTGCAGAGCGACCGGGCGCTGCTGGGGGCGAACACGTCGGTGGTCGATCGCCTGGAGCGCGACTTCCGCCTCGTGGACGAGGCTCACGCCTCGGCATCCGGGCCGCTGCTGGCCTGGCAGCTCGCCGCCCAGTGGAAGATCGGGATCGTCGACGAGCCCGACCAGTCCGCCTCGCTGCGCCGCGCGCTGATGCGCGGCGAGGTCGACCCCGAGGCCGTGCTGCGCGAGGCGCCCACCCTCATGCGCGTGCTCGCGCCGGTCTGGCTCGCCTCTCCCTACGAGGTGCCGTCGATCCCCGACACCGAGACGTTCGACACCGTGATCCTGGCCGACGCGGCCGCCGTGAGCGTCACCGAGGCGGCGCCGGCGATCCGCCGCGCGCAGCAGGTGGTGGCCTTCGGCGACCCGGTGACCCAGCGCCCGACGCCGTTCGTCGTGCAGACGGGGCGCGAGGTCGAGGCCGGGGCCGTGTTCGATGCGGGGAGCCTGTTCGAGGGCCTCGCGGAGATCGTGCCCGTCGAGACGCTCACCCGCAGCTACCGCGCCGGCGGCGAGGACCTGGCCGCGCTCGTCAACGACGCCTTCTACGGCGGCGAGATCGTCTCGCTGCCGTGGGCGGGCTCGTACCTGGGCCGAGGCAGCCTCACGGTCGACTACGTGGAGGGCGGCCACGGTGCGCCCGATCCCGTCACGGGAGCGGTCGAGAGCCCCGATCTCGAGGTCAACCGCGTGGTCTCGCTCGTGGTGGAGCACGCCGTCAACCGGCCCAACGAGTCGCTCATGGTCGTCAGCGTGAGCCGCAAGCATGCCGAGCGCGTGCGCGCCGCGATCAATGCGGCCTTCGCGGGGCGCAGCGACGTGGCCGACTTCGTCTCGCGCGACACCGGCGAGCCGCTCACGGTGCTCACGCTCGAGGAGGCCGCCGCCGAGAGCCGGGACCGCGTCATCCTCACCCTCGGCTACGGCCTCACCAAGCACGGCCGCGTGCTCAGCGAGTTCGGCGACCTGTCGACGCCCGACGGCGAGCGGCTGCTCACGATCGGCATGACCCGCGCCCGCCGCTCGATGGTGATCGTCTCGTCGATCCGGCCCTCGTCCTTCGACGACGGGCGCCTGCAGCACGGCGCCGCCACCCTGATGGGCATCCTCGGCGGGCTCGCCGCCCGCGGCCGCGACGCGCGCCTTGAGGATCTCGCCGACCCGCTCACGCTCGCCCTGGCCCGCGAGCTGCGCCGGCTCGGCGTGGCCGTCGACGTCGACTACCGCGGCATGCTGCCGCTGGTGGCGCAGCACGGCGGCAAGGCCGTGGTCGTCGAGCCCGATCCCGAGTCGCGTGCCGAGTCGCTGCGAGAGTCGCTGCGGCTGCGGCCGCACGTGCTGCGGCGCCTGGGATGGCATTACGTGCGCGTGCACGCGTTCGACCTGTACAGCGACCCGGCGGCCGTCGCCGAGCGGATCGCCGCCGTGCTCGGGATCACCCCGGGCACGCCCCGGGCCCAGGACGACACCCAGCCGCTCGATCTAACCTGATCGGGTGACGGAGAGCGGTCAGCGGCAGCGCGTCGAGCGGGTGGCGGGTTCCCGCCGCGCCCGCCTCACGCGCGTCGACGGCACCCTCTCGGACTCCGAGGCCGAGGCGACGCTGCGGGGCGAGCGGCCCGGCGCCGTCGCGCCCGCGGGGGAGCGGGGCGCCAACGACGACCGCCTCCGCCGCGACCGGCCGCCGCACTGGTGAGCTTCCCGGGAACGACGAAGGGCGCCGCCGGATCGAACCGGCGACGCCCCTCGAGATGACGCGTTACTGCTGCGGCCGGGCGGCGAGCAGGTCGCGGATCTGCGCGAGCAGCTCCTCCTGCGTGGGGGCCGGCTCGGCCTCCTCGTCGACCGCGAGCTTGGCGGCGCGGCGCTCGGCGATCTTGTTCATCGGCAGCACCAGGGCGAAGTAGACGACCGCCGCGATGGCGAGGAAGTTGATGATCGCCTGGATGATGGCGCCGATGCCGAAGTTCACCGGGGCGAAGATGCCCGGGAAGGTGATGACCCAGCCCGACAGGCTGCCGCTGGGCACGAATGCGCCGAGCAGCGGGTTGATGACGTAGTCGACGACGGCCGTGACGATCGCGCCGAACGCGCCGCCGATGACGACCGCGACCGCGAGATCGATGACGTTGCCGCGCATGATGAACTCTTTGAAGCCCTGCAGCATTTCGGTTCCTTCCCCCATCCGGCGACACGCCGGAATCATCGGGCGCCGATCAGGACGAGGCCGGCGCCGGAGCGGACGCTCCGGAAGACGATGATGCCGTGGACGTCGATGCGGCGCCAGACGCCGCGCCCGAATCGCCCGCAGTCGACCCCGACCGCGAATCGGTGCGGTAGAACCCCGAGCCGTTGAACGTGACGCCGATCGATCCGTACTGCTTGCGCAGCGGGCCGCCGCACGCGGGGCACTCGGTCAGCGACGGATCGCTGAAGGACTGGACGGCGTCGAAGGCGTGACCGCACGTCTTGCAGGCATAGGCGTAGGTAGGCAATGCGTCCTCGCAGGGTGACGTGATCAGCGACGCGGGCGCGGGAATGCGCGCGTCCGGGTGGGGGTGACGATGCCGGTGACCGGCTGATCGTGCACCTCGCGGGGAACCCGCTCCACCAACTCAGAATCATAGATGACCGCATACACCGGGGGACTGTGCTCCATGGAGCCCAGGGTCTTGTCGTAGTAGCCGCGGCCCCAGCCCAGCCGCCACCCCTCCTCGTCGATCGCGGCGGCGGGGATGACGAGCAGGTCGACGTCGTTCACCGCGATCGGCCCGAGCACCTCGCCGATCGGCTCCGGCACCCCGTATGCGCCCTCGATCTCCTCGCCGTCCGGCGTCGCCACCGCCCAGTCGAGCAAGCCGTCCTCGCGCGTGACGGGCAGCAGCACGCGCAGGCCGCGCGCGACTGCCGCGTTCAGGAACGGGCGGGTGCTCGGCTCGATCGTGGTCGACAGGTAGCAGGCGATCGAGGTGGCGCCGTGCTCGGCGACGAGCGCATCGAGCTGCCGCGCGATCCCCTCGGCCGCAGCCTGACGCTGGGCATCGGAGAGCATCTGCCGACGCTCCCGCATCTCGGCGCGCAGGGCGCGCTTCTCGTGCTCGACGGGCTCCGGCATGGCCCGATTCTACGGGCGAGGTGTAATCACGGGCCGGTCATCTAGTGTGGTTTGCATGGAACCCGCGAAGATCAAGGCGGTGATGCCCGTCGCAGGACTGGGCACGCGCTTCCTCCCCGCCACCAAGGCGACCCCCAAGGAGATGCTTCCGGTGGTCGACAAGCCGGCGATCCAGTACGTCGTGGAGGAGGCGGTTGCCGCCGGGATCCGCGACGTGCTCATGATCATCGGACGCAACAAGAACGCGATCGCCAACCACTTCGACTCCGTGCCGGAGCTCGAGGAGAAGCTCGAGGCCAAGGGCGACGAGGCCAAGCTCGGCCGCGTGCGCGCCTCGAGCGGCCTCGCCGACGTCCACCTGCTCCGCCAGGGCGAGCCCAAGGGCCTCGGCCACGCCGTCTCGCGTGCGCGGTCGCACGTGGGCGACGCGCCGTTCGTGGTGATGCTGGGCGACGACCTCATCGACGAGCGCGACCCGCTGCTTCCCACCATGATCGACGTCCACGAGAAGAAGGCCGCCATGGTCATCGCGCTCATGGAGGTCGACCCCGATCACATCCACCTGTACGGCTGCGCATCGGTCGAGCCGACCGACATGCCCGACGTCGTCAAGGTCGTCGACCTCGTGGAGAAGCCGTCCAAGGAGGACGCGCCGTCGAATCTCGCGATCATCGGCCGCTACCTGCTCACGCCGGCGATCTTCGAGGTGCTCGAGCACACGCAGCCGGGCAAGGGCGGCGAGATCCAGCTGACCGACGCCCTCAAGGAGTTCGCCACCG
The DNA here is from genome assembly GCF_004564075.1 of Microbacterium sediminis. Lineage (NCBI taxonomy): Bacteria > Bacillati > Actinomycetota > Actinomycetes > Micrococcales > Microbacteriaceae > Microbacterium > Microbacterium sediminis. Next base: position 671,663 of record NZ_CP038256.1, read on the forward strand.
ACCCCGAGAAGGTCGATGTGTACGGCGTCGTGTTCCGCGGCCGTCGCTACGACACCGGCGATAAGCTCGACTACATCAAGGCGATCATGCGGATCGCTGCGGATCGCGACGACCTCGGCCCCGAGCTGCGGCCCTGGATCAAGGAGTTCGCCGCTTCGCTCTGATCGCACGAAGGAGAGCCGGATGGAAGCGCTGCATTCCCGTCAGCACGGCGCGTATTCCGTCCGGCTCATCCGTCCCCGCGACGCGCGTGATCTGCAGCACGAGCTCATGACCAACCGCTCGTGGCTGCGGCCGTGGGAGGCGACGAACCCGCACGGGGCCGTCTCGCTCGACATGCGGTACGCGATCCGGCGGCTGCTGCAGCAGTACAAGGACGGCGCGGGACTGCCGCTCGTCATGGAGCACGAGGGGCGCCTGGCCGGTCAGCTCAACGTGTGGGGCATCGCCCGCGGCTCGCTCGAGTCGGCGACGATCGGGTACTGGGTGAGCGAGCGCTTCGCCGGCCTCGGCATCACGCCCACGTGCGTGGCCATGGCCACCGACATCTGCTTCGAGGAGCTCGGGCTGCACCGGATGGAGATCTGCATCCGGCCCGAGAACGTCGCCAGCCTGCGTGTGGTCGAGAAGCTCGGCTTCCGGTACGAGGGGCTCCGCCGCCGCTACATCCACATCGACGGCGACTGGCGCGATCACTACGCGTTCGCGCTGGTGCGCGAGGACGTTCCCGAGGGCGTGCTGAACCGCTGGATCAGCGGTCGGGTGCCCGCGGACGCGGCGCACGTGCCGCCGGTGGACCGCCAGACGCACTGACCGCAGGCCGCCGCCCGCGCCGATCCGCGCGACACACGCCGGCCGGTGCGGAATATTCCCGCGGCGTCGCCTACCGTTGCGAGCATGGATGGGGGCCAGGTACTCGGCGGCGGGGTCGTGATGCTCGTCGCCGTCGTGCTCTGGCTCGTCTACCTGCTGCCGACCTGGATCAACCGCTCGCGGTACGACGCCGCCGAGCGCAACGCCGTCCGGCTCGGGCGCGCGCTGCGCGTGCTGGCCGAGACCACCGAGTCGCCGGCCGAGGTGCGCGTGGAGCTCACCGCCCGCCAGGCGCACCTCCAGCAGAAGCTCGCGCGGCGCGCGCAGGCCGAGGTGGAGCGCCTGCAGCGGGAGCGCGAGAAGATCGCGGCACAGGAGCAGCGCCTCGAGCGCGACCGCGAGCGCCAGGAGCTCGAGCGCCGGCGCCGCGAGGTCCGTGCCGCCCAGCGCGCGCTCAACGCGGGCCGCCGCATGGCCCGCGCGCGGCGGATCGTGCGCCTGTCGGCGCTGGCCGCGGTCGTCTCGGGCATCGGCCTGACCGTGTGGGGCACGCTGGCGTTCGCCGCGGGCCCCGGCATGCTGCTCGGCGGCGTGGGGCTGTCGGTGCTCGGCATCGTGGTGCTCAACCGGATGGCGCACGTGGCGCGCCGCGTCCGCGCTCCGCGCCCCGTGCCGGCTCCCGTGGTCGCCCGCCGAGAGTCGTCGCCGCTGATCAACCCCGAGGACCGCGGCTGGACGCCCCGCACGCTGCCGGCGCCGCTCGTGGCGACCGCCGGCTCGCGCGCCGCGGGCGAGGTCGCGGCGCAGAGCGCGCGCGAGGCCCTGCTGCAGGCCGCCCGCGAGGAGGCCCTGCGCACCCGCGTCGAGGAGCGGACGCCCGCTCCGGTGCCGCTCACGGCGGCCGAGGAATCGCGCTATGCCCGCATGGGCTACGTCGACGACGCCGAGATCGAGAGCCACGTGCGCGAACTGCTCGCACGTCGCGCGGCGGGGTGAGCGTGGACGGAACGCCCCGCCGGATCTGGTAACGTATCTGAGGTTCACGGGCCTATGGCGCAGTTGGTAGCGCGTCTCGTTCGCAATGAGAAGGTCAGGGGTTCGAATCCCCTTAGGTCCACCAGAATCGATGTGCCCCGTCAGATGGCGGGGCACATCGCGTATCCGGGCGGCATCGCCGCTCGCGCGACGGGCACGCGGAGTCGGAGCATGCGGACAGGGCAGACGGATCGCGCGATCGAGGCCGCGATCGCGGCCGAGGCCCGGTCGGCGGGCATCGTGCTCGATGACGCGCAGAGCGTGGCCGCCTCTCGTCTGGCGCGACTGGCGGGCCCGATCGGCGATCCCGACGAGCGTCCGGTCGGCGTGTACCTGCACGGACCGGCCGGCCGCGGCAAGACCTGGCTCGCCGATGCGTTCCTGCGGGCGGTGCCCGATGCGCGCACGCGGCGCGTCCACTTCCACGGTTTCCTCGAGGAGCTGCATCGCGCGATCTTCGCGCGGCGGATCGACGCGGCGCCGGCGCAGGTCGATGCCGTCGCCGGCGCGATCGACGACACGATCGGCGATGCGGAGGTGCTGGTCTTCGACGAGTTCCACGTGCACGATCCGGGTGACGCGCGCCTGCTCACGCTGCTGCTGCAGCGGGTCGCCGATCGCGGCATCGCCGTGGTGGCCACGTCGAACTACGCGCCGGCGCAGCTGCTGCCCAACCCGATCTGGCACCACCTGTTCGAGCCGGGGATCGCCCTGATCGAGGAGCGGTTCGACATCGTGCCGCTCGAGGGCCCCCGGGACTACCGCGAGGGCGGGGTAGCCCGCGATGGGTTCGCGGCGGGACGCTGGATCGTCGCCGATGCCGCGCCGGGGGAGCCGACGACGCGGCTCGAGGTGCGCGGCAGGGAGTTCGAGGTCGTCGCCGCCGGCGACGGGGAGCTCACGATCACCTTCGCGCAGCTGTGCGAGGCACCGACCTCGGCGATCGAGTACCTCGACTGGGCGACCCGCTACCCGCGCTGGACGGTGCGCGATGTGCCGTCGCTCGCCGCCGTGCCGCCGCCGGCGCGGCAGCGCTTCGTCAACGCGATCGACGTCCTGGTCGATCGCGGGGTGCGCGCCGCGTTCACCTCGGCGCTGACCCTCGAGGCCTTCATCGCCTCGGCCCACGACGCGGGCCCCGACGCCCCGCGCCTCACGAGCCGGCTGCGGCTGCTGCGCGCGGAGCGGCCGCTCGCCGACGCGCGGGTGGCGGGCTAGGCGCGCTCGAAGACGAGCTGGAACTCGACGAAGCCCTCGGGCTCCACTCGCACGAAGCCGAGGTTCGGCGCCGTGACCCCGTAGTCCGCGAACGGGGCGGTGCCGTCGGCGGCCGGTCCCGCGACCGGCTCGGTCAGCCGGAACGTGGCCGCGGGATACTCGGCGGTCGAGAGCGCCTGATCGCGACATCGACGGTGAACTCCCCGCTCTGTAATCGGCGAATGGCACCGGCATCGCGCGCGAATTCGCGCGGCGTGGCACCATGTCGCGTAAGGGGATGGAGAAGCCGCGTGAAGGTGCCTTTCGTCACGGGCGAGTTCGTGGTGGTGGACGGGGTCGCGTACCCGCGCTACGACCCGGGATACGGCGTGAGCAACCGGCCGGGGGAGATCTCGCTCGGGGCACCGGGTGACCCCGCCACGTGGGCGATGCGCGTCGCGGCGGATGATCACCGCGTGGTCTCCGTCCAGCCCACGGCGAAGCTCCACGGGGTCCCGGTCTTCGACCTGCGGTACCACCCCGACATCCGCCGGGTCAGCTTCAAGGTGCTCAGCGAGTACGCGCCGGAGCTGCGCGCGGCAGGTCTGCAGCTGGACGTCGACCACGACTACAAGGGCCTTGAGCATCGGGGAACGGCCGCGGCCGCGGAGTTCACGGATTTCGAGGACGGCATTCCTGAGGAACTGCGCGGGCTGGTGTGAGCAGCTGCAGGGCCTTCACCGGCCGCGGCGGACACCGGGCGGTTCCGGGTGCGAGGGAGCGGTGCCCATCGCCGATCGTGCTTCGGCGCCCGTACGTTTGAGAACGTGAGCTTCATCCGCTCGGAGGTCAGGAGGACCCTCGCATGAGTTTTCCCGTGCCGTACACCGTCGCAGGTCCGGTCTCACAGGAGACGATCGAGCGCTTCGGGCACATCGTGTCGATCGATCTGGAGAACGTCTGGAAGGACGAGGGCCAGCTGATCACGGCGGACGGTTTCATCCGCGCGATCGATCCGGCGCCGCTGCTGCCGTTGATGGATCAGCTGCTGCCGGCGATCCCGGGGGCGGTGCCGTTGTTTGCGACGGCGTGGGGCGACCTCGTCGTCGCCCACAGCGACACCCCTGATCACGCGCTCGCGGAGAAGCACAAGCTGACGCTCGTTCTGTTCCGGTTCGGCTTCTACCGGCACTTCCTCAACGTCCCCGTTCTGGCGTTCGACTTGTTGGTGAGCGAGGACACCCAGGTCGGCCCCCTCGCCCGTGACTTCCATGGCCGCGGCGTCGCGTATGCCGACGCCGTCGCGGCGCTCGGCGTGCCCGAGATCGACGAGTGCTTCGGGTTCGTGCTGCCGTTGTCGGCGGGCGGTGCGAACGAGGTGTCGAACCTCACGCGTCGCAGACTCGTCGAGCACCTGGCGTTCCTGGTGCAGATGGGCGGGCCGCCGCGCGACCTGGACGAGCTGGACCCGCCGAAGACCGCTCCGGATCCCGACGATCTTCCGGAGCGTGTGCCGACTCCCGCCGAGTCGCAACTGATCGAGCAGGGCTCCGCTCTGCTGCTCAAGGTGAACCCGACCGAGGACTTCGACTTCCGTCCCCTCCCGGAGTTCGGGGCGGTGTACGTGTGGCAGCGCGGGTTCGGCACGGGCCAGATCATCGTCGCCCCGGGTGACGAGGTGCTCTACGGCAACTCGATGCTGTCGGACGCGCAGCTGATCGAGCTGTGGCGCCAGGGGCGGCGCACTCCGATCGAGAAGTTCGACGTCCGCCGATGAACGACATGGTCGAGACGGCGCTCAGAAGTGTCCGATCGGACGAGCGGCACCGGGCCGACCGCGCACACCTCGGTGCTGCCCCTCGAGGCCTTCATCGCCTCGGCCCACGACACGCGCCCGACGCCTCGCGCCTTACGAGCCGGCTGCGGCGGTCGCGCGCTAGGAGCGCTCGAACACCAGCTGGAACTCGACGAAGCCCTCGGGCTCCACGCTCACGAAGCCGAGGTTCGGCGCGGTGACGCCGTAGTCGGCGAACGTGATCGGGATGCTGCCGGCCACGTGAATCCGCTCCCCATCCGAGACGGCCTCGATCGGCACCGTGACGGCCTGGGTCACGCCGCGCAGCGTGAGCTCGCCGGCGGCATCGAACGCGGCGGTGCCGCCGGCGACCGGCCCCGTGACGGCGACCGGCTGGGTCAGGCGGAAGCTCGCCTCAGGGTACTCGTCCGTCGACAGCGCCTGGTCGCGGAAGTACGCGTCGCGCTCGGCGGCGTCGGTGGCGATGCTCGCGACGTCGACGGTGAACTCCGCCTGCTGCAGGGCGAGCCCGTCGATGACCGCCGTGCCCGAGACCTCCTCGGTGCGGCCGACCACCGTGACGTCCTCGCCGGCGAGCACCTCGTCGACGCGATACCCCGCGAACGAACCGTCGGCGACGGCCCAGGTGCCGGTGAGGTCCGACACCGCCGCGCCGGCCGAGGGCGTCGCGCCGTCGGACGGCACGGACGGGGCCGCCGGCTGCTCGCCCACGATCACGTCGCGATAGAACGCGGGACCCCAGATCAGGGCGACGGCCCCCACCACGACAAGCAGAGCGAGGGCGACGAGCAGGGCGATGACGCGGCGGCGACGGGGGCGCGAGGGGGAGGTCATGCCTCGAGTCTGAGGCACGAACCCGCACGGGACCAGGAGGTTTCGGTCGTATGAACGCTCCGTGACGACTGGGCGACACGCCCGGGTGCACGGCCCGGTTTGCCCGAACCCCCGCAACGGCGTAATGTTTTCTCTGTCGCCGCCAAGCGGTGAGGTTGAGCCGGAAGGTTCCCACCCCAAGCAAGCGACACAAACCCCCGATGAAGATCCTCGCAGGAGGGTGTCTGACTCGTGGGACGAATGCCCCGGAGGGCCACGGCGGGAGTCGTGGGGCTGGGTGCGTCCGATCCTTGAGAACTCAACAGCGTGCACTTGTCAAATGCCAAATAACCTCGTCGGCTGACTTTGGTCAGTCGTGAGATTCCTTTGGATCAATTTTTGGAAGTCAGTTTTGACATCCTTTTTTGGTCATGATTGAACTCGCTGCAGCAGTGATCGTTTTCCCGGTCGTGTTGTGGCTTTCGTTTTTTACGGAGAGTTTGATCCTGGCTCAGGATGAACGCTGGCGGCGTGCTTAACACATGCAAGTCGAACGGTGAAGCTCCAGCTTGCTGGAGTGGATCAGTGGCGAACGGGTGAGTAACACGTGAGCAACCTGCCCCTGACTCTGGGATAACAGTCGGAAACGACTGCTAATACCGGATACGCACCGCGGAGGCATCTCCTGTGGTGGGAAAGATTTTTCGGTTGGGGATGGGCTCGCGGCCTATCAGCTTGTTGGTGAGGTAATGGCTCACCAAGGCGTCGACGGGTAGCCGGCCTGAGAGGGTGACCGGCCACACTGGGACTGAGACACGGCCCAGACTCCTACGGGAGGCAGCAGTGGGGAATATTGCACAATGGGCGAAAGCCTGATGCAGCAACGCCGCGTGAGGGATGACGGCCTTCGGGTTGTAAACCTCTTTTAGCAGGGAAGAAGCGAAAGTGACGGTACCTGCAGAAAAAGCGCCGGCTAACTACGTGCCAGCAGCCGCGGTAATACGTAGGGCGCAAGCGTTATCCGGAATTATTGGGCGTAAAGAGCTCGTAGGCGGTTTGTCGCGTCTGCTGTGAAAACTGGAGGCTCAACCTCCAGCCTGCAGTGGGTACGGGCAGACTAGAGTGCGGTAGGGGAGATTGGAATTCCTGGTGTAGCGGTGGAATGCGCAGATATCAGGAGGAACACCGATGGCGAAGGCAGATCTCTGGGCCGTAACTGACGCTGAGGAGCGAAAGGGTGGGGAGCAAACAGGCTTAGATACCCTGGTAGTCCACCCCGTAAACGTTGGGAACTAGTTGTGGGGGCCTTTCCACGGTCTCCGTGACGCAGCTAACGCATTAAGTTCCCCGCCTGGGGAGTACGGCCGCAAGGCTAAAACTCAAAGGAATTGACGGGGACCCGCACAAGCGGCGGAGCATGCGGATTAATTCGATGCAACGCGAAGAACCTTACCAAGGCTTGACATATACGAGAACGGGCTAGAAATAGTCAACTCTTTGGACACTCGTATACAGGTGGTGCATGGTTGTCGTCAGCTCGTGTCGTGAGATGTTGGGTTAAGTCCCGCAACGAGCGCAACCCTCGTTCTCTGTTGCCAGCACGTAATGGTGGGAACTCAGGGGATACTGCCGGGGTCAACTCGGAGGAAGGTGGGGATGACGTCAAATCATCATGCCCCTTATGTCTTGGGCTTCACGCATGCTACAATGGCCGGTACAAAGGGCTGCAATACCGTGAGGTGGAGCGAATCCCAAAAAGCCGGTCCCAGTTCGGATTGAGGTCTGCAACTCGACCTCATGAAGTCGGAGTCGCTAGTAATCGCAGATCAGCAACGCTGCGGTGAATACGTTCCCGGGTCTTGTACACACCGCCCGTCAAGTCATGAAAGTCGGTAACACCTGAAGCCGGTGGCCTAACCCTTGTGGAGGGAGCCGTCGAAGGTGGGATCGGTAATTAGGACTAAGTCGTAACAAGGTAGCCGTACCGGAAGGTGCGGCTGGATCACCTCCTTTCTAAGGAGCATCTGGCACTCTTCGGGTGTCCAGGCGCCGGATCATCACCGAATGTGTGATGCCGGTTAGCTCATGGGTGGAACATTTGACATGCCGTCAGCGCAGCTGGCTGGCTCTAGTACGTCGCTTCGGTGGCTGGAACGGGTTGGTTGGTGAGCGGGGCGGCTGCACGCTGTTGGGTCCTGAAGGACCGGGCACATGACCTTTGGGTTGTGTGTGCGCCTCCTTCGGATGGACCTATCTTGAAGCCGTGTTTCGGTGGATGGGTGGGTGCCGCCCGTACTTTGAGAACTACACAGTGGACGCGAGCATCTTAAAGAAGCGAACATAGACATTTTTGTTTATGGCTCATGCGATTTTGTAAGTCTTTAAGAGCAAACGGTGGATGCCTTGGCATCTGGAGCCGAAGAAGGACGTAGCAATCTGCGATAAGCCTCGGGGAGCTGATAAGCGAGCTTTGATCCGTGGATGTCCGAATGGGGAAACCCCGCCAGGCGCACTTGTGTGACCTGGTGACTCCCGCCTGAATATATAGGGCGGGTAGAGGGAACGTGGGGAAGTGAAACATCTCAGTACCCACAGGAAGAGAAAACAACCGTGATTCCGTGAGTAGTGGCGAGCGAAAGCGGAAGAGGCTAAACCGGGTGTGTGTGATAGCCGGCAGGCGTTGCATGCCCGGGGTTGCGGGACCCACTTGAACCTTCTGCCGAGGGTTCGACGTGACAGAAGCGTGTAGACGAACGGTCTTGAATGGCCGGCCAGAGAAGGTGCCAGCCCTGTAGTCGAAATGCGTGTTCTGGCGTAGTGGGGATCCCAAGTAGCACGGGGCCCGAGAAATCCCGTGTGAATCTGTCAGGACCACCTGATAAGCCTAAATACTCCCAGATGACCGATAGCGGACAAGTACCGTGAGGGAAAGGTGAAAAGTACCCCGGGAGGGGAGTGAAATAGTACCTGAAACCGTTTGCTTACAAACCGTCGGAGCCACCCTGGTTGTGGTGACGGCGTGCCTTTTGAAGAATGAGCCTGCGAGTTAGTGATACGTGGCGAGGTTAACCCGTGTGGGGAAGCCGTAGCGAAAGCGAGTCTGAATAGGGCGATTCAGTCGCGTGTCCTAGACCCGAAGCGAAGTGATCTATCCATGGCCAGGTTGAAGCGACGGTAAGACGTCGTGGAGGACCGAACCCACTTAGGTTGAAAACTGAGGGGATGAGCTGTGGATAGGGGTGAAAGGCCAATCAAACTTCGTGATAGCTGGTTCTCTCCGAAATGCATTTAGGTGCAGCGTTGCGTGTTTCTTGCCGGAGGTAGAGCTACTGGATGGCCGATGGGCCTCACCAGGTTACTGACGTCAGCCAAACTCCGAATGCCGGTAAGTGAGAGCGCAGCAGTGAGACTGTGGGGGATAAGCTTCATAGTCGAGAGGGAAACAACCCAGATCGCCAACTAAGGTCCCAAAGCGTGTGCTAAGTGGGAAAGGATGTGGAGTTGCTTAGACAACCAGGAGGTTGGCTTAGAAGCAGCCACCCTTGAAAGAGTGCGTAATAGCTCACTGGTCAAGTGATTCCGCGCCGACAATGTAACGGGGCTCAAGCACACCACCGAAGTTGCGGCATTGACACTTTTGGTAGGCCTTCGTGGTCCAGCCGTGTTGATGGGTAGGAGAGCGTCGTGTGGCCAGCGAAGCGGCGGAGTGATCCAGCCGTGGAGGCCACACGAGTGAGAATGCAGGCATGAGTAGCGAATGACGTGTGAGAAACACGTCCTCCGAAAGACCAAGGGTTCCAGGGTCAAGCTAATCTTCCCTGGGTAAGTCGGGACCTAAGGCGAGGCCGACAGGCGTAGTCGATGGACAACGGGTTGATATTCCCGTACCGGCGAAGAACCGCCCAAGCCAATCCAGTGGTGCTAAGCGCCCGAATCCATCCACCGTCACCTTCGGGTGACACCGGGTGGCCTAGCGCGCGACCCCATGCTGGTGCGGTTAGCGTATTAACAGGTGTGACGCAGGAAGGTAGCCCAAGCCAGGCGATGGTTGTCCTGGTGCAAGTGCGTAGGCCGAGAGGTAGGCAAATCCGCCTCTCATACAGGCTGAGACACGATGCGGATAAAAAGTGGGTGATCCTCTGCTGCCAAGAAAAGCATCGACGCGAGGTTCCAGCCGCCCGTACCCCAAACCGACTCAGGTGGTCAGGTAGAGAATACCAAGGAGATCGAGATAATCGTGGTTAAGGAACTCGGCAAAATGCCCCCGTAACTTCGGGAGAAGGGGGGCCCAGCGCGTATTAGGACTTGCTCCGAAAGCGTGTGTGGGCCGCAGAGACCAGTGGGTAGCGACTGTTTATTAAAAACACAGGTCCGTGCCAAGTCGCAAGACGATGTATACGGACTGACGCCTGCCCGGTGCCGGAAGGTTAAGAGGATGGGTTAGCCGCAAGGCGAAGCTCGGAATTTAAGCCCCGGTAAACGGCGGTGGTAACTATAACCATCCTAAGGTAGCGAAATTCCTTGTCGGGTAAGTTCCGACCTGCACGAATGGCGTAACGACTTCCCAACTGTCTCAACCACGAACTCGGCGAAATTGCATTACGAGTAAAGATGCTCGTTACGCGCAGCAGGACGGAAAGACCCCGTGACCTTTACTACAGCTTGGTATTGGTGTTCGGTGTGGCTTGTGTAGGATAGGTGGGAGACTGTGAAGCAGACACGCCAGTGTTTGTGGAGTCGTTGTTGAAATACCACTCTGGTCACTCTGGATGTCTAACTTCGAACCGTAATCCGGTTCAGGGACAGTGCCTGGTGGGTAGTTTAACTGGGGCGGTTGCCTCCCAAAGAGTAACGGAGGCGCCCAAAGGTTCCCTCAACCTGGTTGGCAATCAGGTGGCGAGTGTAAGTGCACAAGGGAGCTTGACTGTGAGACTGACAGGTCGAGCAGGGACGAAAGTCGGGACTAGTGATCCGGCAGTGGCTTGTGGAAGCGCTGTCGCTCAACGGATAAAAGGTACCTCGGGGATAACAGGCTGATCTTGCCCAAGAGTCCATATCGACGGCATGGTTTGGCACCTCGATGTCGGCTCGTCGCATCCTGGGGCTGGAGTAGGTCCCAAGGGTTGGGCTGTTCGCCCATTAAAGCGGTACGCGAGCTGGGTTTAGAACGTCGTGAGACAGTTCGGTCCCTATCCGCTGCGCGCGTAGGAAGTTTGAGAGGATCTGACCCTAGTACGAGAGGACCGGGTTGGACGAACCTCTGGTGTGACAGTTGTCCTGCCAAGGGCACCGCTGTTTGGCTACGTTCGGGATGGATAACCGCTGAAAGCATCTAAGCGGGAAGCCGGCCTCAAGATGAGACTTCCATGCCCCTTGCGGGCGAGAGGCTCCCAGCAGACTACTGGGTTGATAGGCCAGACGTGGAAGCACAGCAATGTGTGTAGCTGACTGGTACTAATAAGCCGACGACTTACAACTTCTTCTTTCCGAGAGATAACTCGCGTCCACTATGTGGTTCCCGATGTACGGGCAACCACACCAACACGAATCGTGTTGATGTGCTGAAACATCGAAAGAGTTTCGGCGGTCATAGCGAGAGGGAAACGCCCGGTCACATTCCGAACCCGGAAGCTAAGCCTCTCAGCGCCGATGGTACTGCAAGGGGGACCTTGTGGGAGAGTAGGACACCGCCGGACACCACTTCACGAAAGGCCGCCCAACGCAGGGCGGCCTTTCGGCTTTCAGGCCCCTCTTCGGAGGGGCCTTTTTGCGTTTCCGGAAGGGGGCGCTCAGCCCAGCAGTGCGTGCGCGATCGCGTAGATCACCACGCCGGCCAGGGCGCCGACCACGGTGCCGTTGAGGCGGATGTACTGGAGGTCGCGGCCCACCATCAGCTCGATCTTCTCCGTCGTCTCGTCGGCGTCCCACCTCTCCACCGTGTCGGTGATGAGCGACGCGATGTCGTGCCGGTATCGATCGACGAGGAACACCGCCGCCTCGGTGAGGAAGCCGTCCACGCGCTTCTGCAGGGCGTCGTCGGTGGACAGGCGCGCACCGAGATCCGCGATGACATCGCGGATGCGCTGGCGCAGCGCGCTGTCCGCGTCCTCCAGCGAGCGGATCAGCCCGTCCTTGGCGGTGCCCCAGGCGGCGCCGGCGAGCTCGCGGACGCGCGGGCTGTCGAACACCGTCTCCTTGGCGCCCGACAGGCGCGCGCGGGTGACAGGATCGTGCTGCAGGTTCTGTGCGAGCTTGGCGAGGTAGTCGGTCACCGCGCCGCGCGCCGGGTGAGCGGGATCGGCCCGTACCGCATCGACGAACGCCACCGCCTCGCGGTACACGGTCTCGTCGACGAAGCGATGTGCGAGCGAGGGCACCCATGAGGGCAGCCGGCGCGAGACGAGCCCGTCGAACGCCGCGCGGTTGCCCGCCAGCCACGTCGCGATGCTGTCGGCGGCCAGATCCACCGCGCTGCGGTGCGCGTCGGCCTCGACCAGCTTCTCGAGCCACGCACCGAGGGGACCGCCCCAGTCGGGCGCGATGAGGTGCTCGCGGGCGAGCGACTCGATCACGTCCTGCACGTCGTCGTCGCTCAGCGCGGACAGCACCCCGCGCGCCATCGCGGCGCCCTCCGAGGCGACGCGCTCCGCGTGCGCCGGCTCGGCCAGCCACGCGCCCAGCCGCGCGGAGATCGCGGTGGCCTCGAGCTTGGTGCGCACCACCGGCTCGGAGAGGAAGTTCGTCTCCACGAACTCGCCCAGCGACCGGCCGATCTCGTCCTTGCGAGTGGGGATGATGGCCGTGTGCGGGATGGGCAGACCCAGCGGCCGGCGGAAGAGCGCCGTCACCGCGAACCAGTCGGCCAGCGCACCGACCATGCCGCCCTCGCCCGCCGCGCGCACATAGGCGAGGGCGGGGATCCGCTCCTGCCCCACGAAGCCGATCACGAACAGCGCGGCGGTGGCCAGCAGGGCGCCGATCGCCACGGCCTTCATGCCCGCCAGCGCGCGGCGGCGATCCTGGTCGGCGGGCGAGAGCAGCTCGGTCGGGGTGCGCGCCATGGGGCCATCCTGACACGCCGGACGCGGAGGCTGCCGGAGTACAGTGACTGCGTGATCGAAGACATCCAGAAGCGCGCGCTGCACCGCACCCGGATCCTCGAGGGCCAGCTGCGCGGGCTCGGGCGGATGATCGAGAACGAGGACTACTGCATGGACATCATCACGCAGTCCCGTGCCATCCAGCGCTCGCTCGAGTCGCTCAACCGCCTGCTGCTCGAGAACCACCTGCGCACCCACGTCACCCACATGTTCGAGCACGGGGGAGACGACCGCGAGCAGGCCGTCGAGGAGCTGCTGCGCGCGTTCGACTTCGACGGGCGCTGAGCCTCAGGCCTCGAGCGGCCCCAGCCAGTACGACGCCGCCGTGGCGTGCGCCGACTCGGGGTCGGAGGGATGGAACCCGCCCGCGAGCACGTCGCGGTACAGGCGCGACAGCTCGTTCGCGGCGAAGTACGACGATCCGCCGGCCACGAGCATCGCGTCGTCGACGATCGCCTTGGCCGCCGCCGTCGCGCGGTGCTTCACGCCCGACAGCAGCGTGAACCAGCGCGCGCCGTGGTCGGCGAGCTCGTCGACATCGCGCGCGAGGGCGGCGATCTGCGGCGGCAGGGCGTCGTAGGCCAGGCCCATCGCGGCCACGCGGCGGCGGACGTCGGGGTCCTGGCTCTGCGGCAGGCCCGTCCTCTTCGAGGTGCGCCGGCGCGCGGAGTCGACGGCGAGATCCAGTGAACGGCGCGCGATCCCGGTATAGACCGAGGCGAGCAGCAGCTCGAAGGCGGCGAAGATCCCGAACACGAGCGGATCGGCCGACGGGCCCGGCGGCACGCGGCGCACGACGCGATCCGCGGGGGCGATGGCGCCGCGCAGCTCGGTGGTGCGACTCTGCGTGCCGCGCATGCCGAGGGTGTCCCAATCATCGCGCGTGACCACGGCCTCCGATCGCGGCACGAAGGCGAACACGAGCGTCGGATCGTCGGGGTCGGAGGCGTCCAGCCCGTGCAGGCCCAGCTGGGTCCACACCGGCGCGAGCGAGGTGAAGATCTTCGTGCCCGTGAAGGCGTACGAGCCATCGGGGTTCGGCACGGCATCGGTGTCGCTGCCGAAGAGCACGAGGTCGTTGCCGGCCTCGCTGATCCCGAACGCGAACACCTCGCCGGCCGCGGCGCCGTGCTGCACGAACGCGAGGTCGTCGATGCCGCGATCGCGCAGGATCTTCGCCACGCCGGTCCACACGAGATGCATGTTGACCGCGAGCGCCGTGGCGGGCGCCGCCGTGGCGAGCCGCTGCTGCAGCACGGCGGCCTGCGCGAGGTTCAGTCCGGCGCCGCCCCGGTCGGCGGGCACGAGGATCGCGAGGTACCCGGCCTCGCGCAGCTCGGCGAGGTCCTCCTCGGGGAACGCGTTCGCCGCATCCACCCCGGCCGCGCGGGAGCGGATGCGCTCGAGCAGGTCGTCGGGGAGGTGGGCGGCAGGGTCGAATGTCATCGCGCCGCGCTCCGCGCGCCGAGCTCCGCATCGCCGAGCTCCTCGTCGTCCGCGAAGGCGTCCGAGGCGAGTACCTCGCGCAGTCGCGCGATCGTCTCCTCCGGGCGATCGCGGTGCGGCGAGTGCCCGGCGCGGGGGATCACCGACATCGTGATGCGCGGGTTGGCGGCGAGCACTTCGCGGGCCAGCGCGCCGTCGAAGATGCTGTACACCTCGGGATCGGCACCGATCACGTGCGTCGGCACCGCCAGCCGGGCCGCGTCGGCCCGCACGTCCCAGGCGTCGAGGTTCTGGGCGCCGGTCTGCTCCACTGCCCAGCGGCTCGCGCGGGCGACGGCGTCGACCTTGAGCTCGACGTCCTGCTCGTGCCAGTGCGGGTGCTCCTCGCGCACCTGCTCGGCGCGGTTGTCGTCGAAGGCCCGCTGCTGGCTCGCGCGGATGACCTCGGCATCGCGGTCGACGAGGTGGATCGCGGGATCGATCAGCACGAGGCGGCGGGTCCACTCGGGATCCTGCGCGGACGCGGAGGTCGACGCGGCGCCGCCCAGCGAGTGGCCGATGACGAGGTCCCACGGCCAGCCGTCCTCGCGGCCCGTGGCCACGAGGTCGGCGGCGTAGGCCGCGATCGAGTAGTCCAGCGCGCGCGGTGCGTCGCCGTGACCGCGCAGGTCCACCGCGGTGGCGCACCAGCCGTCCTCGGCCAGGGCGACGCCGTAGCGCCACATCAGGGCGGCCGACGACCCCAGTCCGTGCACGAGCAGCGCGTGGCGGGGAGCATCCGGCGCGCCCCACGTCAGACGGGGCAGGGCGACGGGAAAGATCATGCCGTCAGCCTATGACGCAGGCACGGCACCGGCGCGGGTCAGGGCGTGCGGAAGCTGCCGGTGACCGTCTGGATCATGCCGGTGTCGGGCTGCGGGCTCGCGTCGCGGCCCCGCAGGTCGGGGAAGCCGCGCACGCACGCCGCGGCCACGAGCACCGCCAGCGCCGCGAACCCGGTGGCGACCCAGAACGCCGCCGACGGGCCGACCCCGTCGATCACGAAGCCCGCGACCGCCGAGCCGAGCGCCGCCCCGATGAGCTGGCCGGTGTTGAGCCAGCCGTAGGCCTCGGCCGTCTCGCTGAAGCGCACGCTCGCCGAGACGATCGAGAACGTCAGCGCGAACACGGGCGCGATGCCCATGCCCGCCACGAGCACCGAGACGCCGAGCCACCAGGCGTTGAGCGAGATGAGGGTGAGCGCGATGCCGAACGCCATGATCGCCAGGCGCCGCGCGGCCGACCACGGGCCCATGGGCAGGTGACCGAAGCCGAGGCCGCCCACCAGGCTGCCGGCCGCGAACACCGCGAGGATGAGGCCGGACTCCAGCCCGCCCTCGCCGTAGGCGGCGACGATGCCGGTCTCGAGCGACGAGATCGCCGCGAGCATGATGGCACCCACCACGGTCGAGAGGATGACGGCGGGCTTGCGCAGCACGCGCCCGAGGGCGTGGCGGCTGCGCGGGATGCGCACCCGGCCGACCTCGGGGGAGAAGATGAACCACGCGCCGCCCGCGAGCAGGAACGCGACGATGAGCAGCAGCGCGAGCACCGTGCTGATCTGGATGGCCACGAACGTCGTCAGCACGGGGGCGACGACCCAGATGATCTCCTGCAGCGAGGCATCGAGCGAGAACAGGCGCGTGAGGCGCGAGGCGTTGACCATCTTCGGATAGATGGTGCGCACGGCCGGCTGCACCGGCGGGGTCGACAGGCCGATCACGACGCCACACACGACGAGCGCGGGAACGGGCAGCCCGGCGAGGGCGAGCACGAGCAGCGCCACGGCCTGCACGGCGGTGGTGAGGATGAGCACCGGCCGCATGCCCCACGCGCCCATCCAGCGGCTCGTGAGCGGGCCGGCCACCGCCTGGCCGATCGACACGGCCGCGAGCACGGTGCCGGCGGCCCCGTAGGAGTGCGTCAGGTGCTCGATGTGCAGCAGCACGGCGAGCGTCAGCATGCCGCCCGGGAACCGTGCGGTCAGCTGCGCTGCGATGATGCGCGCGACGCCCCGCGTGCGCAGAAGATCCCGGTACCCCGCCACGTCACCACGCTACCGCCCGGGGGCTGGGCGGATGCTCGGCAGGCGCGCTCACGACACGCCGCGACACGCCGTCGACGGATCTCCACAGGGGCGCGCGTGTCGGAGGCCCCTCGTATCGTCCGAACTGTGGAGAGCGGTCCGCCGCGGCGGGCGAATGCCCGTGGATCAGGCGATTCCCGACGGTCGCGTGGGGGCGCCGACTGTGGACGGATCGGTGGAGAAACCTGTGGGCGGGTGGTGGAGAGCGGTGGAAAATGACACGCTTGTAACTACTAGTCCTTGTGGTGCGCCGGAATGTCGGCACCCATATGTAGTATTGAGGTCCCGGTGGGGGAACGCCGGGCACACAGCGATTCAAGGGGAAGAGATCATGGCGATCACGGTTTACACCAAGCCCTCCTGCGTCCAGTGCACGGCCACCTACCGTGCCCTCGACTCCAAGGGCATCGAGTACGAAGTCACCGACCTCTCGCAGGACCCGAACGCCCTCGAGCAGGTCAAGGCGCTCGGCTACCTGCAGGCGCCCGTCGTCGTCACCGACGAGGACCACTGGTCGGGGTTCCGTCCCGACAAGATCGACGAGCTCGCCGCTCGTCTGGCCTGACGCACCCGCGTCCGGTCGACTCATCCTTCGGCGGATCTCGGGAACGGGGTGAACGATGATCGCGACGGCCACCGCCGCCGAGGTGCCCCTGCTCGTGTTCTTCTCGAGCGTGTCGGGCAACACGGCGCGCTTCATCGAGAAGCTCGGCATGCGTGCCGAGCGGATCCCGCTCCATCGCTCGGATGAGCCGCTCCACGTGGACGAGCCGTTCGTTCTCGTCACACCGACCTATGGCGGAGGTGACGGCAACGGCGCCGTCCCGAAGCAGGTCATCCGCTTCCTCAACGAGGAAGGCAACCGGCGCTGGATCCGCGGCGTCATCTCGGCAGGCAACACCAACTTCGGCGAGGGCTTCTGCATCGCCGGCGACATCATCAGCCGCAAGTGCGACGTGCCGCACCTGTATCGGCTTGAACTCTTCGGCACGGCAGACGACGTCGATCGCGTGAGCGACGGATTGGAACGATGGTGGAAGCTGCAGCACTGACAACCGACATGGACTTCAAGCACAACGTCAAGTTCGACGGCATGGACTACCACGCCCTGAACGCGATGCTGAACCTGTACGACGAGAACGGGAAGATCCAGTTCGACGCCGACAAGCGCGCCGCACGGGAGTACTTCCTGCAGCACGTCAACCAGAACACGGTGTTCTTCCACTCCCTCAAGGAGCGTCTCGACTACCTGGTCGAGAAGGAGTACTACGAGGGCGCAGTCCTCGAGAAGTACCCGTTCGAGTTCATCCAGAAGCTCAACGACTTCACCTACGCGCAGAAGTTCCGCTTCGAGACCTTCCTCGGCGCGTTCAAGTACTACACGAGCTACACGCTGAAGACCTTCGACGGCAAGCGCTACCTCGAGCGCTTCGAGGACCGCGTGGTCATGACCGCGCTCGCCCTCGCCGACGGCGACCAGGACCTGGCCATGAAGCTCGCGGCCGAGATCATCTCGGGTCGCTTCCAGCCGGCCACCCCCACGTTCCTCAACGCCGGCAAGGCGCAGCGCGGCGAGCTCGTCAGCTGCTTCCTGCTGCGCATCGAGGACAACATGGAGTCGATCGCCCGCGGCATCAACTCCGCGCTGCAGCTGTCCAAGCGCGGCGGCGGCGTGGCGCTGCTGCTGTCGAACATCCGCGAGGCGGGCGCTCCGATCAAGCAGATCGAGAACCAGTCCAGCGGCATCATCCCCGTCATGAAGCTGCTCGAGGACTCGTTCAGCTACGCCAACCAGCTCGGCGCGCGTCAGGGCGCGGGCGCGGTGTACCTCTCGGCGCACCACCCCGACATCATGAAGTTCCTCGACACCAAGCGCGAGAACGCCGACGAGAAGATCCGCATCAAGACGCTCTCGCTGGGCGTCGTGATCCCGGACATCACGTTCGAGCTCGCCAAGAACGACGAGGACATGTACCTGTTCTCGCCGTACGACGTCGAGCGCGTCTACGGCGTGCCGTTCGGCGACATCTCGGTCACCGAGAAGTACCGCGAGATGGTCGACGACCCGCGCATCAAGAAGACGAAGATCAACGCGCGCAAGTTCTTCCAGACCCTCGCCGAGATCCAGTTCGAGTCGGGCTACCCGTACATCATGTTCGAGGACACGGTGAACGCGGCCAACCCGATCAAGGGCCGGATCAACATGTCCAACCTCTGCAGCGAGATCCTGCAGGTGAACACGCCGACCACGCTGAACGAGGACCTCTCGTACGACCAGATCGGCAAGGACATCTCGTGCAACCTCGGGTCGCTGAACATCGCGCTGGCGATGGACTCGCCCGACTTCGGCCTCACGGTCGAGACGGCCATCCGCGCCCTCACCGCGGTCAGCGACCAGAGCCACATCCGCTCGGTGCGCTCGATCGAGGACGGCAACGACCGCTCGCACGCCATCGGCCTGGGCCAGATGAACCTGCACGGCTACCTCGCTCGCGAGCGCGTGTTCTACGGCTCCGAAGAGGGCATCGACTTCACGAACATCTACTTCTACACGGTGCTGTTCCACGCGCTGCGCGCCTCGAACAACATCGCGAAGGAGCGCGGGGTCGCGTTCGAGGGCTTCGAGGACTCGACCTACGCCTCGGGCGAGTTCTTCGACAAGTACATCGACCAGGTGTGGGAGCCGAAGACCGCCAAGGTCAAGGAGATGTTCGCCGGTCACCACATCCCCACGCAGGACGACTGGCGCGAGCTGAAGGCCTCGATCCAGCAGTACGGCATCTACAACCAGAACCTGCAGGCGGTGCCGCCGACCGGATCGATCTCGTACATCAACAACTCGACGGCGTCGATCCACCCGATCACGTCGAAGATCGAGATCCGCAAGGAAGGCAAGCTCGGTCGCGTCTACTACCCGGCGCCGTTCATGACGAACGACAACCTCGAGTACTACCAGGACGCGTACGAGATCGGCTACGAGAAGGTCATCGACACCTACGCCGCGGCGACCCAGCACGTGGACCAGGGCCTGTCGCTGACGCTGTTCTTCAAGGACACCGCCACCACCCGCGACATCAACAAGGCCCAGATCTACGCCTGGCGCAAGGGCATCAAGACGATCTACTACATCCGCCTGCGCCAGATGGCCCTCGAGGGCACCGAGGTCGAGGGCTGCGTCAGCTGCACGCTCTGAGCGGCTGATCAGGGATTTCCGAGAGAAGAAAGAACGATGACGGAGACGCTCAAGCTCCTGGATCACGTCCAGGCCATCAACTGGAACCGCATCCAGGACGAGAAGGACGTCGAGGTGTGGAACCGCCTCACGGGCAACTTCTGGCTGCCGGAGAAGATCCCGCTGTCCAACGACATCCAGTCGTGGAACACCCTCACGCCCGAGGAGCAGCAGCTCACGATGCGCGTGTTCACGGGCCTCACGCTGCTCGACACCGTACAGGCCACGGTCGGCGCGGTCTCGCTCATCCCCGACGCGGTGACCCCGCACGAGGAGGCCGTCTACACGAACATCGCGTTCATGGAGTCGGTGCACGCCAAGAGCTACTCGTCGATCTTCTCGACCCTGTGCTCGACGCAGGAGATCGACGAGGCGTTCCGCTGGTCGGTGGAGAACCCCAACCTGCAGAAGAAGGCCCAGATCGTCATGGAGTACTACCGTGGCGACGAGCCGCTCAAGCGCAAGGTCGCCTCGACCCTGCTCGAGAGCTTCCTGTTCTACTCGGGCTTCTACCTGCCGATGCACTGGTCTTCGCGGGCGAAGCTGACGAACACGGCCGACCTGATCCGCCTCATCATCCGCGACGAGGCCGTGCACGGCTACTACATCGGCTACAAGTTCCAGAAGGGGCTCGAGCAGGTCGACCAGGCCAAGCGCGACGAGATCAAGGACTACACGTTCTCGCTGCTCTACGAGCTCTACGACAACGAGGTGCAGTACACGCAGGACCTCTACGACCAGGTCGGCCTGACCGAGGACGTCAAGAAGTTCCTGCACTACAACGCCAACAAGGCCCTCATGAACCTGGGCTACGAGGCGATGTTCCCCTCGAGCGTCACCGACGTGAACCCGGCGATCCTGTCGGCCCTGTCGCCCAACGCCGACGAGAACCACGACTTCTTCAGCGGCTCGGGCTCGTCGTACGTCATCGGCAAGGCCGTCGCCACCGAGGACGACGACTGGGACTTCTGAGAATCCCGATCGCGTGAACGGGCCTCCTTTGGGAGGCCCGTTTCGCGTTTCCGGGCGGTGATCCCGGGGCCGCGGTTCGCCGCTGGCGAGGGGATCCCGGTTCGCGAGGAGGTCGGGCCGCGCGATCCTCCTCTCGAGCCGAGAGCTCCTCGATCGCCGGAATCAGGCGCGGGCGATCACCTCGAAGCGGTGCCAGTGCTTGGGCCCCCGGCCGCTCGGCCCGTCGAACTCCCGCTCCTCGAGGAGCACGATCTCGATGGCGGCGGTCAGCCCCTCGACGTCCGCCCGGCTGTGGAACGTCATGCCGGGGTCGCCGGCCCACGAGTCGCGATCGCCGAAGAGCTCGACGGCGAGGATCCCGCCGGGGCGCACGGCGCCGCGGATGCGCGCCCACGCGTCGTCGAAGCGGTCGGGCGGGATGAAGGGGAGCGCGGCGCACGCCAGCACGAGGTCGGCGGCCGGTGGCGTGTAGTTGGCGAGATCCGCGCATTCGACGGCGGCTCGGCCAGCCGTGCGGTGCGTCACCCGTCGGATCGCCTCCTCCTCGCGGTCGACGGCGAGGACGCGCCATCCCTGCTCGACGAGCCACTGGCTCTCGGTGCCGTCGCCGCATCCGAGGTCGACCGCGAAGCCGGGCGACGTGGCGGCCGCCGCGCGCACGGCGAAGGGGCGCACGGCGCGCCCCGCGACGCGTCGGTAGTACGCCGGCCAGTCCGCCTCGGTCACGCTCCGAGTCTGCCAGCCATGGGCGCGGGAATGACCGCGCGATCCATGCGGTTGAAAGGATCGTGGGGGAGAACGCAGGCCGGCGCGCGAGCGTCGTCGTGATCGGCGCCGGGCAGGCGGGGCTCTCCGCCGCGTTCCACCTGCGGCGCGCCGGGTTCGTGAGCGCGATCGATGACCCGGGCGCGGACCGCACATACGTCGTGCTCGACGCGAACCCGGCACCCGGCGGCGCGTGGCGGCACCGGTGGGCGTCTCTCACCGTCTCCGGCCTGAACCGCATCTTCGACCTGCCCGGGCTCGCGCAGCCCGACATGGATCCGGACGAGCCCAGCCGCGACGCCGTGCCCCGCTACTTCGCCGCCTTCGAGCAGCGGTTCGATCTTCCGATCCTGCGGCCCGTGCGGGTCGAGAGCGTCGACTTCGCGGACGACGAGGAGGACGGGGACCTCGTCGTGCGCACCGACGGCGGCACGTGGATCGCCCGAGTCCTCATCAACGCCACCGGCACATGGGACAACCCGGTGCGGCCGGCGTATCCGGGCCAGGAGACGTTCCGCGGGCGCCAGCTGCACACGCGTGAGTACGGATCGCTCGACGAGTTCGCGGGGCAGCGCGTCGCGATCGTGGGCGGCGGGATCTCGGCGGTGCAGCACCTCGAGGAGATCTCGCGCGTCGCGCAGACGTTCTGGTACACGCGGCGCGAGCCGGTGTTCATCGAGGGGGAGTTCGATCCCGAGACCACCGGCCGGAGCACGATCGAGAAGGTCACGGCCGACGTCGAGGCGGGGCGGCCCACGGGTAGCATCGTGGGCTACACCGGGCTGGGGTGGTCGAGCTCCGCCCGCGCGGCACGCGATCGCGGCGCTCTCGTCCGCCGCCCGATGTTCACGCGCATCGAGCCGGACGGCGTGCGCGAGGCCGACGGCACCTTCACTCCGCTCGACGCGATCGTGTGGGCCACGGGCTTCCGCCCCGACGTGCGTCACCTCGATCCGCTGTACCTGCGCAACGAGCTCGGCGGCATCGCGATGCGCGGCACGCAGGTGGCCGGCGAGCCGCGCGTGCACCTGATCGGCTTCGGCCCGTCGCAGTCGACCGTGGGTGCGAACCGTGCCGGGCGCGAGGCCGTCACGCGGGCCGTGCGGTACCTCGACCGCATCGGCTCGCGCAAGGTCGAGCCGATCCGGTCGTGAGGACCGGCAGAATGGCGCCATGAGCGTTCCGCTGATCACCGAGATGCCCGAGCCGCAGTTCGTGATGTCGCAGGAGGGGCATCGCGTCGCGACCTACACGTGGGGGTGGGAGAACGAGGACGCACCGGTCGCCCTGTGCGTGCACGGGTTCGCGTCGAGCTGCAAGGACAACTGGGTCGACACCGGGTGGGTGCGCGATCTGCAGCGCGCCGGCTTCCGCGTCCTCGGGATCGATCAGCGCGGCCACGGGGCGAGCGATCGGCCGCACACGGCGATCGAGTACGCGATGGACGCGTTTGTGTCCGATCTGACGATCGTCCTCGAGACCTACCTCGTCGACACCGCCCGCTACGTCGGCTACTCGCTCGGCGCGCGGGTCGGCTGGCACGCCGCCGTCGCCCTCGGGGACCGGATCGAGCGGGCGGTGCTGGGCGGCATCCCCGACGGCCGTCCGCTGGGGCGGCTCGACATCGCGCAGGCGCGCGCCTTCGCCGAGCGCGGCGAGGAGGTGACCGATCCGGTCACCCGCGACTACGTCACGCTCGCCGAGCGGGTGCCGGGCAACGACCTCCTCGCGCTCGTCGCGCTCGCCGAGGGCATGCGCTTCGGCGACGCGGACCCGGACCTGGGGCACCCGCCGCAGCAGCCGATCCTGTTCGCGACCGGATCGGACGACGCGATCCTCGAGGACTCGAAGCACCTCGCGGCCGCGACGCCCCACGGGCGCTTCGTCGAGGTGCCCGGCCGCCACCACTTCAACGCCCCGGGTTCGAGGGACTTCCGCGCGGCGGGTGTCGCGTTCCTCGCCGAGGACTGAACCCGGCGAGGAACGCGACGGCTCAGGCGAACGGGATCGATCCGACCAGCACGCCGACGACGAGCATCACGAGCGAGACCACGAGCGCGCGCCACAGCACCTTGCGGTGGTGATCGCCGAGGTTGACGCTCGCCAGCGAGACGAGCAGCAGGATCGCCGGCACGAGCGGGCTCTGCAGGTGCACCGGCTGGCCCACGATCGAGGCCCGCGCCATCTCGACCGGCGAGATGCCGTAGGCGGCCGCGCTCTCGGCGAGCACCGGCAGGATGCCGTAGTAGAACGCGTCGTTCGACATGAAGAACGTCATGGGGATCGACAGCAGCCCGGTGATCACGGCGAAGAACGGGCCGAGCGACGACGGCACCACCTGCACCACCCAGTCGGCCATCGCCGTGACCATGCCGGTGCCGTCCAGGACGCCCACGAGCACGCCGGCGGCCAGCACCATCGACACGACGCCGACGATGCTCGGCGCGTGGGCGACGATCGCGGCGGTCTGACCCTTCAGGCGCGGGAAGTTGATGAGCATCGCGACGCCCGTGCCGATCATGAACACGTACGGCAGCGGCAGCACGTCGATGATCAGCAGCACCATCACGACGATGGTCAGCGCGAGGTTCACCCAGATCAGCCGCGGGCGCAGGGTGGCGCGCTCGGGGTTGAGCACCGTGTCGGCCATGGCGGTGTCGCGCTCGTCCTCGGCCAGGCGCACCGTCGAGGTGGAGCCGGCGCCCTTGACCGTGACGACGTTGCGGGTGGCCAGCGCGGCGCGCGCGCCGGGGAGGCCGCCGGAGCCCTCCAGCAGCTGCGGCGGGCGCAGGCCCGAGCCCGCGCGGCGGTCGTCGCCCGCGCGCTCGAGGTCGATGCGGCCGATCCGGCGGCGCTCGGCCAGGCCGAGGTACCACGCCAGGCCGAAGGCGACGAGCAGGCCGGCGGCCAGCGAGGGCAGCATCGGCACGAACACGTCACCGGGCTCCACGCCCAGGGCGGTGGCCGCGCGGACGGTCGGGCCGCCCCACGGCACGATGTTCATGGTGCCGTTGACGAGCCCCGCCACGCACGTGAGCACCACGGGGCTCATGCCGAGGCGCAGATACACGGGCAGCAGGGCGGAGGTCGTGATGATGAACGTCGTCGACCCGTCGCCGTCGAGCGAGACGGCACCGGCCAGCAGCGCCGTGCCGAGCACCACCTTGGCGGGGTCGTCGCCCACGAGGCGCGTGATGAAGCGGATGAGCGGATCGAACAGGCCGACGTCGATCATGAGCCCGAAGAACATGATCGCGAACATCAGCAGCGCCGCCGTCGGCGCCATGTCGGAGATCGCGCCGAGGATCATGTCGCCCATGCCGAGACCCGCGCCGGCGAACAGGCCGAACACGGTGGGCACGAGGATGAGGGCGACCATCGGCGTGAGCCGCTTGGTCATGATGAGGGCCATGAAGGTGAGGATCATGGCGAATCCGAGAATCACGAGCATGTGACGTCCTTGTCTGCAGTAGGGTGCGTTCCCTCGTAGGGACGTTAGGAGCGGCCCGGCGAGCAGACCGGGGTAACGCGCATTGCGCGACTTCTGCGCGTTATGCGCACGGCGCGCGAGGGCGCATACTGGCCCGTATGCGGTTCGCGACCCGGGTGCTCCTCATGCAGCTCGGGGCGGCGTTTCTCATCGTGCTCGTGTGCCTGGCGGCCTTCGCCGCGTTCGCCGTGGGGCAGCTGCGGGCCGAGGCGGAGTCGACGGCGCTGGGGATCGCCCGCTCCGTCGCGAGCGACCCGGACGTGCGCGCGCAGGCGGCCGCCTACGCCGGCCGCGCGGGGCTCGACGCCGCGGCGCTGGAGGCCGGTGACCTGCAGCGCCAGGCGGCCGAGGTGGCCGACCGCACGGGCGCGCTGTTCGTCGTGATCGCCAACGACCGCGGCCTGCGCCTGGCACACCCCGACCCCGCCGAGCTCGGCCGCGAGCTCAGCACCGCCTACGCGCCGGTGCTGCGGGGGAGCGAGACCATCGACTGGGCCCACGGCACGCTGGGCGACTCGGCCCGCGCGAAGGTGCCCGTGACCGATCCCGCCTCGGGTGAGGTGATCGGCCTCGTCAGCGTGGGCTTCGCGCCGTCGCGCGTGTACGGCGACGTGCCGGCCGTGCTGGGTGTGGTCGCGGGCGTCGCGCTCGTGGCGGTCGCGGCCGCCGTGGGGGTCGCGCTGCTCATCCGGCGGCGCCTGGAGGCCCTCACCCGCGGGGTGCAGCCAGACGAGCTCGAGGCGCTGCTGCAGAGCCGGGCGGCCGTGCTCGACGGCGTGCACGACGGGGTCCTCGCCATCGGTCCCGATCGCGTCGTGCGCGCCTGCAATCCGTCGGCCGTGCGCGTGTTCGGAGGGATCGACCCCACGGGCAGCGACGTTGGGGCGGCCGGGCTGCCCCGCCGGCTGGTGCGGGCGGTTGAGCGCGTGCTGGCGGGCGAGGCGCGCGTCGAGGAGCAGCTGGTGCTCGAGGATCGCGTGGCTTACGTCGACGTGCGCCGCGCCCGCAACGGGGCCGACGACCTCGGGGCGGTCGCCGTGCTGCGCGATCGCACCGACGTGCTCGCCCTCGCCGAGCGCCTGGAGGCCGTGCGGGCGGCCACGAGCGCCCTGCGGGTGCAGCGGCACGAGTTCGCGAACCGGATGCATGCCGCGGCCGGCATGCTCGCCGCGGGTCGGGTGGACGAGGCCGAGCGGATGATCGCGGAGTTCGCCGAGCGCGGTGCGATCCCCGACGAGGGCGCGCTCGAGGTCGACGAGCCGTTCCTCGCCTCGTTCCTCGCGGCGAAGGCCGCCGAGGCGTCCGAGCGCGGCGTGGAGCTGCGCATCGCCGACGACACGCTGCTCGTGGGCGTCGTCGCCCAGCCGGAGGACGTCGCCGCCGTGCTGGGCAACCTCGTCGACAACGCGATCTCCGCCGCCGTCGCGGGCGCGGAGCCCCGGTGGGTGTCGGTGTCGCTGCTGGACGACGGCGACACGCTCGCGCTGACGGTGACCGATTCGGGCCGGGGCGTGGACGACCCCAACCACGTGTTCGAGAACGCCCGCCGTCAGGAGGACGCCGCGCCGGCCGATGCGGTGCACGGCCGCGGCATCGGGCTGCCGCTGGCGCGCCGCTTCGCCCGCCGTCGCGGCGGCGCGCTCTGGCTCGTCGAGGCCCGCGGCGAGGGCCACGGCGCCGTCTTCGCCGCCCGCCTGCCGGGCGCGATGTCCCCCCGATCCGCGCCCGAGGAGGCGATCGCCCCGTGACCGATCCGATCAGGACGCTGATCGTCGACGACGACTTCCGCGTGAGCGGGATCCACCGCGACCTCGTCGACGCGCACCCCGGCTTCCAGGCGCTGCCCCCGGTGCGCGACGCCGCCTCCGCGCGGCGCGCGATCGCCGAGATGGAGCCGCAGCTGCTGCTGCTCGACGTGTACCTGCCCGACGGCGACGGCATCGAGGTCGGCCGGGAGTCCGGCGTCGACCGCTTCGTGCTCAGCGCCGCCGCCGATGCCGCCACCGTGCGCCGGGCGATCGGGTCCGGCGCGCTGCAGGTGATCCTGAAGCCCTTCCCGCCGAACGCGCTGCACGACCGGCTCAGCGCGTACGCCCGGTTCCGCAACCTGCTCGCGCGCGACGAGACGGCCCTGGCTCAGGACGACGTCGATCGCGCGCTCGCCGCGGCGCGCGGGGGCATCGAGCAGGGGCCGGCGCGCGACGAGACCCGGCGGCTCGTGCTCGCGGCGCTGGCGGGCGGCGAGGCCTCGGCGGCGGAGGCCGCGGAGCGCGCCGGCGTCTCGCGCGCCACGGCGCAGCGGCATCTCGCGGCGCTCGCGGCCCAGGGCGCGGTGGCGGTGTCGCTGCGCTACGGCAGCGCGGGCCGCCCCGAGCACCGCTACCGCCGCCCCTGATCGCGATGTCCCCCGAACGACCGGTATTCCGCGGGGCGTTTCGGGGCTACCGTCGAGGCATGGGGCTGTTCATCTACGACAACGCCGATCCGCCGATCCGCATCGATGACCGCACCCTGTGGCACCTGCGGGCGGTGATCCTCACGAAGCTGCGCCGCAACGAGACCTTCAGCGTCTCGTGGGCGCACCCCGAGGGGGACGAAGCGGGCTACACGACCATCTGGCTGCACCCCAGCATCCCGCTGCGTTTCCTCTTCGACAGCAGCGAGCGCCCGGAGCTCAACCGCGACTGGCTCGCCCGCCTCACGGTGTCGGCGGTCGAGCACGGCGGCATCGAGCTCACGCAGGAAGAGGTGCACGAGACCACCACGGAGGAGTCGGCGCCCTCGGCCGTCCTCGGGCACCGGGACGCCGAGCCCGCCGCCGCACACGGCGGCAGGTCGCGCGGCCGCACCGGCCGGCCGCTCTCGCGAGGGCGGACGCCGATCGCGGGGCGCGGGCGCCGCCGCTAGACCCGCCTTAGTCGATGCCGAGCTCGCGGCGCAGGCGCGCCACGTGGCCCGTGGCCTTGACGTTGTAGAGCGCCTTGGCGATCACGCCCTGCTCGTCGATGACGAACGTGGAGCGGATCACCCCGACGTACACCTTGCCGTAGTTCTTCTTCTCGCCCCAGGTGCCGTACGCCTGGTGGACGGCGGCGTCGGGGTCGCTCAGCAGCGGGAAGGTCAGCCCGTCGCGCTCCGCGAACGCCTTAAGCTTCTCGGGCTCGTCGGGCGAGACGCCCAGCACCGCGTAGCCGGCGCCCGCGAGCGAGCCGATCGAGTCGCGGAAGTCGCACGCCTCGGTGGTGCAGCCCGGGGTCATCGCCGCCGGGTAGAAGTACAGCACCACCTTGCGGCCGCGGAAGTCGGCGAGCGACACGGGCGAGCCGTCCTGGTCGCCCAGCGCGAAGTCGGGGGCGGGGGTACCGGGTTCGAGGCGCTCAGTCATCGCCTCCAGCGTAGTTCGTTCATCTCCGCGGCCTGCGGCCGCTGCGCTCAGCAGCCGATCGGGTGGCCCCTGTCGGTTGCTGAACGGAGGACGCGGAGCGGCCGGAGAGGAAGCGACCACGCCAAGCCGGGCGTCACCAGTCCTGCTTGTCCTTGAAGGTCCCCAGCAGACGCTGCAGGGAGTCCAGGCGGCCCGGGGCGAGCGTTCCGGCCGCGACCGCCTCGTTCAGCGCGCAGTCGGGCGCGTCGGGCAGGTGGGTGCAGCCGCGCGGGCACTCCGCGGCGATCTCGAGCAGGTCGGGGTACGCACGCAGGATGTTGTCGGGATCGACGTGCCCCAGCCCGAACGAGCGGACACCCGGGGTGTCGATCACCCACCCCGACCCGGCGGGGCCGTGATAGCGCAGCGACACCGTCGACGACGACGTGTGCCGCCCGCGGCCGGTCACCTGGTTCACGTGCCCCGTGGCCCGGCGGGCGGTGGGGACGAGCGCGTTCACGAGCGTCGACTTGCCCACGCCCGAGTGCCCGACGAACACCGTGGTGTGTCCGACGAGCGCCTCGCCGATCGCGTCGAGCGGGGCCTCGTCGCGAGCGGACCGGAACACGCGCAGCTCGTCGAGCCCGGCGAAGTGCTCGAGGAACCCGGTGGGATCGGCCAGGTCGGTCTTCGTGACCACCATGAGCGGGCGGATCCCCGCGTCCAGCGCCGCCACGAGGTAGCGGTCGACCAGCCGGGGGCGCGGCTCCGGATCGGCGGCCGCGACGACCACGAGCATCTGATCGGCGTTGGCGACGATCACGCGCTCGACCTGGTCGGTGTCGTCGGCGCTGCGCCGCAGCAGCGAGCTGCGCTCCTCGATGCCGACGATGCGGGCAAGCGTGCCCTCGCGGCCCGAGGTGTCGCCGACGATCCGCGCCCGGTCGCCCGTGACGATCGGCATCTTGCGCAGCTCGCGCGCCCGCGCCGCCGTCACCTCGCGCTCGGTGGGCAGGTCCTCGTCGACGAGCACCGCGTAGCGGCCGCGGTCCACGCCCAGCACGCGCGCGATCTCCGCGCTCTCGTGCGCGGGGCGGCGCTTGGTGCGCGGACGGTTGCCCTTGGGGTTGGGCCGGACGCGCACGTCGCTCTCGTCGAACTCCGGCTCGTCGTCGAGGTCGTCGCTCAGCCAGCTCAACGGCGTCCGACTCCCGCGAGCATGCGATCCCACAGCCCGGTGAACTGGGGGAGGGTCTTGGCGGTGGCGCCGATCTCGTCGACCACCACGCCCGGCACGGCGAGCCCCACGAGCGCGCCGGTCGTGGCGATCCGGTGGTCGTGGAACGCGCGCCACGTGCCGCCGTGGAGCGGGCCCGGCTCGATGCGGATGCCGTCGGGCAGCTCCTCGGCGTGGCCGCCGAGGGCGGCGATGTTCTGCGCGAGCGCGGCGATCCGGTCGGTCTCGTGCCCGCGGATGTGGCCGATGCCGCGGAAGGTCGAGGGCCCGTCGGCGAACAGCGCGAGCCCCGCGAACGTGGGCGTGAGCTCGCTCACCGCCGACAGGTCGAGGTCGACGCCGTGGATGGCGCGGCCGGCGGCCACGGTGAGCGCCCCCGACCGGCGCGACACCCGCGCGCCCATGAGCGAGAGCAGGTCGGTGAGCTGGGCGCCCGGCTGCGTGGAGTGGGGCGGCCAGTCGGTCACCGTCACGCTGCCGCCGGCGATCATCGCCGCGGCCAGGAACGGGGCGGCGTTGGACAGGTCGGGCTCGACGTGCACGTCCTTGGCGCGGATCGACGTGGGCGGCACGATCCACTCGCCCGGCGCCGGGCGCTCGACCTGCACGCCGCGGCGCGCGAGCGTCTCGATCGTCATGTCGATGTGCGGCAGGCTCGGCAGGCGCTCGCCGGTGTGGCGCAGGTGCATGCCCACGTCGAACCGCGGCGCGGCCAGCAGCAGGCCCGAGACGAACTGGCTGGAGGCCGAGGCGTCGATCTCGACCTCGCCGCCGCGGACGTGGCCGCGCCCGTGCACGCGGAAGGGCAGCGACCAGCGGCCGTCGTCGTCCACGTCGACGCCGAGGTCGCGCAGCGCGCGGATCATCTCGCCCATCGGCCGGTGCAGCGCGTTCTCGTGCGCCGTGAGCAGCACCTCGCCGTCGACGAGGCCCGCCAGCGGCGCGATGAAGCGCATCACCGTGCCGGCCTGGCCCGCGTCGACCGTGGCGCCGCTGAGCGGGCCCGGTGTCACGACGAGGTCGGGGCCGTAGGCGCTCTGCCCGGCGGCCTGCTCCACCCGCACGCCCAGCGCCGTGAGCGCCTCGACCATGCGCGAGGAGTCCTCGCTGGGAAGCGGCGCGCCGATGCGGCTGGGCCCCTCGGCCAGCGCCGCCAGCACGAGCTCGCGGTTGGTGAGCGACTTGGAACCGGGGATCGTCAGGGTCGCGTTCAGCTCGCCCGTGACCGTGGGCGCGGCGTACTCGCCGCGCGCCGGGGGGAGCGCCGTCTCGCCGGGGGAATACGCGTTCGCCGTCATCGGTTTCCACCTTAGCCGGGGCATTATGTCGCGATCCCGGCTCGCGGAGAGGAAGGGCATGATCATCGCACTGGACCATCCGCAGACGACCCTCCAGGACATCCCGGAGTTCGCGAGCCTAAACTGGCCCGCAATGGACGATCAGGATGCCCCCGAGACGACTGCGGTCGCCGATGCGCGCACGCAGTTCGAGGAGCAGGCGCTGCCCTTCATGGACCAGCTCTACGGCGCCGCGATGCGCATGACCCGCAATCCCGCCGATGCGGCGGACCTGGTGCAGGAGACGTTCGTGAAGGCGTTCGCGTCGTGGGCGTCGTTCACGCAGGGGACCAACCTCAAAGCGTGGCTGTACCGGATCCTGACGAACACCTACATCAACACGTATCGCAAGAAGCAGCGCGAGCCGTACCAGGGCACGATCGACGAGCTCGAGGACTGGCAGCTGGGCGGCGCGGAGTCGACCACCGCCACGAGCAGCCGATCGGCCGAGGCGGAGGCGATCGACCGCATGCCCGCGTCGGTCGTCAAGGACGCGCTGCAGTCGATCCCCGACGACTTCCGGATGGCGGTGTACCTCGCCGACGTCGAGGGCTTCGCCTACCAGGAGATCGCCGACATCATGAAGACCCCGATCGGCACGGTCATGAGCCGCCTGCACCGCGGCAGGCGCATGCTCCGTGACCTGCTGAAGGACTACGCGGCCGAGCGAGGCATCCAGGCCGCCACGACAGGAGCACGGAAATGACCGACTGCGGTTGCGAGAGGGCGAGGGCCGACCTCGAGGAGTACCTGCGGAACGAGATCTGCAAGACCGAGCAGAGCGACATCCGCGAGCACCTCGAGAACTGCCCCGCGTGCCAGGACGAGGCCCACGTGGCCCGCACCCTGACCGAGGCCGTGCAGCGCGCGTGCCACGAGCAGGCGCCCGAGCAGGTGCGCCTGCAGGTGCTGGCGCGGCTGCGCGAGGTCCAGGCCGCGCACTGAGCCGATCGCCGCGGGCGGTCAGGCGCTGAGCTGACCGATCGTCCGCGGGCGCACGACGAGCCACAGGGCGACGATGCCGAGGATCGCGCATCCGATCATGATCGACGCCATCGATCCGGCGCTGATCCCGGCCCCCGCCGAGATGAGGCCCACCAGCGGCGAGATCACGCCCGCGACCGAGTTGTTCACGGCGCCCAGCAGCGAGGCGGCGGTGCCGGCGGCGTCGGGGTGACGGTCGAGGGCGAGCACCTGCGCGCACGGGAACGTGAAGCCGCAGGCCGTCATGAACAGGAACAGCGGCACGAGCACCGCCCACACGCTCGGCGACAGCGCGGCGCATACGGGGATCGCGATCGCGGCCGCCAGCAGCGCGGCCGTCGACCACGCCAGCACCCATTGCGGGCCCACGCGCGCGGCCAGGCGCGCCGCGATCTGGTTGCCCGCGATGAGGCCCATCGAGTTCACGGCGAAGAGGGTGCCGTACTGCACGGGCGTGAAGCCGAAGAACTCCTGGAACAGGAACGGCGACGACGACAGGTACGAGAACAGCCCCGAGAACGTCATCGCGCCGATGATCATCACGCCGAGGAACACGCGATCGGTCAGCACGACGCGATAGCGGTGGCGCACCGACACGGTGTCGGCCGTGATGCGGTCGGTCGCCGGGCGCGTCTCGGGCAGCAGGAAGAACGAGCAGGCCAGGATCGCCACGCCGTACGCGGCGAGCACGGCGAAGATCCCGCGCCAGTCGATCACGCTCAGCAGCGCCGAGCCGATCAGGGGCGCGATCACCGGCGCCACGCCGGTGACGAGCGCCAGGCGCGAGAGCATGATCACGAGCCGGCGGCCGCTGAACAGGTCGCGCACGATCGCCATCGCCACGACGCTGCCGCCCGCGGCGCCCATGCCCATGAGCACGCGCGTGATGGCGAGCAGCTCGAGCGACGGCGCGAACACGGCGGCCAGGCTCGCCACGATGTGCAGCGCGGTGGCGATGAGCAGCGGCGTCCGGCGGCCGACCTTGTCGCTGAGCGGGCCGACCACGAGCTGGCCCAGCGCGAAGCCGACCATCGTGCCCGTGAGCGTGAGCTGGATTGCGCCGCTGGTGGTGTGGAAGTCGCGCTCGAGCAGCGGGAACGCCGGCAGGTACAGGTCGACGGTGAACGGGCCCAGCGCCGTGAGCGCGCCCAGCAGCAGCACGTAGACGAGGCGGCGGGCGCTGGAGAGCCGGTCTCCCGGGTGCACGTGGGCGGTCTCGCCCGCGGCCTCCTGGATGCGCTCGGGCACCGCCATGGCGCCGCCCGGCACCGGGATCATGCCCGTGGAGGTGGGGATGATGCCCGTGTCGATGCTCTTGTACTCGTCTCGGGCGTCGTCCTCAGTCACTGAGCGATTCTCCCACCTCTGGGATCAGGCGTGTGCGCCGGCGGGGGTCTCGCCGCCCTCGGTGAAGGTCGGGCGCTTGCCGAGCAGGCGGCCGATCAGCAGCACGACGCCGACGACGACGAGGCCGACGAGGAACCCGGCGATCGCCGACACCAGCGTGTCGCCGAGCCACACCACCACGCCGCCGGCCGGCTCGAGCAGGTGCTCGACGCCGTGCAGCAGGTCGGTGGTGAGGGTGAAGCCGACCTCGCCGAGGTTGGCGAGCACGAGGTGGCCGCCCACCCACAGCATCGCCACGGTGCCGACCACGCTGATCACCCGGAAGACGGCGGGCATGGCGAGCACGATGCGGGTGCCGGTGTGGCGCACGCGCTGCGAGGGGTTCTTCGCCATGCCCAGCCCGATGTCGTCGATCTTCACGAGCAGCGCCACCGCGCCGTAGACGAGTGCCGTCATGAGGAGGGCGATCACCACGAGCGAGCCGAGCGTCATCCAGAAGCTCATGTCGGTGGGCAGGTTCGACAGCGAGATGAGCATGATCTCGGTCGACAGGATGAGGTCGGTGCGGATCGCGCCCCACACGAGCTTGTTCTCCTCGCGGGCGGTCTCGTCGACGTGACCGTGGTGGAAGCCGAACCACTCGAGCGCCTTCTCGGCGCCCTCGAAGCACAGGTACGTGCCCCCGACGATGAGCAGGTAGGGCAGCACCCATGGGGCGAACTGCGTCAGCAGCAGCGCGATCGGGATGATGATGAGGAACTTGTTGGCGATCGAGCCCAGCGCGATCTTCGCGACCACGGGGATCTCCCGCGCGGGCGTGAGGCCCTGCACGTACTGCGGCGTGACGGCGGCGTCGTCGATGACGACACCGGCGGCCTTCGACGAGGCCTTGAGCGCGGCGCTCAGGATGTCGTCGACGACGGCGAGCAGACCAACCGACATGCGTCCCCCTCGTGTGCGGCGTTGCCTCGAATCTATCGTGTCCGCGGGGCCGAATACGCTGTGAGGCATGACCTCGATCGATGCCCGCGACGTTCCCGCTGACCCGATCTCGCGCGAGCGGCTCGCCGAGCGCGGGCTCGACTACCGGGTGGTCGCGGCCGACGGCGACGACTTCCTGCCGTTCTACCGCGCCATCCGCCGCGGATTCCTCGACGCCGAGCCGACGGCCGAGCAGGAGGAGAACGCGGCCCGCACGATCGCCGAGCGGCGCATGATCGGCGTCTTCGGCCCGGCCGCCGAGCCGGGGGCGATGCCCGTGGCCACGATCGACTCGTGGGTGACCCCGCTCACGCTGCCGGGCGCCGCGGGCCGGCCCGGGGCGCTGCCCGAGCTCGAGATGTGGGCGATCAGCGGCGTGACCGTGGCGTCCACGCACCGGCGCCGCGGCATCGCGCGGGCGCTGCTGGAGGGCGAGCTGCGCGCGGCGTCGGCGGCGGGGCTCGCGATCGCGGGGCTCACGGTGACCGAGTCGACGATCTACGGCCGCTACGGCTTCGGGATGGCGGTGCCCGTCGAGAACATCGCGATCGAGACGAAGCGGGCCGGATGGATCGGCCCCGCGACCGACGTGACGCTCGCGTACGTCGAGCGGCCGCGCCTGGTCGAGGTGCTCGGCGAGCTGCACGAGCGCGTCCGCACGCAGCGGCCCGGCAACGTCGGCGGCTTTCCGTTCCGCTGGGAGACGATCGCCGGCACCGCGCCCGGCAGCACCGACGGCGCCAAGACGCGCGGCGTGATCGCGCGCGACGCCGCGGGCGAGATCCGCGGCGCCCTGGTGTTCGTACTGAGCGAGGGCGCCCACCACGCCCACCACGTGCTCGACGTGCGACACCTCGTGGCCGAGACGCCCGACGCTCGCGCCGCCCTGTGGCGCTTCGCGATCGAGCACGACCTCGTCGGCACGGTCAAGGCTGACCTGCAGCCGGTCGACGACGCGCTGCCGTGGCTGGTCACCGATCCGCGCGCCGTGGAGCGCACCGTGTTCGACCATGGCTGGCTGCGCGTGCTCGACGTGCCGCGCGTGCTGCGGGCGCGGGGGTACGCGGCCGACGCCGACGCGACGGTGACGGTCCGCGACGACCTCGGCATCGCCGACGGCACCTGGCGCGTCGCGATCACCGGCGGCGCCGCCGCGGTCACGCCGGACGAGGGCGCGGCCGACGTGGAGCTCGGGGTCTCGGAGCTGTCGAGCGTCGTCGTCGGCGGGGTGTCGCTCGGCTCGCTCGCCGCGGCCGGGCGCGTGACGGGCGATGCCGCCGCGATCGCCGCGCTCGACGCCGCGCTGCGCTCGGGTCCGGCCCCGCACCTGAGCATCTGGTACTGACGCGGTTCGCGCGGTCGATACGCTCGGAGGGTGGCCACCCTCCTCTCCGTCTGCGTCGTCCACCAGCTGCTGCCCGATCCCGGCACCGTCGGCACCACCGCGATCGACAAGCGGCCCGTCGACGGCCCCGTGAAGGTCGGCCGGTTCGGGCTCTACGCCGACGTGCAGGCCGACCGCAAGCATCACGGCGGCGAGCGGCAGGCCGTGTACGCCTATGCGCAGGAGGACGCCGACTGGTGGGCGGCGCAGCTGGGCCGCGAGATCCCCGCCGGCCGGCTGTTCGGCGAGAACCTGCGCACGCAGGGCATCGAGGTCTCGGACGCCCGGGTGGGGGAGCAGTGGCGCATCGGCTCCGTGCTGCTCGAGGCCACGGCGCCGCGGAATCCCTGCATGACGTTCGCGCGGCACATGGGGCTCGAGAACGACGGCTGGGTCAAGCGCTTCGCCGACGCCGGGCGCCTGGGCACCTACTTCCGCGTGCTCAAGACCGGCACGATCCGCGCCGGCGACGCGATCGAGCGCGTGCATGTGCCCGCCGACGCTCCCACGGTCCGCGCCGCCCTCGCCGGCCCGGGCCGCGCGGCCGACTGACCGGAGCCTGTCCCGCGAGACAGCATCTGCGCGCCGACGGCATGCCGTTTCGCCGCCGTCTCGGCGCGAAGATGCGGTTTCGGCGCGCAGATGCGGTCTCGGCGCAGGCCCGGCGGGGTGAATGCGGAAGCGCCCGGCCTCCCGTGGGAGGGCCGGGCGCTCGCGTGAGGATCAGGCCAGGGCGCGGGCCATGAGGTCGGCGTGCTCGACGGCGTGGATCTTGCTCGATCCCGTGGCCGGCGAGGCCGAGGCCGCGCGGCTGACGACGCTCATGCCGCGACCGAGGTGCTTGACGACCTCGAGCGCCATGAACGGCCAGGCGCCCTGGTTCTCGGGCTCGTCCTGCACCCACACCAGCTCGGCGTTCGGGTACTGCGCCAGCACCTTCGTCAGCTCCGCGATGGGCGCCGGGTAGAACTGCTCCACCCGCACGAGCGCGATCTGCGGGTTCGGCGACTTCTCGAGCTCGCCACGCAGATCCCAGTGGATCTTGCCCGAGTGCAGCAGCACCTTGGTCACCGCCGACTTGTCGATGCCGCGGTCGTCGTCGAGCACCGGCTCGAACCGGCCCGAGGTGAAGTCCGCGACCTCGCTCGTGGCGCCGCGCAGGCGCAGCATCGCCTTCGGCGTGAACACGACCAGCGGGCGGCGGGGCCGGGCGTAGGCCTGGCGGCGCAGCAGGTGGAAGTACGACGCCGGGGTCGACGGGCGCGCCACCGTCATGTTGTCCTGCGCGCACAGCTGCAGGAAGCGCTCGATGCGTGCCGACGAGTGGTCGGGGCCCTGGCCCTCGTAGCCGTGGGGGAGCGCCAGCACGACGCTCGACTGCTGGCCCCACTTCTGGTCGGCCGACGAGATGAACTCGTCGATCACCGACTGGGCGCCGTTGACGAAGTCGCCGAACTGCGCCTCCCACATCACCAGCGCGTTGGGGTTCTCGACCGAGTAGCCGTACTCGAACGCGAGCGCGGCATACTCGCTCAGCAGCGAGTCGTACACCCAGAAGCGGCCCTGGCCCTCGGCCAGGTTCTGCAGCGGGATCCACTCCTTGCCGTTCACGCGGTCGTGGAAGACGGCGTGACGCTGGGCGAAGGTGCCGCGGCGCGAGTCCTGGCCGGCCAGGCGCACCGGGGTGCCCTCGAGCAGCAGCGAGCCGAAGGCCAGCAGCTCGCCGAAGCCCCAGTCGATCTTGCCCTCGCGGCTCATCTGAGCGCGCTTGTCGAGCAGCGACTGCAGCTTGCTGTGCACGGTGAAGCCCTCGGGCTTGTTCGCGTGCGCGTCGCCGATCTGCTCGACCACCGCGGCCGGCACGCCGGTCGTCTCGGGCTCGCCGGCGGCCTCGTCCACGCCGTTGCCGGTGATGACGGGGTTCGAGCCCGTCTCGGCGGCGTGCGTCTCGGCGAAGGCGACCTCGAGGCGGTTCTGGAAGTCCGCCTTGGCCTGCTCGTACTCCTCCTCGGTGATGTCGCCGCGGCCCACGAGCGCCTCGGTGTAGAGGCGGCGGGTCGAGCGCTTCGCCTCGATGAGGTTCGTCATGAGCGGCTGCGTCATCGACGGGTCATCGCCCTCGTTGTGACCGCGGCGGCGGTAGCAGACGAGGTCGATCACGATGTCGCGGTGGAACCGCTCGCGGTACGCGAACGCCAGCTCCGCGGCGCGGACGACGGCCTCGGGGTCGTCGCCGTTGACGTGCAGGATCGGGGCCTGGATCGTCTTGGCCGGGTCGGTCGCGTACGTCGAGGAGCGCGAGTCGACCGGGAGGGTGGTGAAGCCCACCTGGTTGTTGACCACCACGTGGATGGTGCCGCCGGTGCGGTAGCCCCGCAGCTGCGACATCTGCAGCGTCTCCATGACGACGCCCTGGCCCGAGAACGCGGCGTCGCCGTGCACGAGCACCGGCAGCCATCCGAACTCGCCCGGGCCCTTGCGGTCCTGCTTGGCGCGGACGACGCCCTCGAGGACGCCGTCGACGGTCTCGAGGTGCGAGGGGTTGGCCGCCAGGTAGACGGGAAGCTCCTCGCCGCTCTCGCTCACGAAGGTGCCCTGCGTGCCGAGGTGGTACTTCACGTCGCCCGAGCCGCGCTTGTTGCCGGGCAGCGCGCCCTCGAACTCCTGGAACACCTGGCCGTAGGTCTTGCCGGCGATGTTGGTCAGCACGTTGAGGCGGCCGCGGTGCGCCATCGCGATGGCGGCGCCGTCGAGGCCCTTCCCGGCCGCGCCCGAGAGGATGCGGTCGAGCAGCGGGATCAGCGACTCGCCGCCCTCGAGCGAGAACCGCTTCTGGCCGACGTACTTGGTCTGCAGGAAGGTCTCGAAGGCCTCGGCCTCGTTGAGCTTGCGCAGGATCCGCAGCTGGTCGTCGTGGTCGGGCTTCTCGTAGGGGCGCTCGAGGCGCTCCTGGAACCACTCGCGCTGCTCGTGGTCGGCGATGTGCATGTACTCGTAGCCGGTCGTGCGGCAGTACGAGTCGCGCAGCACGCCGAGCACGTCGCGCAGCTTGGCCTGGCGGCGGCCGCCGAAGCCGTTGGTGACGAACTCGCGCTCGAGGTCCCAGAACGTCAGGCTGTGCGACTCGATCTCGAGGTCGTGGTGCGAGCGCTGCACGTACTCGAGCGGGTCGATGTCGGCCATGAGGTGGCCGCGCACGCGGTAGGCGTTGATGAGCTCCTGCACGCGGGCCGTCTTGTCGACGCGCTCCGACAGGTCGACCGACACGTCGGCGTTCCAGCGGATCGGCGCGTACGGGATGCGCAGCGCGGCGAACAGCTCCTCGTAGAAGCCGTTCTTGCCGATCAGCAGCTCGTGCACGATCTTCAGGAACTCGCCCGATCCGGCACCCTGGATGACGCGGTGGTCGTAGGTGCTCGTGAGCGTGATCGTCTTGCCGATCGCGAGCTCGTTGAGCGTCTTGGGGCTCGCACCCGCGAACTCGGCCGGGTAGTCGAGGGCACCGGCGCCGATGATGCAGCCCTGGCCCTTCATGAGGCGCGGCACCGAGTGGACGGTGCCGATGCCGCCCGGGTTGGTGAGCGAGACGGTGGTGCCGGCGAAGTCGGCCGCCGTGAGCTTGTTGGCGCGTGCCCGCTTGACGAGGTCCTCGTAGGCGGCGAGGTACTCGGTGAACGTGAGCGACTCGGCGTTCTTGATGCTCGGCACCATGAGCGCGCGCGTGCCGTCGGGCTTGGGCAGGTCGATCGCGATGCCCAGGTTGATGTGGGCGGGCGCCACGACGCTGGGCTTGCCGTCGATCTCGGCGTAGTAGACGTTCTGGCTGGGGAAGATCTTCAGCGCCTGGATGAGCGCCCAGCCGATGATGTGGGTGAAGCTGACCTTGCCGCCGCGGGTGCGGGCCATGTGGTTGTTGATGACGATGCGGTTGTCGATCATCAGCTTGGCCGGGACCGTGCGGACGCTGGTCGCGGTCGGGACGGTCAGCGACTCGTCCATGTTCTTCGCGAGCGTCTTGGTCATGCCCTTGAGGACCGTGACGGTGTCCTCGGCCTGCTCGGCCGGGGCCGACGACGAGGTCTGGGCCGACTTCACCGGCGCCTCGGCCGGGATCGGCGCGGGGGCGGCGGGCTTGCTCGTGGTGCGGGCGACCGGCTGCTGGCCCACGACGGGGATCGGCGCGGTCGGCGGGTTCGACGCCTGCGGCTGGGCGGGGGCCGGCTGAGTGGTGGTCGGCTGGGCGGGCTGCGCCGGTGCGGCGGGCTGGGCCGGTGCGGCCGCGGGGGTGCCGTCGGCGGGCTGGTAGGCCTCGAGAATCGGCCACCACTCCTTGTCGACTGCATTCCTGTCCGACAGGAACTGCTGGTAGAGCTCATCGACGAGCCACTGGTTGGCTCCGAACTCTCCTTCGCCCGTCGCTCCGACGCCCGTCACCTGATTCGACACGGCTCGTTGCCCACTTTCATCGCTGATCGGTTGTGCGCGGCTCATCCCTGCGCGTCCGGGGTTCAAGCCTAGTCGACACGGGCGGCCGAGGAACGCCCCGTGGGGCATTCGGCGGAGGGGTTGACAGCCTCTCGCCGTATGATGGAGTGCACTATGGACGACCCTCCCAGTAGACATACGCCCCACCGTCCCTTCTCCGCGTGCGCACGCGGAGGTGATCTGTCGTGAGCGACTGGATCCTGATGGGGGTGGGGCTCCTTCTGACAGTGGGCACCGGCCTCTTCGTGGCCAGTGAGTTCGCCCTGGTCAACCTCGATCGTGCCGAGCTGGAGGCCAGGCAGGAACGCGGCGGGCCGAAGCTCGTCCTGACGATCCGCGCGCTGCGCCACACCTCGACGCACCTCTCCAGCGCACAGCTGGGCATCACGCTCACGACGCTGCTGACCGGTTACACCCTCGAGCCGGCGTTCTCGCGCCTCATGGCGCCGCTGTTCGACGCGGCGGGCGTGCCGACCGAGGTGAGCGTGCCGATCGCGACGGTGGTCGCCATGGCGATCGCGACGATCCTGTCGATGATCCTCGGCGAGCTCGTGCCCAAGAACTTCGCGCTCGCGCTGCCGCTGGCCACCGCGAAGCTCGTCGCGCCGTTCCAGATCGCCTTCACGGCCGTGTTCCGGCCCGTGGTCGCGCTGCTGAACGGCTCGGCCAACGCGGTGCTGCGCTCGATGGGCATCGAGCCCAAGGAGGAGCTGTCGGGCGCCCGCACGGCCGAGGAGCTGTCGTCGCTCGTGCGCCGCTCGGCCACGGCCGGCGTGCTCGAGGAGGACACCGCGAGCCTGCTCGACCGGAGCCTGACCTTCTCGCGCCTGAACGCGTCGGACGTGATGACCCCCCGGCCCCGCATGCACGCGATCGCCGCGGGCGACTCGGCCGAGGACGTCGTCCAGCTCGCCCGCCAGACCGGCCACAGCCGGTTCCCGGTGTACGGCGACTCGCTCGATGACATCCAGGGCATCGTGCACCTCAAGGCGGCCGTCGGCGTGCCGCGGCACAAGCGCGCCGAGGTGCCGGCGGGCGCGCTGTCGACCGAGCCGCTGCGCGTGCCCGAGACCGTGCACCTCGACGCCCTCATCGCCGAGCTGCGCGCCCGCGGCTACCAGATGGCCGTCGTCGTGGACGAGTACGGCGGCACGGCGGGCGTGGTCACGCTCGAGGACCTCGTGGAGGAGATCGTCGGCGAGGTGTCGGACGAGCACGACCGCCGCCTGGCCGGCGTCGTGCGCCACCGCGACTCGCTCACCTTCCCCGGCCAGCTGCGCCCCGACGAGCTGCGCGATCGCGCCGCCGTCGAGGTGCCCGAGGACGACGCCTACGACACCGTCGGCGGCTACATCATGAGCGTGCTCGAGCGCATCCCCGCCGTCGGCGACACCGTGCGCGTGGAGGAAGGCACCCTGACCGTGGAGCGCATGGACGGGCGCCGCGTGGATCGCGTGCGCTTCACGCCCGACCCGCTGCCGCAGGGCGCCGAGCTCGAGGAAGGGGCGCAGCGATGAACGACTGGGCAGGACTCGTCTGGCTGGTCGTGCTGCTGCTGGCCAACGCCTTCTTCGTCGGCGCGGAGTTCGCCGTCATCTCGGCCCGCCGCTCGCAGATCGAGCCGCTCGCCGAGAAGGGCAACCGCGCCGCGCGCACCGCGCTGTACGCCATGGAGCACGCCACGCTCATGCTCGCGACCTCGCAGCTGGGCATCACGATCTGCTCGCTGCTGATCCTGAACGTCTCGGAGCCGGCGATCCACCACCTGCTGGCGGCGCCGCTGGGGCTCACAGGCTGGTCGGAGGCGATCGTCGACACGGTGGCGTTCGTCATCGCGCTGCTGTTCGTGTCGTACCTGCACGTGGTGTTCGGCGAGATGGTGGCGAAGAACATCGCCTTCTCGATCCCCGACCGCGCGGTGCTGCTCCTCGCGACGCCGCTGGTGTGGGTCTCGAAGGTCTTCCACCCCGTGATCTTCGTGCTCAACTGGCTCGCCAATGCCGTGCTGCGGCTGTTCCGCGTGGAGCCGAAGGACGAGGCGAACTCGACCTTCACGCTCGACGAGGTGGCCACGATCGTGAGCCAGTCGCGCCGCGAGGGCGTGCTGGACGACGCGGCCGGCACGGTCGCGGCCGTGGTGGAGTTCACCGACAAGGACGCGATCGACATCGCCGTGCCGCTCGATCGGATCGTCACCCTCCGCGAGGACACCACGCCCGAGCAGATCGAGGCGGCCGTGGCCAAGCACGGCTACTCCCGCTACGTGATCGTCGACGACGAGGGCGAGCCGGTCGGCTACGTCCACCTCAAGGACGTGCTGCGCGCGGCCGAAGGGG
Source organism: Microbacterium sediminis (assembly GCF_004564075.1). NCBI lineage: Bacteria > Bacillati > Actinomycetota > Actinomycetes > Micrococcales > Microbacteriaceae > Microbacterium > Microbacterium sediminis. Next base: position 713,922 of record NZ_CP038256.1, read on the forward strand.
ACGACGCCGACGAGAAGGTGCGCGTGCCGATCCCGCAGAAGCGCATCCACCACATGGTGCCGGTGCAGGAGACGACCGATCTCGAGGACGCCCTCGCGATCATGCGTCGCGCCGGCCGCCACCTGGCCCGCGTGCGCAACGATCGCGGCGAGACCACCGCGGTGCTGTTCCTGGAGGACATCATCGAGGAGCTCGTCGGCGAGGTCCACGACGCGACCGAGCGCGCTCGCCGCCGCTGACACCGAGCGCGCCGAGCCCGGGGCCCCGCGCCTCGGTCTCGGCGCGCTTCGCGTGCTCGACCCGTTCCGGCCGACGAGCCGGCATGGTGGCCTTGGTCTCGACTCCGCCGCTTCGCGGCTGAGCTCGACCCGTCTCCGCTTCGTTCGCTTCGCTCACTCCGGTCGACGAGCCGCAACCCCGCACGGCTCGTCGACCGAGCGAAGCGAGCGGAGACGGCTCGAGCGGAGCGAAGCGGAGTCGAGAGCGGGCGCTGACGCGGCGCCGACTGTCAGGCGTGTCCCGTGGCCCGAAACCTCGGCGAAACCGCCCTGCGACGGGAATGTTCACGTATCGCAACGCGACCGACACGGGCGGACACGGTCATGTAACCGCACCTCGACAGCATTGCCCCGTCGATACAGAACGACTCCGCGTCGGCCATCCGGTGCGGACCCGATGAGTGGCAGGGGAGAGTCTCGCTCCGGCGAGCGCCGAAGGGGCAAGCACCCGCAATCTCTCAGGCACAAGGACTCTGCCGCTCGGGAACTCTGGAGAGCGTCCGCGTGGCGGGCCGCCGAAGGGGAACGTGCCTACAGGCGCGACACTCTCAGGCATCAGGACAGAGTGGGATCCGACTACCCGCGTGCGCGCGGAGACGTCAAGGAGCTGCTGTGGATCCCCAATCGCTTAACGTCCTCGGTGCCGCAATGCACCCCGTCCTCTGGGTATCGGCCGTCGCGGTGTTCGCCGTCATCGGCATCCAGACCGTCATCTACGTACGAGCCGCACGCGCGGCTGCCCCCGCCGCCGAGATGACGAGCGGCGAGGTGACCCGCGCCTTCCGCGCCGGCGCCATCGCCTCCATCGGTCCATCGCTCGCCGTGTGTCTCATCGCGATGACGCTGATCGGAGTGCTCGGCACGCCGGGAGTGCTCGTGCGGATCGGACTCATCGGATCAGCCCCATACGAACTCACCAGCGCCGGCCTCGTCGCCGGCAGCGTCGGCGCGGAGATGGGCGGCGACGGCTGGACGCAGCGCGTCTTCGCGGCCGCGCTCCTCGCGATGGGGATCGGCGGTGCCGGGTGGATGGTGGTGACGCTCATCCTCACCCCGGTGCTCAAGCGCAGCCAGACCCGCCTCGAGTCCTCGAGGAAGGGTGGCGCCGCCGTGATGGGCATCGTCACCGCCGCGGCGATGTTCGGCGCCTTCGGCGCCTTCGGCATCCAGCAGGTGGCGGCCGGACTCGCGCCGACGCTCGTCGCGCTGACCAGCGCCCTCGTGATGGCGGTGCTCATGCTCCTCGCTCGCCGAGCGGGCCTCGCCTGGCTCCGGGAATGGGCCCTCGGAATCGCCCTCATCGCCGGCCTCGTGGCCGCCGTCGTCTTGACCACGCTCGGCGTCGGCGCCTGAGCCGGCCGCAGAACAGGAGACCGCGCATGTCTTTCCTCACCAAGCCGGCCCGTGATCGCGTGGCGGCTGCGCCGCCCGACCTCGCATGGAGCGCGTTCGATCGCACCACCTCGCGCTGGGGAGCGCTCACCATGCTCTCCGCCCTCGTCATCATGATCGTGGGCCCCGCCATCGTCGCCATCCTGCTCGGGGTGCCGCCCGGCTGGGTGGTCGGCGGCGTGGCCGTGATCGCGGTGACATTCGGGACCATCTGGGTCATCGAGCCGCTGTCGTACTACCCGATCCTGGGTCCGGCGTCGATGTACCAGGCGTTCATGATCGGCAACATCTCGAACAAGCTCCTCCCGGCGGCCATCGTGGCGCAGTCCGCCGTCGGGGCGAAGCCCGGCACGCGTAAGGGCCAGCTCGCGGCCGTTCTCGCGATCTGCGGCGCAGCGACGACCCACCTGGTCTCGCTCCTCGTGCTCGTCGGGATCTTCGGGACGCTGCTCGTCTCACTGATCCCTGCCGATTTGGTCGCAGTGATCCAGGCATACGTGCTGCCGGCGATCATGGGCGCCGTCATCGTGCAAATGGTGACATCCAACCCGAACTGGACAGTGCTCGGCATCGCGCTCGTCATCGGCGCCATTGCCGTGTTCGGGCTGCCGCTGATCGCTCCCGCCCTATCGGGCTTCGCCGTGGCGATCTCGGTAGTCCTGACGATCGGCGTTGCGCTGCTGCTGCCACGCACCCCGCGAACCGGACACGAACAGGAAACGACCCCGAAGGAGCACATCGCATGACCGACACAACCCTGCGCATCTCGAGCGAGACCCTCACGCCGTCCGTCGCCGAACTCGCCCCGGAGTTCGTCGCCCTCTCCGACGCCATCTGGGATGAGCCGGAGCTGCGCTGGGAGGAGCACGCCTCGGTCGCCAAGCAGATCGCCGTCGCGGAACGCCACGGCGGCAGGATCACCACGAACGTGGCCGGCATTCCCACCGCGTTCACCGCGGAGTGGGGACAGGGCGGGCCGGTGATCGCCGTGCTCGGAGAATTCGATGCGCTCGCGGGTCTCAGCCAGGAGAACGGCTCGACGGTCCGTCAGCCCGCACCGGGGAACACCTCGGGCAACGGACACGGTTGTGGCCACAACCTGCTCGGCGCGGGCTCCCTGCTCGCCGCGGTGGCGCTCGCCAAGACGCTCGAGCGGGAGGGCAGGGCCGGCACCGTGCGCTATTACGGCTGCCCCGCCGAGGAGGGCGCGGCCGGGAAGTCCTTCATGGTGGCGGGCGGTGCGTTCGAGGACGTCGATGCGGCCGTGAGCTGGCACCCCGGAGCGGGCGTCGCGACCGCGCAGTGGAAGTCGCTGGCCTACACCCAGGCTTACTTCCGCTTTCGCGGTGTCGCGGCGCACGCCGGAGCCAACCCGCAGCACGGACGGAGTGCGCTCGACGCCGCCGAACTCATGAACGTCGGCGTCAACTTCCTCCGCGAGCACATGGACGACACCGATCGTGTGCACTATGCGTTCGTGGACGCGGGCGGTGCGTCGCCGAACGTGGTGCAGCCGACGGCCGAGCTGTACTACCTCGTCCGATCGGCGACCACGGCGGGCATGCGCGCGCTTTACGAGCGTGTGTGCAAGATCGCGCGCGGCGCGGCGATGATGACCGAGACCGAGGTCGAGATCGAGTTCGACGGAGCGAGCGCGGAGATCCTTCCCAATCTGGTGCTCGAGAGTCACCTCCACGCCGTGGTCGAGGCGATGGGAGGCGTGCCGTACGACGACGATGACCTCGCGTACGGACGCGAGCTGCTCACCACGGTTCCCGCCGACGCGGTCACACACACGAAGACGACCATGGGAATGAGCGCCGACGACGACTCGCCGTACTTCCTGGGCGTGCCGCCGAAGCCCGACCCGGTGCACCGCCCGCAGATGACGGGGTCCACGGACGTCGGCGATGTGAGCTGGGTCGTTCCCACGGTGCAGATCGCCGGTGCCACGGCGGTACTGGGCACGCCGGGTCACTCGTGGCAGATGGTCGCTCAGGGCAAGACCGCCGCCGCCCACAAGGGCATGGTCTACTGCGCCACCGCCATCGGCGCCGTCGCCTACGACCTTCTCACCGATCCGGACCTCCTCGAGGCGGCGCAGGCCGAGCATCGCGCCACCCTGGCGGTCACGCCGTACGACTGCCCCATCCCCGAGGGGGTCATCGCTCCGCCGGTGCGCCCTGGATACCGCGTGCGGTGAGCTGCTGAACAGGGTGGTCGCGACTCGGAGCGCGCCGAGCCGGGGCCCGACGCCTCGGTCTCGGCGCGCTTCGCATGCTCGATCCGTTCCGGCTGACGAGCCGTCATCTCGCGCGGTCGTCGAACGAGTGAAGCGAGTCGCGGCCGCGGGGTCGGTGGCGTTGGTCTCGACTCCGCCGCTGCGCGGCTGCGCTCGACCCGTCTCCGCTTCGTTCGCTTCGCTCACTCCGGTCGACGAGCCTGGGTCGCGTGCGGCCGGCTCCGCGCGCGGTCGTCGGAGGTGCGGCGCGCGTGGTCGGATCGGTGGGGCCAGTGTGAACCCGTGGGGCGGATGAGGAGGCGCCGGCGCATCCGCTCCGACGAGCCGCAACCCCGCACGGCTCGTCGACCGAGCGAAGCGAGCGGAGACGGCTCGAGCGGAGCGGAGCGGAGTCGAGAGCTCGGGCCGAAGCCGCGTCAGGCCTTGGGGGCGCGGTAGGCGCGGAGGTACTGGTCGGGCCAGAGGCCGCGGGGGAGCTCGCCGAGCTCGGTCGCGGCGCGCAGGCCGAAGTGCGGGTCGCGCAGCCACTCGCGGGCCGCGAGCACCACGTCGGCGGCGCCGTCGGCGAGCACCTGCTCGGCCTGTGCGCCCGTAGTGATGATCCCGACCGCGCCGACCGGGGCACCGGTCACCTCGCGGATGCGGGCGGCGAAGGGCACCTGGTAGCCGGGGTGGACGTCGATGCGCTGATGGGCGACGAGCCCGCTCGACGAGACGTCGAAGAAGTCGGCGCCCGCCTCCTGGGCCCACCGCGCCACGGTCGCGACGTCGTCGACGACGAGGCCGCCCGGGGCGGAGTCCTGGGCCGAGAAGCGCACGAGCACGGGCACGCCCTCGCCGACCTCGGCGCGCACCGCGCGCACCACGTCGAGGGTGAGGCGCGCGCGGTTCTCGAGCGAGCCGCCGTACGCGTCGGTGCGCTGGTTCGACAGCGGCGAGAGGAACTGGTGCAGCAGGTAGCCGTGGGCCGCGTGGATCTCGACGGCGTCGAAGCCCGCGTCGATCGCCCGGCGCGCGGCCGAGGCGAAGGCGGCGACGATCTCGGCGATGCGCTCGCCGGTGAGCTCGACCGGCTCGGCGTAGCCCTCATACGCGATCGCCGAGGGCGCCTCGGCGACCCAGCCGCCGTCATCGAGGGGGACGGATCCGCGGTGCTCGGTGCTCGAGCCCGGGGCGAACGGCCACCACGTCGAGGCCTTGCGGCCGGCGTGGCCGAGCTGGATGCCGGCGCGGCCGCCGCGGGCGTGGATCGACTCCACGATCGGCCGCCAGGCGTCGCGCTGCGCGTCGTTCCAGATCCCGGCGTCGCGCGGCGAGATCCGCCCCTCCGGCACGACCGCCGTCGCCTCCGCGATCACCAGGCCCGCGCCGCCCGATGCGAACTGCGCCAGGTGCACGTGGTGCCAGTCGTTCACCACGCCGTCTTCGGCGCTGTACATGCACATCGGCGCCACCCAGAGGCGATTGCGGAACTCGACGTCGCGGATCGTGAGCGGGCTGAACAGCAGGGACATGCGGGTCCTTCCGGGTCGTGCGGCGACGTGTCGGGAGCGGCACGTCGTAATCTGGCGGCATGCCAGGGGGATACGCGCGGCCGGACGACGAGATGTTCGGGTGGGGTCCCGCCGACGCCGCACAGGTCCTCCGTGTGCCAACCTCCGCCGACCACAAGTATTCCCGGGGCGTCGTGCTGCTCGAGACCGGATCGCCCACGTATCCCGGAGCCGCGGCGCTCACGGTGGAGGGCGCCTGGCGCGCCGGCGTGGGCATGGTGCGCTGGACCGGCGATCCCGACGTGGCGCGGCTCGTGGTGCAGCGCCGGCCCGAGACCCTTGTGAACGCGGGCGAGCGCGCGGACGCCGTCGTGCTGGGATCGGGCATCTCCGGCCGCGACCGCGACGACGACGTCACCGCCCGCTTCCGCGGGATCCTGCACAGCGACCTCCCGGCCGTGATCGACGCGGGCGCGCTCGACCTCGTCACCGACGTGCGCGCGCCCGTGGTCGTCACGCCGCACGACGCCGAGCTCGCCGACGTGCGCATCCCGCTCGGCTTGGGGATCGACGATCTGGACGGCGATCCCCTCGAGCGCCGCCTGCGGGCGGGCTTCGCCGAGCGCCTGCTCGTGGTGCGCGAGACGGCGGTCGCCCTCGGCGGCGCGGTGCTGCTCAAGGGCGCCGACACGATCGTGGCCACCCCCGGCGGCTGGTGGACCGTCGTGCGCACGGGCACGCCGTGGCTGGCCACCGCCGGCACCGGCGACGTGCTCGCGGGCGCCCTCGGCGCGCTCGTGGCGGTCGCCTCGGCCGGCGCGCGGCGATCGGGCGGCGCACTCGATGTCGAGGCGCTCGGACCGCTCGCGGCGACGGCCGCCTGGCTGCACGGCACCGCCGCGCGCCTCGCCGCCGGCGTCGAGGGCGGGGCCCCGGGCCGGCCGATCACCGCGCTCGACGTGGCCGATCATCTGCCCGCCGCCTTCGAGCGGGCGGTCGCGCGTGCGTAGCCCGCGCGCGGCGCGGATCGCGCTGTGGCTCGCGTTCGCGGCGGTGCACGCCCTCGTGGCGTGGCTGGGATGGGCGCTGCCCAACCAGCCGATGGGCGACGTCTACCTCGTCTACGAGCCCTGGTCGGATCGGGCGCTCGCCGGGGAGCGGATCGTCGGCATCACCGAGCCCTGGGTGTACCCGATCCTCGCCCTCGCCCCCATGCTCCTCACGCAGGCGCTCGGCTTCCTCGGGCCGTATGCGATCGGCTGGGCGGTGCTCGTGACGGCGTGCGACGCGGTGGCGTTCTGGCTGCTCGTGGGCCGGGCGCGCTCGCGCCCGCGCGTGATCGCCGCCGCGTTCTGGCTCGGCTACGCGCTGCTGCTCGGGCCGATCGGGATGTACCGCATCGACGCCGTCACGGTGCCGCTGGCGGTCGCGGGCGTGCTGTGGCTCGCGGGGCGCCCGTCGGTCGCCGGCGCGCTGCTGGCCGCCGCGACCTGGATCAAGGTGTGGCCGGCCGCGCTGCTGGGATCGGTCGCCGTGGCGTCGTGGTGGCGCGCGCGGCGCCGCGCCACCGGGGTCGTCGCCGGGGCGCTCGTGCTCACCGGCGTGCTGGTGGGCGCCGTGGCGATCGCCGGCGGGGCGCGCCACCTGCTCGGCTTCGTCGCGACGCAGCAGGGCCGCGGCCTGCAGATCGAGGCGCCGGCGGCCACGCCGTACCTGTGGGGAGCGGTCGCGGGCCTCGACGGCTGGTACCCGTACTACGACCGCACGATCCTCACCTTCCAGGTCGCCGGCCCGGGCGCCGACGCGATCGCCGCGCTGATGAACCCGCTGCTCGCGCTCGCCGCGGTCGCGATCCTCGGCGTCGCGGCGTGGAAGGCGCGCCGCGGCGCCGCGGCCGCGCGGCTCGTCCCGCCCGCGGCGCTCGCGCTGACCCTCGCGATGATCGTGTGCAACAAGGTGGGCTCGCCGCAGTTCCACGCCTGGCTCATCGCCCCGCTCGTGCTGTGGCTCCTGTGGGACCGGCGCCGGGCCTGGCCGCTCGCGATCGGGGGGCTCGCGTGCGCGGCGCTCACGCACCTGGTGTACCCGATCCTGTACGGATCGGTGCTGGCCGTGTCGCCGCTCGGCATCGCCGTGCTCACCGCCCGCAACGTCTGCCTCGTGGCGCTGCTGGCATGGGCGATCGTGCGCCTGGCGCGCGTGCCGGCCGGGGCACGAGGGGCGGCCCCGCGGCGGCGGGCGGACCCGCGGCGCGCCGCGGCCGAGCGCGCCTGATCGCACCCGCGCCATGGCCGCGCGGCGCCGCGCGCGGTAGCCTCGGCTCATGCTCATCGCCTTCTCCGTCGCCCCCAGCGGCGCGCCCTCCGGCGGCGCCGAGAACCCCGACGGCTCGGTACACGACGCCGTCGCCGCGGCCGTGCGCGTGGTGCGCGAGTCGGGCCTGCCCAACCGCACCTCGAGCATGTTCACCGAGGTCGAGGGGGAGTGGGACGAGGTCATGGATGTGGTGCGCCGCGCCACCGAGGCCGTGATGCCGTTCGGCTCGCGCGTCTCGCTCGTGCTCAAGGCCGACATCCGCCCCGGCCGCACCGGCGAGATCGACGGCAAGGTGGAGCGCCTCGAGCGCGCGCTCGAGGCCGAATGACTCCGTAGACTTCTCTGGTGACCACCTCGACTTCTGAGTCGAGGGGTGCGGCGACGATGGCGCTCCTCTCCCTCGCCATCGGTGCATTCGGCATCGGCATGACCGAGTTCGTGTCCATGGGCCTGCTGCCCGGGATCGCCTCGGACCTGCTGCCCGCGCTCTACGCCTCCGACACGGAGGAGGCGATCGCGCGCGCCGGCATGCTGATCAGCCTCTACGCGCTGGGCGTCGTGATCGGCGCGCCCACGATCGCGGGCTTCGCCTCGCGCTTCCCGCGCCACCGCGTGGTGCTGGTGCTCGTCGCCGCCCTCCTCGTGTTCAACGGCCTCACCGTGATCGCCCCGACCTTCGAGCTCGTTGCGATCTCGCGCTTCCTCTCGGGCGTGCCGCACGGGGCGTACTTCGGCATGGGCGCCCTCGTCGCCAGCGAGCTGCTCGGGCCCGCCAAGCGGGGCCGGGCCGTGTCGCTCATGATGACCGGCCTCACGGTCGCCAACGTGGTGGGCGTGCCGGCCGGCACGTTCCTCGGCCAGGCGGTCGGATGGCGCGCCGCGTACATCGTGGTCGCGCTCGTGTTCGCGGCCGCGCTCGTGATGTGCGGGCGGTTCCTGCCGGCGCAGCCGGGCGATCCCGGCCGCACCTTCCGGCACGAGCTGCGCGTGTTCCTCATCCCGCAGGTGTGGTTCGCGATCGGGATCGGCGCCATCGGCTTCGGCGCGTTCTTCGCGATCTACAGCTACGTCGCCACGCTCGTGACGGAGGCGGCCGGCGCGCCCGAGTGGCTCGTGCCGTTCGCGCTCATGGCCCTGGGCCTGGGGATGGTCGTCGGCAACCTCTTCGGCGGGCGCCTGGCCGACGCCAGCGTCACCCGCACGCTCCTCGTCGGCCTGGCGGGCATGTCGCTGGTCTCCGTGGTGGTGGCGGTCCTGTCGAGCTGGAGCGTCGCGCTCATCGCGGCGCTGTTCGTGTTCGGCCTCATCGCCCAGCTGATCAACCCCGCCATCCAGCTGCGCCTGTTCGACGTGGCGCACGAGCACCAGGCGCTCGCGGGCGCGCTGAACCACTCGGCGCTGAACATCGGCAACAGCGTGGGCGCCGCCGTCGGCGGTGCCGTGATCGCGGCCGGCTTCGGCTACGTCGCGCCTGCGTGGGCGGGCGCCGTGCTGGCGGCCGCGGGCGCGGTGATCGCCGTGGCGTCGCTGGCGGTCGATCGCCGCGCGGTGCGCGTCGCGGCCTGACCTCGGACGCGCCCCGGCGAGCGGGCCGCGCGCCGTAGACTCGCGGTGATGACGGAGCTCCCCGCGCCCTACGAGCCGATTCGCGGCCTGCATCCGTATCTCGACGTGTACGGATCCCACCCGTGGGCGATGCCGGAGGGCTGGTGGCGGCGCACCGAGGCCCGCATCGCCGACGTCATGGCCGAGGCGGCCCGGACGGGCCTGACGGCCGGCGCGCGCGAGATGCACGCGATGTACCGCCGCGATGCGCCCGCCGCGGCGTGGCCCGTCTGGCTGACGTGGCGGATGCTGCCGAGCGCGGCGCCGATCTGGGCGGGGACGAACCCGGATCTGGGGCTCGAGCTCGCGCAGCCGTGGCTCGACCCCGATAACCCCGAGGCCCGCGTCTCGGCCGACAGCCCGCGCCTGTACCGGTGGGAGAGCCTGTGCTGGCCCCTCGCCTTCTTCCGGCACACGGCGTTCTCGGGCAACCGGTCGTGGCGCGTCGCGGCCCTGGAGCAGACGCGCGAGATCATCGCGATCTACCGCGAGGTGCCGATGCTGCGCCAGCGCGGCGACGCGCTCGTGACGCTCTTCGATCACGTGCGCGGCGACCGCAGCCTGCTGCGGCGGCACGAGCGCGAGACGCCGTTCGCGATCGAGCGGCTGTGGGGCGAGCTGGCCGGGCCGGACTACCGGGCCCTGCTGCCGGAGCTGGGCGGACCGGTGAGCGACCTCGCGTGGGCGGTGCAGGGCTTCGACGCCGTGCACGAGCGGCTCACGGCCGGCGCCGACTGGATCGACGCGGATCGGGTGATCGCCACGATCGCGGTGATCGACGATCTCGGCCCGCTCGCCGGGCGATCGGAGATCGCCCTCGCCCTCGGTGCCGATCGCGTGGCCCGCATCGACCGGATCCGCGCCGAGCTCTCCGACGGCTTCGAGCGAGACGCGTGGTGGCGCGAGAGCTCGGCCTGGCGGCGCGAGAACGTGCTGCGCGGCGAGATCGACGCGGCGCGCGCGTGGGCGTGGCTCGCCTGGTACGTCGAGGCGGCGATCGGCCGCATCTGCGTGGGCACGACCCGCCGGCTGCTGCAGACCCCTCCCGAGCGCGAGGCCCTCGAGCTGCTCGCCGCCACACCCGTGGCCGCCCCGAACCGTGTGGTGTCGTGGCTGTCGGGCCTGCCGGCCCCCGTCCCGCGGCCCCACGCGGCCGCCGAGGGCGACGACGAGGACGAGCCGATCGCGCCGGGCGCGGGGTTCGCCCCGGCGGCGCCGGTCGAGATCGGCGACCCGATGGCCGAGCTCGATGCGCTCATCGGACTCGACGAGGTCAAGGAGCAGGTGGCGCTGCTCGTGGCCGAGCAGCGCGCCGCCGAGCTGCGCCGCGAGGTCGGCATGGACGTCGCGCCGCGCGCCCGCCACATGGTGTTCACTGGCAGCCCCGGCACCGCCAAGACGACCGTCGCGCGGCTCATCGCGCGCATCTTCGCCCAGCTGGGCTACCTCGAGAAGGGGCACCTCGTCGAGACAAGCCGCGCGGGGCTGGTGGCCAAGTGGATCGGCCACACCGCGATCAAGACGGAGGAGACGTTCCGCCGCGCGCTCGGCGGGGTGCTGTTCATCGACGAGGCCTACGCGCTGGCGCCCGAGGACCCGGGGCGCGACACCGGCCCCGAGGCGATCTCGACCCTGCTCAAGCTCATGGAGGATCACCGCGACGACGTGATCGTCGTGGTCGCCGGCTACCCCGACGAGATGCGGCGCTTCCTGGACTCCAACCCCGGCCTGGCCTCGCGATTCCCCACGCACATCGCCTTCCCCGACTACGACGCCGACGAGCTCGTGCGCATCTTCGAGCTCCAGGCTGGCCACGCCGGCTTCCGGCTGGCGCCGGGCGTGACCGATCGGGTGCGCGCGCTGATCCCCGCCGAGCGGCGGCGCGACTTCGGCAACGGCCGCTGGGCGCGCAACCTCTTCGAGGCGGCCACCGCCGCCCAGGCCCTGCGGATCACGGGCTCGCTGACCGCCGACGGGCCCGATCCGAGCGAGGACGCGATCCGCACCCTGCTGCCGGACGACCTGGACTGAGTCAGGACGCGAGCAGGCGCCGCAGGTGCCGGCCCACGGCGGCGGTCTCGATGAGGAAGCCGTCGTGGCCGAACTCGCTCGGCAGCACCACGGCCTCGTCGCCGTCGAGCGTGCGGGGGATGCCGCGGGCGATCCGGTGCTGGCCCTCGATGGGGAAGAGCCGGTCCGAGTCGACGCCGAGCACGAGCGTGCGGGCGGTGACGCGCGCGAGCGCGGCCTCCACGCCGCCGCGGTCGCGGCCCACGTCGTGCGAGTCCATCGCCTCGACCAGGCGCACGTAGGTGTTGGCGTCGAAGCGGCGCGTGAACTTGTTGCCGTGGAAGTCGAGGTACGACTCCACCGCGAACCGCCCGCCGTGCCCGAGGGGGCTCACCCCCGACTGCCAGGAGCGCTGGAAGCGCTGGTTGAGCTCGGTGGGGCTGCGGTAGTTCAGCAGCGCCATGCGCCGGGCGAGGGCGAGGCCGCGGTGCGGGCCCTCGCCGTCGGGCGCGTCGTAGTACTCGCCGCCGCGGAAGCGCGGATCGATCTCGATCGCCTGCAGCTGCACCGAGTTCAGGGCGATCTGATCGGCGGTGTTCAGGGGCGGCGCCGAGATCACGGCGAGCCGCTCGAGCCGATCAGGGAACGTCGCGCCCCACTCCAGCGCGTGCATGCCGCCCATGGACCCGCCGATCACGGCCGCCCACACCTCGATGCCGAGGTGGTCGGCCAGCCGCCGCTGCGCCTCGACCTGGTCGCGGATCGTGAGGTACGGGAACCGCGAGGCCCACGGGTCGCCGTCGGGGTGCACGCTCGCCGGTCCCGTCGATCCCTGGCAGCCGCCCAGCACGTTCGGTGCGACGACGAACCAGCGATCCGTGTCGATCGCGAGCCCCGGCCCGACGATGTCGTCCCACCAGCCGGCGGTGGGGTGGCCGGGTCCCGCGGGGCCGGCGACGTGGCTGTCGCCGGTGAGGGCGTGGGGGATGAGGATCGCGTTGTCGCGGGCGGGGCTCAGCTCGCCCCAGGTCTCGTACGAGAGGCGGAACGACGGCAGTCGCCGGCCGCTCTCGGTGACGAGCTCGCCGAACGACGCGAAGCGGCGATCGCCGACGGGATCGCCCTCCCGCCAGGCGCCCGTCGCCGGGGGACGGCCCACCATCGACCGTGCGTCCGCCTCGGTGACGAGCTCGGACGGCACGGTGTCCTCGGAGATCTGCCAGTCCATCCGCCCCATTCTGCCGTGCGCGGGCGCCCGCGCGCCGACGTGTTACGCCCCATGGCGGCGGCCCACGGTCCGGTTGCGCTGGTCGCTTCATCTGCGCCCGCTGCGATCAGCAACCGGTGGGCGGGCGCCCGGGCGGTCGCCGAACGGAGCGCCCGCGCGATCAGGCGGTGGCCGCGAGCGCCGTGGCCTTGGCCGCCTCGAGGGCCTGCTCAAGGTCGGCGGTGAGGTCGTCGACGTTCTCGAGGCCGACCGACAGGCGCACGAGGCCCGGCGTGACGCCGGCGGTGAGCTGCTGCTCGGGCGTGAGCTGCGAGTGGGTGGTGGAGGCGGGGTGGATGACGAGCGAGCGCACGTCGCCGATGTTGGCCAGGTGGCTGAACAGCTTCAGCGAGTTGACGAACGCGCGCCCCGCGTCCACGCCGCCCTTGAGCTCGAACGACAGCACGGCGCCCACGCCCTTGGGGGCGTACTTCTGCGCGGCCGCGTGCCAGGGCGACGAGGCCAGGCCCGAGTAGCTCACCGACGCCACGTCGTCGCGGGCCTCGAGCCACTCGGCCACCGCCTGCGCGTTCTGCACGTGGCGCTCGATGCGCAGCGACAGGGTCTCGATGCCCTGGATGAGCTGCCAGGCGTTGTTGGGCGAGATCGCGGCGCCGAGGTCGCGCAGCAGCTGCACGCGCGCCTTGGTGATGTAGGCCACGGCGTCGCCGAGCACGCCGGTGTAGCTGACGCCGTGGTACGACGGGTCGGGCTCGGTGAGGCCGGGGAAGCGATCGGCGTGCTGCGACCACGGGAACGTGCCGCCGTCCACGATCGCACCGGCCACGACGGTGCCGTGGCCCGCGAGGAACTTGGTCGCCGAGTGCACGACGATGTCGGCGCCGTGCTCGAACGGGCGGATCAGCCAGGGCGTGGCGATCGTGTTGTCGACGATGAGCGGCACGCCGGCCTCGTGCGCGATGTCGGCCACGGTGCGGATGTCGAGCACGTTGGCCTGCGGGTTGCCGACCGTCTCGGCGAAGAACAGCTTCGTGTTCGGGCGGACGGCGGCGCGCCAGGCCTCGGGGTCGTCCTGGTTCTCGACGAACGTCGTCTCGATGCCGAGCTTGGCGAGGGTGTACTTGAAGAGGTTGTAGGTGCCGCCGTAGATCGAGCTCGACGAGACGATGTGGTCGCCCGCCTGCGCGATGTTCAGCACCGCGAAGGTCTCGGCCGCCTGGCCGCTCGCCAGCAGCAGCGCCGCGGTGCCGCCCTCGAGCGCCGCGATGCGCTGCTCGGCGACGTCCTGCGTCGGGTTCATGATGCGGGTGTAGATGTTGCCGGTCTCGGCGAGCGCGAAGAGGTTGGCCGCGTGGTCCGCGTCGCGGAAGACGTACGCGGTGGTCTGGTACAGCGGCGTCGCCCGCGCGCCGGTGGTCGGGTCGGGCTGCGCGCCGGAGTGGATCTGCTTGGTCTCGAAGCGCCAGTTCTCGGTCATGGTGTTTCCTCCGCCGGGTGGGTCTGCGCGGCCACGCACCGGGTCGCAGGGGCGACGCTACGCGCGGCCGCGGGGGCGGGCAACGGGCGCGGAAACACGCCGTCACATTCGCGGCGTTACGGTTGTTGCATGACGAACAGGCGAGCGGTCGTGACGGGTGCGAGTTCGGGGATCGGGGCAGCCACGGTGCGCGCGCTGCGCGCGGCCGGCTGGGACGTGGTGGGCGTGGCCCGCCGGGCCGAGCGGCTCGAGGCGCTCGCCGCCGAGACCGGCGCCGCGGCGTTCGCCGCCGACCTCACGAGCGACGCCGACGTCGACCGCCTCGCCGTGCACCTGGCCGAGACCGGCCCGCTGCACGCGCTCGTGCACGTGGCCGGCGGCGCCAAGGGCACCGATCGCGTCGAGGACGGCAGCGTCGCGGACTGGACGTGGATGTACGAGGTGAACGTGCTCTCCGCGCAGCGACTCGTGGCGCGGCTGCTGCCGCAGCTGCGCCGGGCCGCGGCCGACGGCGGCACCCACGCCGATCTGCTCTTCGTGACCTCCACCGCGGCGCAGGTGGCCTACCCGGGCGGTGGCGGCTACAACGCCGCGAAGGCCGGCGAGGCGATGCTCGTGCACGCGCTGCGCCAGGAGCTCAACGGCGAGCCGCTGCGCGTGGTCGAGATCGCGCCCGGCATGGTGCACACCGAGGAGTTCACGCTCAACCGCACGGGCGATCCGGGCGCGGTGGACGCCCTGTACGCCGACGTCGACCACCCGCTCGTGGCCGAGGACGTCGCCGACGTGATCGCCTACGCCCTCGGGGCGCCGGGGCACGTGAACCTCGATCTCGTCACGATGCGGCCGGTGGCCCAGGCGGCGCAGCACCTGCTGCACCGCGGGCCGCTCGCGGTGCGCGGGGAGGCCCGCGCGTGACCGCCGAGCGCGAGACGCTCACCTGGCAGGGCTTCGGCGACGCGACCCGCGAGCTGTCCCGCCGCATCGTCGACAGCGGATTCGTCCCGGAGGTGGTCGTCGCGATCGCCCGCGGCGGGCTGCTGCCGGCCGGCGCGATCGCCTACGGCCTGGGGGTGAAGAACTGCGGCGCGATCAACATGGAGTTCTACACCGGCATCGGCACGGTGCTCGACGCGCCCGAGGTGCTCCCGCCCGCCCTCGACATGGAGTACCTCGACGGCCGGCGCGTGCTGCTCGTCGATGACGTGGCCGACTCGGGGCGCACCCTGCGCATGGCCGTCGACATGCTGCGGGAGCGCGGCGCCGACGTGCGATCCGTGACGATCTACACCAAGCCCGCCACGATCATCCAGCCCGACTACGCCTGGCGCGACACCGACCTGTGGATCGACTTCCCGTGGTCGTTCCAGGGCTCGGTGATCGAGCAGGACGCCGGCCTGGCACCGAGCGCCTGATGCCGGGCAGGTCCCTTATCGAGCTCGCGGCGGGCGGCCTCATCGACGCCGGCTGGGCCGAGGCGCTCGCGCCGGTGGCGGGCGACATCGCGGCGATCGGGGATCGGCTGCGCGCCGAGGTGGCCGCAGGCGGCTCGTACCTGCCGGCCGGCGACAGGGTGCTGCGCGCGTTCCAGCGGCCGCTCGCGGGCGTGCGCGTGCTCGTCGTCGGCCAGGACCCCTACCCCACGCCGGGTCACCCGATCGGCCTGTCGTTCGCCGTCGAGCGCCACGTGCGGCCGCTGCCGCGCAGCCTCGCGAACATCTACCGGGAGCTGCAGACCGATCTCGGCATCGCCCCGGCCGAGCACGGCGACCTGTCGGCGTGGGCCGACCAGGGCGTGATGCTCCTGAACCGCGTGCTCACGGTGCGGCCGGGCGCGCCTGCCTCGCACCAGGGGTGGGGATGGGAGCGCGTCACCGAGCACGCCATCCGCACCCTCGCCGCGCGCGGCGGCCCGCTCGTGGCGATCCTGTGGGGCAACCAGGCCCGGAGCCTCGCGACGCTCCTGCCCGACGTGCCGCGGATCGAATCGGCGCACCCGTCGCCGCTGTCGGCCAGCCGCGGCTTCTTCGGCTCGCGGCCGTTCTCGCGAGCCAACGAGCTGCTGCGGGCGCAGGGCGCGGAGCCCATCGACTGGCGCGTAGTCTGATCGTCATGCTGGACGGGTCCTACGAGCGCCGCCGCCGCAAGCATCTGCGCACCCGGCAGGTGAGCGAGGAGCGCCCCTTCGCCTACGAGATCCGCCCCGCCACGCTCGAGGACATCCCCGACATCCGCGAGATCTACAACTACTACGTCATGAACTCCGTCGTGACGTTCGATGAGAAGCGGTGGACCCACAAGAAGTGGGTCGAGAAGTTCCAGCACCTGCAGAAGCTCGAGCTGCCGTTCCTCGTGGCCGTCTCGCCGAGCGGCCAGGTGCTCGGCTACGCGCTCGTCTCGCCCTGGGCCAGCAAGTCGGCCTTCCGCTACACCGTCGAGGTCTCGATCTACCTCGGCCAGGCCGCCACCGGCAAGGGGCTTGGGCGCGCGCTGCTGGAAGCCCTCATCGAGGCCTGCGAGGAGATCGGGCTGCGCCAGCTCGTGGCCGTGATCAGCGACCGCGGGGCCGAGGCGTCGCTCGCGCTGCACGAGAAGCTCGGCTTCGTCGAGGTGGGCCGCATGGGCCGGGTGGGCTTCAAGTTCGGCCGCTGGCTCGGCACCGTGTACCTGCAGAAGCAGCTGCGGCCCAAGAAGAAGCCGGGCGTGCTGTCGCGGCTGCTGGGCCGGTCCGAGCCGGAGATCGCGCAGGCCGAGGGCGCCTGAGGCGGCGGCTCAGCGCCGGGGCTGCACGGCCGCGCGCGGGGCGATCGGCGCCGGCTGCGTCAGCAGCGTCGGCAGGTACGCCAGCGGCATCGCGGGGCTCACGAGCTGCTCCCACGGCCAGCGCTCGCGCGCGTCGGCGAGGTAGGCGATCGCCTCGGTGAGGTGCCGCGGCTCCGATCCGTGCACCCCCGCGACGACGAGCCAGCGATCGGCCAGGCGGCGGGGGTCGACGGTCAGCGCCTCGAGCGCGGCGCTCTTGGTGCCCACCACGACGAGGCGGCCGCCGATCGCGAGGGCGTCGAGGGCCGGGGCCGCCGACGTGGAGAAGACGAGGGCGACGTCGACGTCGGGGAGCGCGGCGCCGGGCGCCACCGACTCGGTCGCGCCGAACGAGCGCGCCATCGACCGGCGCGAGGCGTCGCGGTCGACGGCGATCACCGTGGAGGCGCCGCGATCGGTCGCCACGGCGGCCGCGGTCAGGCCGAGCATTCCGGCGCCGCACACGAGCACGCGGGCGCCGCGCAGGGGGCCGGCCGCGTCGAGGGCCGCCATGACGGTCGCCGTCGCGCAGCCCGCGGGCGCGGCGATCGCGTCGCACATCTCGTCGGGCACGCGCGCGATCGCGGCGCCGCGGGGGAGCAGGATGTGCGCGGCGAAGCTTCCGGAGAGGTCCCAGCCGGTCTCGAGCGGCTCGGCGCCGATGCGGCGCAGCTTGCGGCACGCGGCCGAGCGCCCGCCGCGGCAGCGGTCGCAGCGGCCGCACGAGACCCCGGGGGCCCACACCACGCGGTCGCGCAGGCGCGCCGGCGCGCCCGAGCCAGCGGCCACGACGCGTCCGACGCCCTCATGGCCGAGCACGTGCGGTGCGCCGCCGGCCGCGACCGACAGGCGGTCGGAGGCGCAGACGGTGGCCAGGTCGACGGCGACGAGTAGCTCTCCGGGGCCGGGTTCGGGCAGCGCGAGGCGCTCGATCGAGACGGCGGCGCCGCGCAGCACGGCGGCGGCGGTGGTCGCCGCCGGCGCCACCGTGGCCACGATGCTCTCGCTCACGCTCATCGCCCCTCCGCGTTCGACCGACCGATCTCCAGACAGACAGACTCACCCCCCGCGCGGAATACCGGCCGTCCGCAAGGTGAACGGCGGGTGAATGACACGCGTCGGATTCGACGGCCGGTTCGCGCCCGCCGCCTCGGCAGACTGGAGGCATGTCACCGACCCCGCGCTACCGCGAGATCGCCGAGCGGATCGGAGCGCGCATCGCGGCGGGGGAGTTCCCCGTCGGATCGCTGCTGCCGGGGGAGCACGCGCTGGCGCGCGAGCACGGCGCCGCGCGCGGCACGATCCGCAACGCGCTGGCCCAGCTCGGCCGGCGGGGCATCGTGGCGCCGCGGCCCGGGGCGGGGTGGATCGTCCAGTCGTCGCTGCACACCCAGGGGCTCTCGGCGTTCGGGTCGTTCGCGCAGTGGGCGGCCGGGCGCGGCATGGTGCCGGGCGGCCGGGTGGTCGACGAGCGCGAGACCCCCGCGACGGCCGAGGAGGCGCGCCTGCTCCGCACGGCCCAGGGCCGGCCCGTGCTGCGGATCACGCGGCTGCGCAGCCTCGACGGGCACACGGTCATGGTGGAGCGCTCGCTCTACCCGGAGTGGGTGGCGCCCGCGATCCGCGATCTCGATCCCCACACGCCCTCCTACGCCGCCGTGCTGAGCGCGGCGGGGCACGCCGAGGCGTTCGGCTCGCACCGCATCGACGCGGTGGCCGCCTCGAGCGAGGACGCCCGCCTGCTGGGCGTGCGCCGCTCGAGCCCGCTGCTGCGCGTGCACCGCCAGGCGTTCGCCCGCGACGGCCGCCCCATCGACCTCTCCGAGGACCGCTATCTGCCGGGATCGGTGTCGTTCGAGGCCGTCTCGTCGCCCTCCCTCGGCGGCGCGGGCGGGGCCTGGTCGCGCACGATCGGCTAGCCGCGGGCGGACAGCTGTGCACAGCCGTCCGGGCCGATCGGCCGGATCGGCCGATCCGTCGCGCCGCGTTGGCGCGGTGTTCATCGGCCGTTTCCGGAGCGCTCGAAGACTCGGCAGCGCGCCGCGTCGGCGCCCCTGTGAAAGGAACACGATGCACGCTCCGACCCCCCGACCCCACCTGCGCCGAGCGGCGATCGCCGTCACGGCGTTCGGCCTCATCGCCCTCCCCGCCCTGCCCGCCGTCGCCACCGAGGGCGACGCGGCGGTCGTCGCCCCCGCGGCGAGCTCGTCGCTGACGATCGCCGACACCGCCCTCGTCGAGGGCGAGCCGCTCGTCGTGCAGTGGCAGACGGACGCCCCGCACGCGCTCAACTGGATCGGCGTCTACCCGCCCAGCGCGGGCGTGCCCGACGGCAACCCCGGATCGACGCAGTGGCAGTACGCGCCGGACGCCACCGGCACCGCGACCTTCACCGGCCTGCCCGCCGGCGAGTGGGATGTCTACTTCCTCGCCCAGGACGGGTACGCCCCGCTGGCCGCGCCCGTGCGCGTGACCGTGTCGGCCGATCCCGATCGCCCCGCCCCCGGCGACCCGGCCGCACCGGTCGAGATCGATCCGGTCGTCACCACGAACGAGACCGACGAGGTCATCGCCCGCGAGGGCTTCGCGCCCGGCGGCGCGGAGGGCTGGAGCGTCGCGTTCGCCGACGAGGACGCCGCGTACGGCGGCTGGACCTTCACCACCGAGGACGCCTGGGTCGGGGCCACCGACGAGTACGCGGCCCGGATCGACGAGATGCGCCGCCGCTTCGCCCGCGCCCAGGACACCTTCGCCGTCGCCGACGCGAGGCAGTACGGCGGCGCGCTCGACACCACCCTCGCCTCGGCGCCCGTCGACGTGGCGGGCCTCGGCGCGGTGCGGCTCACGTTCGACAGCCACTACCGAGGCTCGGCCGGCCAGGCCGGCACGGTCGGCGTCAGCTTCGACGGCGGAGAGACCACCGAGATCCTCCGCCTCGACTCGCAGACCGTCACCGACGGCTACGACGCGCGGCAGATGAACTATGTGCAGGACATCACGGTCGAGGTGCCGGCCGGCGCGCACGAGGCCGTGTTCACCTGGGGCTTCACGGGCGAGGGCGACGACCACTACTGGGCGATCGACTCGGTCGCCGTGCACGAGGCGCTCGCCGAGGCGACGGGCGAGCCCACCCAGGCGTGGGTGATGAGCGACATCCAGGGCCACCCCGGCGACTGGCAGCACGCGCTCGGAGACTACGCGCAGCTCGCGCCCGACGCCGACGCGATGGTGATCGTCGGCGACGTGGTCAACTCGGGCACCGAGGCCGAGTGGGACGACATCTCCGAGGTGATGGACGCGACCGCCGACATCCGCCCCGGCAAGACGATCGCCATGATCGGCAACCACGAGCGGTACGCCGCCGGCGGCTTCGAGGCCAACCGCGACCGCTTCCTCGCCTTCGCGCAGCGCGACGAGGTGTACGACGAGTACCTGCTCGAGGGCCCGGGCGGCGACGTGCCGGTGATCGCGCTCGGCCAGGAGTTCGCCAGCCCGTCCGACGTGGCGATGAGCGACGCGCAGGTGGAGTTCCTCGAGGAGCGGCTGGCGTACTGGACCGCGCAGGACAAGCAGGTGCTCGTGATGACGCACTTCCCCCTCGGCGACACCGTGTCGGCCTCGTGGATCCCCTGGTACAGCGAGCACCACCAGATGAACGACCGCCTCACGAGCATCCTCGGCAACTACCCGAACGCCGTGGTGTTCTCGGGCCACACGCACTACCCGGCCGAGCTCGGCGACTGGGCCGTGCAGCGCCGGACCGCGGACGGCCACGCCGACGGGTTCTGGGCGGTGAACACCGTGGCGATGCACATCGAGTGGGACGCGCGCGGCGAGAACACCCAGGGCATCACCGAGGTGACCACCCGCGACATCAACCAGGGCCTCACGGTCGACGCCTACGCCGACCGCCTGGTCGTGACCGCGTACGACTTCGCCGGCGAGGGCGCCACGCCGCTGCGGCAGGTGACGATCCCCAACCCGCTCGTCGCGAGCGAGACCGTCGCCGCGCCGGCCGTCGTGGCGGGTGAGCCGCGCATCGTGTCGACCCACAAGAACGGCATCAAGCCGGGCGCGAAGCTCACCGTCGACGAGGGGGAGTGGACCGAGGGCGCCGAGTTCGCGTACCAGTGGCTGGCCGACGGCGAGCCGATCGCGGGCGCGACGGGCGAGCAGTTCCACCTCGTGGGAGCGTGGAAGGGCACCGACATCGCGGTGCGGGTGACGGGCACGGTCGCGGGCCTCGAGCCGGCCACGGCCGTGTCGGCGCCGGTCCGCATCGACTGACGAGCATCATCGGTGTGCCCCGTCCCGCGCCGGGACGGGGCACACCGCCGTTCGACCGAGAGAGCCCCGTGATCCCACCCCGCACCGCCCCCGCCGCCGTCCTCTGGGACATGGACGGCACGATCGTCGACTCCGAGCACCACTGGATCGCCGCGGCACACGACATCGTCCGCGCCCATGCCCCCGCCGCCGCGCGCACGGGGCTCGACGCGCTCGTGGGCATGGCGATCCCCGACGGCGCCCTGCTGATGCGGGCGCTCGGCGTGGACCTGCCGGTCGACGAGATCGTGCGGCGCCAGGTCGCCGGGGTGCTCACGCGGATGGCGGCGGAACCGCCGCGCTGGCGCCCGGGGGCGCGCGAGCTGCTCGCGGCGGTGCGGGCGGCCGGCATCCCGCAGGCGCTCGTGACCATGTCGTACCGCGAGACGGCCGATCCCGTCATCGCGGCCCTGCCGCCCGGCACGTTCGACGTCGTGGTCACCGGCGACGACGTCGATCGGGGCAAGCCCTTCCCCGACGCGTACCTGCGCGCGGCCGGAGCGCTCGCGGTGGCGCCCGACCGCGCGGTGGCGATCGAGGACTCGCCTACGGGGCTCGCGGCGGCGCGAGCCGCGGGGATCGCGGTGATCGGCGTACCGCACCACGTGCCGCTCGACGGCGCCGACGCGCTCTGGCCCACCCTCGCCGGGCGCGCCGTCACCGACCTGTCGCTGCCGCCGGGCGGTCAGCCGATCGTCGGGATCGACGCCAGCAGTCGGCGCGTGTAGTCCTGCTCGGGGTGCAGCAGCACCCGCGAGGTGGGGCCGGACTCGACGACGGCGCCGTCCTTCATCACCACGACGGTGTCGCAGAGGTTCTGCACCACCCCGATGTCGTGCGACACCATCACCAGCGTGAGGGCCTCGCGCTCGCGCAGCTCGCGGATGAGCGCCAGGATCTGCGCCCGCACCGTGACGTCGAGGGCCGACAGCGGCTCGTCGCCGACGAGGATCCGCGGCCGGTGCGCGATCGCGCGGGCCAGGGCGATGCGCTGGCGCTGGCCGCCCGAGAACTCGTGGGGGTGCCGATCCGCCATCTCGGGATCGAGGCCGACGTCGCCGAGCACCTCGCGCACGCGCGCGCGGTGGTCGCCGTCCACGCCGAGCGCCCACAGCGGCTCGGCGATGATCCGGCCGACGCTCATGCGCGGATCGAGCGACGCGTACGGATCCTGGAACACGACGCCGGTCATGCGGCGCAGCCAGTGCAGCGAGCGCGCGGGCGCCCGGGCGTCGACGGGGCGGCCGTCGACCTCGACGGTGCCGGACGTGGGCCGGTCGAGGCCCAGCAGCAGCCGCACGAGCGTCGACTTGCCCGACCCGGATTCGCCGATGACCCCGACGGCCTCGCCGGCGGCGATATCGAGGTCGGTCGGCTGCAGCGCCGTGGTCACGCGCCGCGGGGCGAACAGCGCGCCGCGGGGCTGCGCGTATTGGCGGCTCAGCCCCCGCGCGCGGATGATCGGCCCGGTCATGCGTCCCCGCCTTCCCGCGAGACTGCGCCCCCGCGCCCAGACTGCTGACGCTGCCCGCTGTCTCGGCGCGGGGCTGCAGTCTCGCGGTCTTCGCCGCCGCGCCAGAGGGTCGCGGTGGCGTCGCGCAGCAGGCCCTGGGTGACCGGATGTGCCGGCGCCGAGAGCAGTTGCGGCACGGACGCGGCCTCGACGACGCGCCCGTCCTCGAGCACGACGCCGTCGGTGGCGACCTGCGACAGCACGGCCAGGTCGTGCGTGATGAACAGCAGCGACATGCCGGCGTCCTCCACGAGCCCCAGCAGCAGATCGAGGATCTCGGCCTGGATCGTCACGTCGAGCGCGGTCGTGGGCTCGTCGGCGATGAGCAGGCGGGGCCGGCACGCCAGGGCCATGGCGATCGCCACCCGCTGGCGCTGACCGCCGGAGAGCTGATGCGGGTACCGGTTCACGATCGACTCGGGGTCGGGCAGTCGCACGCGCGCGGCCTCAGCCACGGCGATGCGCCGCGCCTCGGCGCGCGAGACGCCGCGGTGGATGCGCACCGCCTCCGCGATCTGCCGGCCCACGGTGCGGATCGGGTTCAGCGCCGTCTGCGGCTCCTGGAACACCATCGCCAGGTCGTCGCCGCGCAGCGCCGCGAGCCGACGCTCGGGCAGGCCGATCAGCTCCGTGCCGTCCCATCGGATCGACCCCGAGGCCCGCGCACCGGGGGGCAGCAGGCCCAGCAGGGCGAGCGCGGTGAGGGACTTGCCCGATCCGGACTCGCCGATGAGCCCGAGGCGCGCGCCGTCGGGCACCTCGAACGAGACGCCGTCGACCACGCGACGGCCGTCGATCTCGATCACGAGATCGCTCACCTCGAGGCTCATGCGACCACCCCCGGGGCCTCGTGCGCGATGCGCTGGCGGTCGCCGTGACGCAGCGTGGGGTCGGTCGCCTCGCGCAGCGCGTCGCCGAGCAGGTTCAGCGCGAGCACCGTGAGGGTGATCGCCAGCCCCGGCCACAGCACCGACGTGGGGTGCACCGTGATGTAGGCCTGCAGCTCGCTCAGCAGCAGCCCCCAGGACGGCTCGGTCACGGTGGCGCCGAAACCGAGGTACGACAGCCCGGCCTCGGCGAGCACGGCCACCGCCATGCCCCACGACAGCTGCACGATGAAGATCGGCGCGACGTTGGGCAGCAGGTGCCGCGCGAGATTCTGCAGGGGCGTGAGGCCGGCGGCGCGCCCCGCGAGCACGAAGTCGCTGCGCTGCACGCGGCGCAGCTCGGGGCGCGTGACGCGGGCGATGTTGACGCCGAAGCCGATGCCCACCGCCCACACGACGACCCACAGGGAGCCGCCCCACACGGACGAGATCATCATCGCGATGAGCAGCACGGGGAAGGCGATGAGGATGTCGATGAGCACGGCGATCGTCTCGCGCGTCCAGCGCGGGGTCAGCGCCCCGAGCGCCGCGAGCACGATGCCGAACAGGGTCGCCACGACGGCCGCGCCCACGGCGACGAAGATGGTGGTCCGCGCGCCGGTCATGAGCAGGCTGAGGATGTCGCGCCCCGTGCTGTCGGTGCCGAGGAGGTGCGGCCAGCTGGGCCCGAGCCACCGAGCGGTGGTGTCGATCGACTTGGGATCGAACGGCGTCCAGAACAGCGACACGAGCGCGCAGAGCACGATCGCGGCGAGGACGATGAGCCCGAAGCGTCCGGTCGAGGAGCGCCACAGGCGCGAGACGGTGCTCATTCGGCCTCCCGCTGACGAGGGTCGATCGCGTGGTGGAGCAGGTCGACGACGAAGCCGATCACGAGCACGAAGGCCGTCAGCAGCAGCAGCTCGCCCTGCACCTTCTCGAGATCGCGCGCGCCGACATCGCTCACGAGCATGCGCCCGATGCCGGGCAGGTTGAACACCTGCTCGATGACGACGGCGCCCACGACGATCCCGGCCACCTGCAGCCCGAGCACGGTGACGATCGACAGCCCCACGCTCGGCAGCCCGTGCCGCAGGAGGGCCTGCGTGCGGGTGAGGCCCTTGGCGGCCGCGGTGCGCACGAAGTCCTCGCCGATGGCCTGCAGCGTGGCGCTGCGGACGAAGCGCAGCAGCATCGCCCCCTCGACCACGCCGATCGTCAGGGCCGGCAGCAGCAGCGAGCGCAGGGCGAGCCACGGCGTGCTCCAGCCGGTCGACGTGGGGAAGCCCTGTGCGGGCAGCCAGCCCAGGCTCACCGCGAACACGACGACGAGCATCATGCCGGCCCACACCACGGGCACGGCCGCCACGCCCTGCGCGATCACGCTGATCGCGGTGCCGTCGGCCCGTCCGCGCCGCACGGCCGAAAGCACCCCGAACGGCACCGCCACGAGCAGCGCGACGAGCATGGCGAGGATTCCCAGCGGCACCGTCACCTGGGCCTTGTCGGCCAGCTCCGCCGTGACGGGCGTGCCCGTGAGGAACGACGTGCCGAGGTCGCCCGTGAAGACTCCGACGATCCACTCCAGGTACTGCGTCAGCAGCGGGCGTCCCAGCCCCAGCTCCTCGCGGATGCGGGCGACCTGCTCGGGCGTGCCGTTGGTGCCGGCGATCATCTGCGCGACGTCGCCGGGGAACACCCGCAGCGTCAGGAAGATGATCGCGCTCGCGACGGCGAGGCCCACCGCGAGGAGCAGCAGCCTCGTCAGCGCGTAGCGGATCACGGTCCCAGTGTGCCCGTCTCGGCGCAGATCAGTCGGTGGCCAGCGTCACGCCCGACACGTCGAGGCGCGAGTTGAGCGAGTCGGTGGGGAAGCCCTCCACGCCGGCGCCGACGGCGGTGATCTGCTCGGCGGTGTACAGCCAGTCGGCGGCGTGGTCTTCCGCGACGATCCGGGCGGCCTCGGCCAGCAGGTCGGCCGAGGCGTCGGCGTCGACCTCGGCGAGGGCGGCGGCGTAGAGCTCCTGGACCTCGGGGTTGTCGTAGTGGAAGTAGTAGTCCGGGTTGGCCCACGCACCGAAGTCGCGCGGCTCGACGTGGTTGACCATGCTGAGCTCGTAGTCGCCGTTGGTGTAGACGTCGTTGAGCCAGGTCGAGAACTCCACCGGCTCGACCGTGAGGTCCACGCCGATGTCGTTGAACGCCGACACGAGGAACGTCGAGACGGCGGTGCCGTAGAACGAGGGCACGGTCAGCTGCAGCTGCAGGTTCTCCTGGCCGGCCTCGGCGAGCAGCTCGCGGGCGCGCTCGGGGTCGAAGGGCGCGACCTCCGACAGGTCCTCGTATCCCGGGTCGAGGCTCGGGATGGGGCCGTACTGCGTCTCGCCGGCGCCGATGACCTCCACGAGGCCATCGTGATCGATGGCCAGGCGCAGCGCCTCGCGCACCCGCGGGTCGTCGAGCGGCGCGACGGCGTTGTTGAACGCGAGCACGTACTTGTCGGTGGTGCGGCCGCGCTGCAGCTCGAAGCCGTTGACGCCGTCGAGCTGCGAGGCGAGGTCGGCCTGCACGGGCGTGAGCACGTCGAGCGAGCCGTCCAGGGCCGCGCTGATGCCGGCCTGGAAGTCGGGGATGTACCGGAACGTCACCGTTCCGACGCCGGCCGGCTCGCCCCAGTAGCCCTCGTTGCGCTGGAACGTGATGCTGTCGCCCTGCGCCCACGACTCGAGGGTGAAGGGGCCGGTGCCGTTCGCCGAGGTCTTCAGGTCGGTCTCATCGCCCTCGTCGAAGACGAGGCCGGCCGGGCCGGTGAGCGTGAACAGCAGGTTCTGGTTCGGCTCGCTCAGGGTGATCACGACCGTGCGGTCGTCGGGCGCCTCGACCGAGGCGACGCCGGCGAGGTCGTCGTGGCCCACGTAGGCGGCGTCCTCCACCACGGCGTTCAGCGACCACACCACGTCGCTGGCGGTCAGCTCGCCGCCGCCGTGGAAGGTCACGCCCTCGTGCAGGGTGAACGTGTAGGTCAGGCCGTCGGCGGAGATCTCGTACTCTGAGGCCAGCGCGGGCACGATCTCGTTGTCCTGGGTGCGGGTGACCAGCCCCTCGTACACGTTGTCGACGAGCACCTGCTCGAGCGCGGCGCCCGAGGTGCGGCGGATGTCGAGGGTGGTCGGCTCGAGCACGAGGCCCACGCGCAGCGTGGCGTCGGGGTCGACCTCGGTGGGCTCGGGCGCGGGGGCCTGCCCGGTGCACGCGGTCAGCGCGAGGGCAGCGGTGAGACCGGCGGCGAGGAGCGCGACACGGCGGATCGGGAACGACATGGGTTTCCTTTCGAGGGCGCGTCAGCGGACGCGCGCCGACTGAGACCGGATCACGGTCGCGAGCCCCTCGGGCGCGACCTCCTGGACGTTGTGGGGTGCGTGGAGCTCGACGATCTCGGCGTGCGGCAGCCGCGCGCGGAAGTCCGCGACGGCGTCGGGCGAGACGAAGCCGAGCGTGCCGCGCACCAGCGTGATCGGCGCGGTCACGGCCTCGAGGTCGCTCCAGTCGCCGGGCGTGCGCGTCTCGGGCGCGAGGGCGCCGGCGGCGATGCGCGCGAAGTGGTGCTTCCACTCCACGGTGCCGTCGGGCAGCACGCGCGAGTTGAGCACGATGCCGCGGCGTGCCTGCTCCCGGTCACCGCCGAGGCCGAACGAGAGCACGTAGTCCAGCAGCTCGTCGCGCGAGGCGAACGAGAGGCGCTCGTAGAACCGGCGCAGCTGCGAGGGGCCCGTGCCGTCGATCCCCGGGGTGATGTCGACGAGCACGAGCGCGGCGACGAGGTCGGGCCGGGCGGCCGCGACGGCGGCGGCGGTGGCCCCGCCCAGGGACTGGCCGACGAGCACGACGGGCGACGCGGCCCACGCCTCGATGCCGAGGATCACGTCGGGCGCGAGCACGGCGGGCAGGTACGCCGCGTCGTCGCGCCACGAGGAGTCGCCGTGGCCGGGCAGGTCGATCGCCAGCGCGGGCTCGCCGAGCGACAGCACGGTCGCGTCGAAGGTGTGCGCATTCAGACCGGCGCCGTGCAGCAGAACCACGCGCGGTGCCTCATCGCCGAAGCGAAGGGCGCTGAGCGTGCGTCCGTCGGGGAGCGGCAGCTGCACGCGGCGGGCGGCCGGCACCTCGGAGCCGAGGGCGGCGGCCTGCGCGGGCAGGAACGAGAACTCGTCGGCGTCGTCCGGACGAGTGATGTCAGCGCTCACGCGGTTCCCTTCGCAGCGGTCGTGAGGTCGATCCATTGTGGGGCCGCCGCGGGCACGCGGGAAATCGGAGATCAAAGTGCCAAGAACGCGCGCGACGATTCGTGGCATTATGTCTAAATGAACCGCGAACTAATTGGCACAGTGATTTTCGAGCGTGATCCATGGTGGGGCGGTACTGTCGTCGGGAGGCACCGCGCGGTGCCCCCATCACGGCATCGGAGGAACCCATGGCGCAGAAGCGCGTGCACCTGTCGAAGGCCGCCCCGGAGGCGTACCAGGCGCTCGACGCCTTCGCCGACACGGCGGCCCGCATCGCCCGCGAGAACGGGGTGGACGATCGGCTCAAGGAGCTCGTGCTGCTGCACTGCTCGCAGCTGAACGGGTGCGCCTACTGCTCGCGCGTGCACGCCGACCGCGCCGCGCAGGCCGGCATCTCGTACGACGATCTGGCGCAGCTGCCAGTGTGGCGCGAATCGGGCGTCTTCTCGGAGCGGGAGCGCGCCGCGCTCGAGCTCGCCGAGGCCCTCACCTTCATCCACCGCGGCGGCGTGCCCGACGACGTGTACGACCGCGTGGGCGGCGTGCTCACCGAGGCCGAGTACGTCGGCGTGAGCTGGCTGGCGGTCGAGATCAACGCCTTCAACCGCATCGTCATCGCCGGCCGCTACCCGGTCCCTCCCCGCACCGCCTGACGCGCCGCCATCACCAGCGGTCGTGCACCAGGGGGCGGATCGCCTCGTCGTACAGGTCGCGCACGCCGTCGAGGAACGCCTGCGGCAGCGCAGCGACGTCGCCCGCCGCGGCGTTCGCGCGCGCCTGCTCGGGGTTGCGGGCGCCGGGGATCACGGTCGTGACGCCGCTCTGCTGCGCCACCCACGCCAGGGCCGCGGTCGCGGGCTCCAGCCCCGCCTCGCGCGCGAGCGCGGCGAAGCGCTGGGCCGCGTCCACGCCGACCTCGTAGTCCACGCCCGAGAAGGTCTCGCCCACGTCGAACGCCTCGCCGTGACGGTTGAAGGCGCGGTGATCGTTCTCGGCGAACGTCGTCTCGCGGGTGTACCGGCCGCTCAGCAGGCCGCTCGCCAGCGGCACGCGCGCGATGATCCCGACCCCGGCGGCCGCCGCGGCGGGCAGCACCTCGTCGAGCGGCTTGCGGCGGAACGCGTTGAGGATGATCTGCACGCTCGCCACGCCGGGCCGCTGGATGGCGCGCAGCGCCTCGGCCACCGTCTCGACGCTCACGCCGTAGTTCGCGATCGCGCCCTCGGCCACGAGGGTGTCGAGGTCGTCGAACACGCGGTCGGCCTCGTAGACGTCGCTGGTCGGGCAGTGCAGCTGCACGAGGTCCAGCGTGTCGACGCCGAGGTTGCGGCGCGAGCGGTCGGTCCAGGCGCGGAAGTTGTCGAGCGTGGCGTGGGCGAGATCCGGCGCGCCGGCGCGGCGGATCATCTTCGTCGCCACGAAGACGCCGGCGTCGGGGTTCGCCCTCCGCCACGCGCCGATCGTCTGCTCGCTGCGGCCGTCGCCGTAGACGTCGGCGGTGTCGAACATGGTCACGCCGGCCGCGTAGGCCGCGTCGAGCACGGCCAGGGCGTCGTCCTGGGCCACGTCGCCCCAGTCTCCGCCGAGTTGCCAGGTGCCGAGGCCGATGATCGAGACGTCGCGGCCGGTGCGTCCGAGGGTGCGCTGCTCCATGCCGCCAGCCTACGGCCGGCGGGGCCCGAGGTCAGAGCTCGTCGAGAAGCTTGCGCTGCTCGTCGGTGAGGCCGTCGCGCAGCTCGCGCTTGCCGGCCTCGGCGGCGGGGTTGGGCGCCGGGGTCTCGGCCGGGGCCTTCGGGGCGCCGCCCATCGCCGACGCGGCGCGGTCGTACAGGGCGCCTGCGCGGGCCTCGACGCGGTCGTCGATCGCGTCGTAGATCGCCCAGCCGACCAGCAGGATCAGCGGGGGCAGCACCCAGCCCCAGAACCCGTCGGGGTCCGAGCCCGACAGCAGGAACGTCACGACCCAGATCGCGAACGCCACGAGGTAGACGACGACGTACTCGAGCGTCTTCTCGCCCAGGCCCGCGCGCCCGCGCATGCCGGTCGCGGCGCCCCGGAAGGCGCGCGCGAGGATCGGCTTGAGGAAGAGGGTGGCGAGGGTCAGGATCACCGCCGCCCACAGGGCGCTCCAGCCCACCCGGGCCGTCGTCAGCCAGCCGACGACGAGCAGCACGAGCACGTTGAACACGTACATGCTCGCGAAACGGATGATCCACGCTCTCATGCGCTCAGCGTGGCACGTCGCGCGCGGGAGCGCCACGGCCCGCGCCGCGGCGGGGTCAGCGCGGCTCGAGCACGCGGGTCTCCAGCTGGGGCCGCACCCGGCCCTCCGGTCGCACGAACAGCGCGTAGGCGGCCGACAGCAGCGCGATCCAGATCGCGCCGAC
Source organism: Microbacterium sediminis (assembly GCF_004564075.1). Taxonomy (NCBI): domain Bacteria; kingdom Bacillati; phylum Actinomycetota; class Actinomycetes; order Micrococcales; family Microbacteriaceae; genus Microbacterium; species Microbacterium sediminis. Next base: position 744,140 of record NZ_CP038256.1, read on the forward strand.
GACGAGCGCGGTGCGGCCCGACTCTGTGAAGGCGAGGATCACGACGACGAACGCCATGAACGCGAGCGCGACGACATCGGTCCACGGCCACAGCGGCATCGGGAAGCCCGTGCCCGGCTCGCCGGTGCGGGCCATCTCGCGGCGCATGCCGTGGTGGGCGAGCAGGATCGACGCCCACGTCAGCACGGTCGCGAACGTCGCGATCGAGGCGACCACGAGGAACAGCTGGTCGGGGATCAGCAGGTAGGCGCCGAGGCCCACCACGGTGCAGCCGGCGACGATCGCGACCGGCACGATCGGCACACCCGAGCGGGACAGGCGCGTGAAGACCGCCGGCGCGTGGTGCTGCTCCGCGAGGCCGTACATCGTGCGGCTCGCGGCGTACGTGATCGAGTTCATCGCCGACAGCGCCGCGGTGAGCACGACGAAGTTGATGATGTGCGCGGCCGCCGGCACGCCGAGCTTCGCGAACACCTGCACGAACGGCGATTCGCCCGATCCGATCTCCGTCCACGGGATGAGCATGAGGATCACGGCGAGGGTCGCGACGTAGAACAGCAGGATCCGCACCGGCACCGTGTTCACGGCCTTCGGGATCGCCCGCGCCGGATCCGCCGTCTCGCCGGCCGTCATGCCGAGCGTCTCGATCCCGCCGAACGAGAACACGACGATGCCGAGGCTCATGACGATGCCCCAGACGCCGAACGGCGCAAAGCCGCCGGCGTGGTCGAAGAGGTTGTGCGGGCCGGGATCGAAGCCGCCCAGGCTCACGCCGAGCACGATGAGCACGAGGCCACCGGCGATGAGGGCGATGATCGTGACGATCTTGATGAGGGTGAACCAGAACTCCAGCTCGCCGAACACCTTCACGCGCAGCAGGTTGAGGCCGCAGATCAGCGCGATCGCGGCGACCATCCACACCCAGCCGGGGGTGTCGGGGTACCACATGCCCATGTACCCGGCCGCGGCGGTCATGTCGGCGACGGCGACGACGATCATCTCGAACGTGAACGTCCAGCCCGTGAGGAATCCCAGGAACGGGCTGACGTAGCGGCTCGTGTACTGCGCGAACGATCCCGCCACCGGGTGGCGCACCGCCATCTCACCGAGGGCGCGCATCACGGCGTACGCCGCGCACCCAGCGACGAGGTAGGCGACGAGCACGGCGGGCCCCGCGGCCTGGATCGTCTCGGACGAACCGTAGAACAGGCCCGTGCCGATCGCGGTGCCGAGGGCGATGAAACGGATGTGCCGCAGCGACAGGGTGCGGCCGAGGCGATCAGAAGACACGAGGATCGAGGCTAGGCGATGAACCCGATCCTCCGGTGCGAGGCCCGCCCTCCGGGCGGACCCTCACCGCGGATCATCCGGCGTGGCGCTCCAGGAACTCGAACACCGTGCTGTCGTCGACGCCCGGGAACGTGCCGCGGGGGAGCGGCGTGAAGATGTGCGTGTGCACGCGGGCGCTGGGCCACGCCTTGCCGCGCCAGCGGTCGGCGAGCTCGCCGGGGGCGCGGCGGCAGCACGACTCGTCGGGGCAGGTCGAGGTCTGGCGGTTCTGCGTCTCGCGGCCGCGCCACCACCGGGCGTCGTCGAAGGGCACGCCCACCGTGATCGAGAAGTCGCCGTCCGAGCGCGATCCGGTCTGGGTCGAGCACCAGAACGTGCCGGCCGGGGTGTCGGTGTACTGGTAGTGCTCGGTCGTGCGGTTCTGCTGGTCGAACGCGTCGCGGGCGCTGAACTTGCGGCACACGACCTGGCCCTCGATCGAGCCCGTGACGTCCTCCGGCAGCGGCAGGCCGTCATTCTCGTACACGCGCTCGATGTGGCCCTCCGCGCCCACGCGCAGGAAGTGCAGCCGCATGTCGAAGTGCGTCGTCATGAGGTTGGTCATGCGCATCGCCGCGGCCTCGTGCGTCACGCCGAACGCGTCGCGCAGGTCCTCGACCGCGAGGTTGCGGTCCTTCTTCGCCTGCTCGAGGTAGGCCACCGCCGCCGTCTCGGGCACGAGGCAGCACGAGGCGTAGTAGTTGATCTCGAGGCGCTGCTGCAGGAAATCCGCGTAGTCCGTGGGCGGCTTGTGGCCGAGCAGGCGGTGCGCCATGGCCTGCAGCGCCATCGAGCGCAGGCCGTGGCCGCCGGGGATCGAGGCGGGCGGCAGGTAGATGCGGCCGTTCTCGAGGTCGGTGATCGACCGGGTCGCCGACGGCAGGTCGTTGACGTAGATGAGCTCGAAGCCCAGCTGCTCGGCCATGATGCTCACGGTGCGGTGGCTCAGCGCGCCGCCGGTGTGGCCGGCGGCGGCGAGCTGCTTCTCGGCGAGCTTCTCGATGTCGGGCAGGTAGTTGTGGCGCTCGCGCATGCGCAGGCGCAGCTCGGTGTTGGCGCGGCGGGCCTCCTCGGGCGTGGCGATCGCCTCGCGCTCGCGGCGCTGCAGCTCGTGGTGGAGGCCGAGGATCGACTCGAGCGTCTCGTCGCTGATCGACTTCGACACCTTCACCGGGGGGATGCCGAGCTGGCGGAACACCGGGCTGGACTGCGCGCGTTCGAGTTCGAGCTCCAGCGCCGCGCGGCGGTTCGGCGGCCCGCCCGCGATGAGGTCCTGCACGCTCGTGCCGGTGGCGACCGCGATGCTCTGCAGCAGCGAGAGCTTGGGCTCGCGCTTGCCGTTCTCGATGAGGCTGAGCTGGCTGCCGGCGACGCCGACGGCCGCGCCGAGCTCGTCGAGGGTGAGCCCCTTCTGCACGCGGTAGTGCCGGATCCGGTGGCCGAGGGTCTTCAGCTCCAGGGCGCTGTGCGCATCGCTCGCCGGTGTCATTCCTTGATCATATCTAAAGAACGATGATTCTTTCGACGCTGTGGGGCCTTAAGTCCGACGGATGGCCGCCCATCCTGGATGTATCCCCTCGTCCATACCGCGAAGGAGCCACCTGGTGACGATCGAGACCTACCCCGCCCCCACGGCCGCCGAGACCGCTCCGGCGATCGTCGGACCCGCCATGGCGGATCTCGTCGCCTGGGTGGACGAGATCGCCGCCCTCACCAAGCCGGACCGCATCCACTGGGTGTCGGGTTCCGCGGACGAGCACGACGCGCTCCTGCAGGAGATGGTCGACAAGGGCACGCTCATCAAGCTCGACGACGCGAAGCGCCCCCACTCGTACCTCGCCCGCTCGGATGCCGGCGATGTGGCGCGCCTCGAGTCGCGCACGTTCATCTGCTCCGAGAAGGAGGAGGACGCCGGCCCGACCAACAACTGGGTCGCCCCGGCGCAGATGCGCGCCCGGCTCGAGCCGCTGTTCGAGGGGTCGATGCGCGGCCGCACCATGTACGTCGTGCCGTTCTCGATGGGCAAGGTCGGCGGCCCGATCTCGCAGCTGGGCGTCCAGCTCACCGACAGCGCCTACGCCGTCGCCTCGATCGAGATCATGACGCGGGTCGGCGACGAGGTCGTGGAGCTGATCGCCGAGGGCGCGCCGTTCGTCAAGACCGTGCACAGCGTGGGCGCGCCGCTGGTGGGCGACGCCGAGGACTCCGCCTGGCCGTCCAACCCCGAGAAGTACATCGTCCACTACCCCGAGTCGCTCGAGGTGTGGTCGTTCGGGTCGGGCTACGGCGGCAACGCGATCCTCGCCAAGAAGTGCTACGCGCTGCGCATCGCCTCGGTGCTTGGCCGCGATCAGGGCTGGATGGCCGAGCACATGCTCCTCATCCGCGTGATCGACCCGAACGGCAAGGCGTACCACGTGGCCGCGGCGTTCCCCTCGGCCTGCGGCAAGACCAACCTCGCGATGCTGCGCCCGACGATCCCGGGCTGGCGGGTCGAGACGCTCGGCGACGACATCACCTGGATCCGTCCGGGCGACGACGGCCGCCTGTACGCGATCAACCCGGAGGCCGGCTTCTTCGGCGTCGCGCCCGGTACCGGCGAGTCGACGAACGTCACGGCCGTCGAGACGCTGTGGGGCAACGTCATCTTCACGAACGTCGCGCTCACCGACGACGGCGACGTGTGGTGGGAGGGCCTGACCGACGAGGCGCCCGCGCACCTCATCGACTGGCAGGGCAACGACTGGACGCCCGACGCCGGCCGCCCCGCCGCGCACCCGAACTCGCGCTTCACGGTGGCCGCCGCGCAGGCGCCGTCGATCTCGCCGGACTGGGAGGAGGCCGTCCCGCTCGACGTCATCCTCTTCGGCGGCCGTCGCGCCACGAACGTGCCGCTCGTGGTGCAGGCCTTCGACTGGGAGCACGGCGTGTTCCTCGGGTCGACGATCTCGTCGGAGCGCACCGCCGCCGCGGAGGGCACCGTGGGCGAGCTGCGCCGCGACCCGTTCGCCATGATGCCGTTCTGCGGCTACAACATGGCCGACTACTTCGCGCACTGGATCGAGATGGGCGAGGCGGCCGAGAAGCTGCCCGCGATCTTCCAGGTCAACTGGTTCCGCAAGGGCGCCGACGGCCGCTTCCTGTGGCCCGGCTTCGGCGACAACTCGCGCGTCATCGACTGGATCATCCGCCGCATCCAGGGCGAGGCCGGCGCCGTCGAGTCGCCCATCGGCCTGCTGCCCGAGCCCGGTGCGCTGAACCTCGACGGGATCGACGTGCCGGAGGCCGACCTCGAGGAGCTGTTCTCGATCGATCCCGACTCGTGGCTGGCCGAAGCCGACCTCACCGAGGAGTTCTACAACACGTTCGGCGACAAGGTGCCGGCGCAGCTGCGAGCGCAGCTCGACGCCCTCCGCACCCGCCTGAAGGCCGCGAAGACCCAGACCGCACGCTGAGTCTTCGCCGCGACGCTCCGGACCGCACGCCGGAGCCGAGCACGACAGATGCGGCCCGCCCCCACCGATCCGGGGGCGGGCCGCTTCTTGTTCGCGCTCGCGGACCCGGGTCAGCCGAGCAGCTCGGGGCGGGGAGCGTCCTCGCCGAGCACATGCTCCGACAGGAACGCGAAGATCGTCTCGTACCAGACCTTCGCGTGCTGCGGGGTGAGGACCCAGTGGTTCTCGTTGGGGAAGTACAGGAACCGGTGGGGCATCTCGCCCTCCGGGCTCGCGTGGTGCAGGAAGAGATCGGTCCACAGGCGCAGGCCCTCGCCGATCGGCACACGGTAGTCCTTGTCGCCGTGGATCACGAGCATCGGCGTGGCGATGTTCTCGACGTGGCGGTGCGGCGAGTTCTCGACGAGGCCCTCGGGCGTGAAGGTCGACAGCCAGTAGGTGGGCATGTCGGTGGTGCCGCTGAACTGATCGAGCGCCCACAGGCTCGCGTGGGTGACGATCGCCCGGAAGCGGTCGGTGTGGCCGGCGACCCAGTTGGCCATGTAGCCGCCGAAGGATCCGCCCATGGCGGCCGTGCGGGTCTCGTCGATGTCGTCGCGCGCCTCGACGGCGTCGGTGATCGCCATGAGGTCGGTGTACGGCTTGTCGCCCCAGGCGTTCCAGCCGCGGGCGATGAAGTCGAGGCCGTAGCCGGTGCTGAGGGCGGGATCGGGCAGCAGCACCGCGTAGCCCTTGGCGACCATCAGCTGCGGCGTCCAGCGCCAGCTCCACGCGTTCCAGCTGTTGAGCGGTCCGCCGTGGATCCACAGCAGCAGGGGGCTCGGCTCCGTCGCCCCCTCGGGGGTGAGCAGCCAGCCGCGCACGCGGGTGCCGTCCTCCGCGGTGGTCTCGACCTCGTGCATCGTCGCGTTCGGCGCGGGCACGCGCGCGGGCGTCGCCAGCGGGATGACCGATCCGTTGACCACCTTGACGGGGTGCGGCGGCTCGAGCCAGTTGGAGCGCAGCGCGGTGATGACGCCGTCGTCGGCGATGTCGATCGAGCTGTAGGCGTAGTCGTCGTGCGTGAGCCGCTCGGGCGCGGAGCCGTCGAGCGGGATCCGGAAGATCGGTGCGCGGCCGTTGTCGTCGGCGGTGGCGATGAGCGCGTCGTCGCCCGGGGCGAACCGGAAGGACGAGGGCCAGCGGTCCCACTGCGCGGCGAGCCGCGTGGGGTTCGAGCCGTCGATGCCCGCGACCCAGAGCTCGGCGTCGGACGGGCCGGCGGGCGTGGTCCGCGCGGTGCGCAGATAGGCCACGCGCGTGCCGTCGTTGCTGATCGCCGGTTCCTCGATGTCGAAACCGTCCTCGGTGATGAGGACCCGGCGCTCGCCGGTGGTGACGTCGATCGCGACGAGATCATGGGCGAACGTGCGGTCGGCGATGCGCCGGACGCTGGAGATCACGGTGCCGCCGTCGGGGGTGATCGCCTGCGTCGCATTGTCGAAGGCGCGGCCCGGCTTCGGGGTGAGGTCGCGCAGGGTCGGGCGAGGCCGCTCGCCGGCGGCCGGGGCGGGGGCGATGTCGCCGTCGACGAGCAGCAGGTGCGGCTCGGAAGGGCCGAGGTCGTGGTCCCAGTAACGCACCGGCAGCGTCTCGTGGAGGATCGCCTGCACCTTCAGATCCTTGCGCTTCTTGCGCAGCTCGGCCTCCGCCTCGAGGCCGGCGGCGCCCGGCAGCAGGCCCGTGCCCAGCACCACGGTGCCGGCCTCGCGGGCCACGGCGGCGATGCCGCTCACCCCGCTGGCCAGCGCCGTGAGCGCGCGGGCGTCGCCGCCGTCGCGGGGCAGCAGCCACAGCTGCGCGGTGGACTCGGGGGCGTCCCTGTCCTCGGCGTCGGGCCGGGCCGACGTGAACAGCAGGTCGCCGCTGGGCAGGAACGCCGCGCCCGTCTCGCCCTTCGCCGAGCGCGTGAGGCGCACCGGCGCTCCCTCGCCGGCGACGGGGATCCGCCAGATCGCCCGCTCCCACGCCGTCTTGTCGGCATTGAGCGTCGCGACCGTCGCCGCGGCCCAGGAGCCGTCGGGCGAGAGGGCGAGCGATTCGACGCGCGGGAGGGAGATGAACTGATCCAGATCGGCGTACGGCGAGGTCATGGCTCCACCGTAACGGCCGCGTGTTACGGCGGGGCGTCAGCCGCGGAGCACCGTCATCGCCCGCTCGAGCGCCGCGTGGATCGCCTCCTCCGGCGCGGGGCGGAGCAGCTCGAAGGTCGGCTCGGCGCTCGCGCGCTGCGTGGGCGGCGGCGGCTTCCACAGGCCCACGACCTCACCCTCGTGCACGAGCAGGGAGCGCACCATGCCGTTGGCGCCGGGGCCGGCGGCGGCCATGACGTCGAACCCCGCGACGCGGGAGCGGTCGGCATAGGCGATGTAGTACTCCTCGAAGGTGGGCAGGGCGTGCGTCGACGGCGCGGCCGGCGAGCGCCGGGGCGGCGACGTCGAGACGAACAGCGTTGCGTCGTCGGCCTCGATCGTGGCGAGGCGCTCGGCGGCGCCCGCGGCCGCCCGCCGCGCGTCGCCCTTCGTCACGCCCGCCCACCAGGCGAAGTCCTCGGGGCTCGCGGGGCCGTGCCCCTCGACGTACCGGGCGAACATCTCGACGAGCGGATCGGCGGGGCTCTCGTGCGCCGGGATCCACTCGTCCACGAGCACGAGACGCTGCTCGCGCGGCTCGAGGCCGTCGCGCCGCACGGTCGGGCCCCAGCAGATCACGCCGCGGAGCGCGATGTGGAACAGCAGGTGGTAGCCGCGGCCGGCGGCGGTGGGGATCCCGGCGGCCTCCCACAGCGCGAGCGCCTCGGCGCGGGTGAGTGCCCCGCCGCCGCGCAGCGCGGAGACGATCGCCTCCCGCGCCCGGGCGATCGTGGCGTCGTCGAGCCCCAGCTGCGCGCGCCGCGTGGCGGTCTGCGCGATCGTGCGCTCGGCCGTGACCGCGAGCACCCCGCGCAGGTCGCGCGCCGCGATCGTGTGGAGCGTGCCGCGTTGCGTCCACGCCCGCACGAGCTCGCCGCGGTCGTACGCCGCGTCGACCTGCGAGGCCGTGCCGCCTCGGGTCCTCGTGGCGATCGCCAGGCGGCCGCCCCAGTAGTCCTGCGACTGCACGCACAGCAGGTGGCGCGCCGCGTCCGAGACCGTGCGCGCGGGGGCGGTCAGCCGGTGATGCCGCAGCCGGAGGGCGCGCAGCCTCGCGAGGTCCATGCCGCCATCATGCCCGTGATCGCCGACATCGCCGGTGCGCCGTCGCTTTCGACTCCGGCGCTTCGCACCTCCGCTCAAGCCGTCTCCGCTGCGTTCGCTTCGCTCACTCCGGTCGACGACCCGTTACGGGCTCGTCGACCGGAGCGCCCGCAGGGCGCGGAGCGGAGACGTGCCGAGCGGAGGCCGCGAAGCGGCCGAAGTCGAGGCGGGGCGGGCGACCGGCGTGTCACACAAGCAGCTGGTGCTTGGCGAGCTCGCGGTACAGCGGCGTCGACTCGACGAGCTCGCTGTGGGTGCCCTGGCCGACGACGCGGCCCCGCTCGAGCACGACGATGCGGTCGCTGTCCACCACGGTGGAGAGCCGGTGCGCGATGACGAGGAGCGTGCGGCCCTCGGCCACCGCGTCGATCGCCTCGCGCATCCGCTGCTCGTTCACGCCGTCGAGCGAGGAGGTCGACTCGTCCAGGAGCAGGATCGGCGGCGCGGCAAGCAGCGCCCGGGCGATCGCGAGGCGCTGGCGCTCGCCGCCCGAGAGCATGACGCCGTCCTCGCCGACGGGGGTGTCGATGCCGGCGGGGGAGCGATCGATCACGTCGCCGAGGTTGACCTGCCGCAGCACCGGCTCGCAGTCGGCGTCGCTGGCGTTGGGGGAGGCGAGGCGGAGGTTGTCGGCGATCGTGCCGGCGAGCGTGGGGGCGTCCTGCTCCACGTAGCCGAAGCGGGCGCGCAGCTCGTCGCGCGGAAGGTCGCGGATGTCGGTGCCGCCGAGGCGGATCGTGCCCTCGGTCGGATCGTAGAAGCGCTCGATGAGCGCGAGGATCGTCGACTTCCCGGCGCCGGAGGGGCCGACGAGGGCGACGCGCTTGCCGACGGGCACCTCGAACGACACCCCGCGCAGCACCTCGTTCGCCTCGTCGGGTGCGGTGATCGACTCGGTGTCGAGGTGCGCCTCGGTGGCCAGGCTCAGCGCCTCGCGCTCGACGGCCGCGCGCGCGGCGACGGCGGCCTCCGGGTAGCGGAAGCGCACGCCCTCGAACGCGATCGCCGGGGTGTCGGTGGCGGCGGTGGCGGGGAGTGTCGCCGGCGAGCGGTCGCCGTCGGACTCCAGGGGCAGATCCAGCACCTCCTGGATGCGCCCGAGCGCGCCGAGGGCCTGCCCGACGGAGGTCATCGCGCCGAAGAACGACGCCAGCGGCATGATCATGAGGAACAGGAACATCACGAACGTCACGAGGCTCGCGATCGAGACCGCCCCCGAGGCGACCCGGAAGCCGCCCACGCCGAGGACGACGAGCATCGAGGCCTGCATCGCCACGCTCGCGACCGGCACCACCAGCGCCGAGGCCTTCGCCACCTTGACGCCGGCGCCGTAGGCGGCCTCGGCCATGCCCGACACCGCGGCCTGCTCGCGCTCGGTCGCTCCCGCGGCGCGCACGGTGCGGATGGCGCCGATCGCGCGCTCGACGCCCGAGGTGAGCTCGCCCACGCGCTCCTGCTGCTCGGCGGTGGCGTTGCGGATCCGGCCGCTCAGCGACCCGACCGCGAGCACCGCGATCACGAGGACGCCGACGATCGAGAGCAGCAGGATCGGGTCGATGAAGATCATCGCCACGAGGGCGCCGACGAACAGCAGCGCGTTGCCGACGCTGTCGGCCAGGCCCTGCGTGAGCACGGCGTAGAGCATGGTGGTGTCGGTGCCCACGCGCGAGACGAGGTCGCCGGTGCGCCGCGCGTCGAACTCGCTGATGGGCAGGTGCAGGATCCGGGCGATGAGCTTGCGGCGGCTCGAGTACACGATCGCCGTGCCGGTGCGCTGCAGCAGGTAGTGCTGATACGCGCCGATCGCCGAGGCCAGCACGACGAGCGCGACGAGGCCCCAGACGATCCCGCCCAGCGTCTCGCCGAGCTGCACGCGCTCGATCACCTGACCGATCAGCAGCGGCTGGACGAGCGTGAACACCGCCTCGATCACGCTGAGGATCGCGACGACGATCAGCACGGCCTTGTGCTCGAAGAGGAACGGCAGCAGCTGGCCGAAGGTGGCGCGCGGCCCCTCCTGCTTCGAGGGGCGACGGAACGGGGAGCGGCGGGGTGCGTCGGTGCTCACGGGTCTACTTTCGTCCGTACTTCTTGTGAGCCGCCTGCTTGCTCACGCCCAGCGCGGTCGCGATCGCCTCCCACGAGTACCCCATGACGCGCGCGCGGCGCACGAGCGCCTCCTCCTCGCGGTTCAGCTCGCGCCGGCGCTCGGCGAGGGCAAAGAGCGCGGGGATCGGTCCGTCGGACTCTGAGGAGGCGGTGGCGGGCATGCGTCAACAGTAGTTGACGCTCCTCGACGAAGTCAACCAGTGTTGACGTCGGGGCGTTGCTGCACAACGACGGCAGATCCGTCGCCGCCGGCTCCACCGACCGCGCCGTCACGCGGGCCGGCCCACCGGCGGTCTCCGATTGCCGTCGTTGTGCCGGGAGCGCGGGTGGCAGGGGCGCCGGGAACGCGGGCGCGGGTGGCACGCGACCCGGGGTTGCGGGCGGCGGGGTCCCGCGGGCGCGGGTGGCACGGGATCGCGGGTGGCGGGCGGGAGCCGGGGCCGTTGTGCGCCATGCCGTCTGAGCCGTAGCGTCGGCGGCATGGACACGCGCGAGGTCGATGTGGTCGTGATCGGTGCCGGCCCGGTGGGCGAGAACGTCGCGGATCGGACCGCGAAGGGCGGGCTGCAGACGGTGATCGTCGAGGCGGAGCTGGTCGGCGGGGAGTGCTCGTACTGGGCGTGCATGCCGTCGAAGGCGCTGCTGCGGCCCGGGGCGGCGCTGCGGGCCGCGCAGGCGGTGCGGGGCGTGACGGGCGGCGCGCTCGACCCGCACGCGATCCTCGCCCGCCGCGACGAGTTCGCCGCCCACTGGCACGACGACGGGCAGGTGGAGTGGCTGGCGTCGGCGGGAATCGAGCTCGTCCGCGGGCACGGCCGCATCGTCGGCGATCGGGAGGTGCGCGTGGCCGCCGCCGACGGCGAGGTCGCGCTGCGCGCGCGGCACGCGGTCGTGGTGGCGACGGGATCGACGCCGCGGATCCCCGAAACGCCGGGTCTGCGCGAGTCGCGGCCGTGGACCAGCCGCGAGGCCACCTCGGCGCAGCGGGTTCCTGAGCGCCTCGCCGTGATCGGCGGCGGCGTGGTGGCCGTGGAGGCCGCGACCTTCTTCCGCGATCTCGGCAGCGAGGTGACCGTGCTGGCGCGCGGTGCGCTGCTGCACGGGCTCGAGCCGTTCGCGGGCGAGGCCGTCCGCGACGGTCTGCGCGAGCGCGGTGTGGACGTGCGCGAGGGCGCCTCGGCGGAGGCCGTCGTGCGCGACGTCGACGTGCGCCTCACGCTCGCCGGGGGAGAGGTCGTGCACGCCGACGAGGTGCTGGTGGCGACCGGACGGGCGCCGCGCACGAGCGGCATCGGGCTCGACGCCGTGGGGCGCGAGCCGGGCCGCGCGATCGAGGTGGACGACACGCTGCGCTCGCCCGCGGTGCCCTGGCTCTACGCCGCCGGCGACGCCAACGGCCGCGCGCTGCTGACCCACCAGGGCAAGTACCAGGCGCGGGCGGCGGGCGACGCCATCGTGGCGCGCGTCCGCGGCGAGGCCCTCGACGACGGCCGCTGGGGCCGCCACGCCGCCTCGGCCGACCACGACGCCGTGCCGCAGGTGGTGTTCACCGACCCCGAGGTCGCCGCCGTGGGGATCACCGCCGCGCAGGCTGAGGAGCGCGGGCTGCGCCACCGGGTGATCGACTATGACCTTGCCCACGTCGCCGGCGCCGGGCTGCTCGCCGACGGATTTGCCGGCCGGGTGCGCGCGATCGTCGACGAGGAGCGCCGCGTCATCGTCGGGCTGACGCTGGTCGGTCCCGGCGTGGGCGAGATGCTCCACGCCGGGACCATCGCGGTGGTCGGCGAGGTGCCGCTGGAGCGGCTGTGGCACGCCGTGCCGTCGTACCCGACCGTCAGCGAGTTCTGGCTGCGCCTGCTCGAGGCGTACGGGCTGTAGCGGGCGCGCCGATTCAGGCCCGCGCCGCGCGGCGCGCGGCCTGCTCCACCGGATCGGGCACCGGCAGCGACGCGATCAGGCGACGGGTGTAGTCGTCCTGCGGATCGCCGAGCACCTGGGCGGTCGGGCCCTGCTCCGCGATCTCGCCGCGGTGCAGCACCACGACGCGGTGCGCCAGCAGGTCGACCACGGCGAGGTCGTGCGTGATGAACAGGCACGCGAAGCCGAAACGCTCCTGCAGCTCCTGGAACAGCTCCAGCACGCGCGCCTGCACCGACACGTCCAGCGCCGAGGTCGGCTCGTCGGCGATGAGCAGCTGCGGGTTCAGCGCGAGCGCACGGGCGAGGCTCGCGCGCTGACGCTGGCCGCCCGAGAGCTCGTGCGGGAAGCGGTCGCCGAAGGCCTTCGGCAGCTGCACCGCCTCGAGGAGCTCGTCCACCCGGTCGCGCGCGTCGGCGGGCGAGGATGCCTCTCCGTGCACGATCAGCGGCTCCGCGATCGCGTCGGCGAGCGTGAGCATCGGGTTGAAGCTCGACGCCGGGTCCTGGAACACGAAGCCCAGCTCGCGGCGGGCCTTGCGGAACTCGCGCTCGCGCATGCCGTTCATCTCGGTGCCGAGCACGCGCAGCGATCCGCCGGTGACCGGGGCGAGCCCGGCCATGGCGCGGCCGATCGTGGTCTTGCCCGAACCGGACTCGCCCACGAGGCCGAGCACCTCGCCGGGGCGGATCGTGAAGTCCACGCCGCCCACCGCCCGGAAGGGCTTGCGTCCGAGGCGGCCCGGGTACTCGATCTCGAGCCCCTTCGCCTCCACCACGGGCGCGGCATCCGGGTCGCCCGTGTACGCGCGATCGGCCACCTCGAGCCGCGGCACGGCGGCGAGCAGGCGCTGGGTGTACTCGTGCTGCGGTGCGGCGAAGAGCTCGCGCACGGGCGCGGTCTCGACGATGTCGCCGTGGTACATCACCGCGACGCGATCGGCGAGGTCGGCGACCACGCCCATGTTGTGGGTGATGAGCACGATCGCCGTGCCGAACTCGCTGCGGGCGCGGCGCAGCAGGTCGAGGATCTCGGCCTGCACCGTGACGTCGAGCGCGGTGGTGGGCTCATCGGCGATGATCACCGACGGGTTCAGCGCCAGCGCCTGCGCGATCACGATGCGCTGCTTCTGCCCGCCCGAGAACTGGTGGGGGTAGTGATCGATGCGGGTCTCGGGGTCGGGGATGCCGACCTTGCCGAGGATCTCGATCGCGCGGGCCCTGGCCTCCTTCTTCGACACGTCGCCGTGGGCGCGCAGGCCCTCGGAGATCTGCCACCCCACCGTGTACACGGGGTTGAGCGCGGTCATGGGCTCCTGGAAGATCATCGCGGCGTCCGGGCCGCGCAGGGCGCGCAGGCGCTCGCGCGAGAGGCCGACGACGTCGGTGCCGTTCAGGATCACCGCGCCGCCCACGCGGGCGGTCTCGGGCAGCAGGCCGAGGATCGATCGGGCGGTGACGGTCTTGCCCGATCCGGATTCGCCCACGATCGCGAGCACCTCGCCCGGGGCGACGTCGAGCGAGATGCCCGTGACGGCGCGGACGTCGCCGCCGTCGGTGGCGAACGTGATCTGCAGGTCGCGGATCTCGACCGCGGGGTCGGTGACGGTGCTCATTCGGTCTCCCCGATCTCGTTGCGGGCGGCGGGCGTGGTGGCGGCCACGGCGTCCGCCGGGGTGGCGGCCGCGGCGCGGCGCCGGGTGCGCAGGCGCGGGTCGGCGAGGTCGTTGAGCGACTCGCCCACGAGGGTGATGCCCATGACGACCAGCACGATCGCCACGCCGGGGAACACGGCCGTCCACCAGCGGCCCGCCGTGACGTCCTCGATCGCGCGGTTGAGGTCGTAGCCCCACTCGGCCGCGGCGCTCGGCTCGATGCCGAAGCCGAGGAAGCCCAGGCCGGCGAGCGTGAGGATCGCCTCCGACGCGTTGAGCGTGAACACGAGCGGCAGGGTGCGCGTGGCGTTGCGGTACACGTGCCGCAGCATCACTCGCCACGTCGAGGCGCCCATCACCTGCGCGGCCTCCACGAACGCCTCCGACTTGATGCGCACGGTCTCGGCCCGGATCACCCGGAAGTACTGCGGGATGAACACCACCGTGATCGAGATCGCGGTCGCGAAGATGCCCGCCCACAGGCCCGACTGGCCGCGCGAGATGATGATCGCGCTCACGATCGCCAGCAGCAGCGACGGGAAGGCGTAGACCGCGTCGGCGATCACGACGAGCACGCGGTCGAGCCACCCGCCGATGTAGCCCGAGATCAGGCCGAGCAGGATGCCGAGGAACATCGACATGAGCACCGAGACGATGATCACGAGGAACGCCGTCCGCGATCCCCACAGCACGCGCGAGAACACGTCGTAGCCGGCGATCGTCGTGCCCCACAGGTGCTCGGCGCTCGGCGCCTGCCGCGGCGTGAAGGTCTCGCCGGCGCCGTCGGAGAGCTGGTTGTACGAGTACGGCGCCAGGATCGGCGCCAGCAGCGCGGCCAGCACGAAGATCGCGCAGATGACGAGGCCCGCCGTGAGCATGCCCCGCTGCAGCCCGACGGACTGCCGGTACTGGTGGACGATGGGCAGCCGGGTCCAGATGGATGGCTTGGACATCAGTACCTCACCCTCGGGTCGATGAACGCCGCGATGATGTCGACGATGAAGTTGGTCAGGGCCACGATCACGGCCAGCAGCGCGACGATCCCCTGGACGGCGACGTAGTCGCGCGCCTTGAGATACTCGCTGAGCTGGTAGCCCAGGCCCATCCACTCGAAGGTGGTCTCGGTGAGCACGGCGCCGCCGAGGAGCATCGCGATCTGCAGGCCGATGACGGTGATGATCGGGATGAGCGCCGGCTTGTAGGCGTGCTTGCGCACGAGCCGGTACTCGCTGACGCCGCGCGAGCGGGCGGCGTCGATGTACGGCATCGCGAGGGTGCCGATGACGTTGGTGCGCACGAGGCGCAGGAACACGCCGGCCGTGAGCAGACCGAGGGCGATGCCCGGCATGATCGCGTGCTGCAGCACGTCGATGAGGTAGGCGGGATTGCCGGTGCGGATGGCGTCGATCGTGTAGATGCCGGTCGGGTTGTCGATCCGGCCGATCTGCAGCTCGACGCGCGGCGAGGCGCGGCCCGACGAGGGCAGCACCCCGAGCCACACCGAGAACACGAGCTTGAGGATGAGGCCCGCGAAGAAGACGGGGGTGGCGTAGCAGAGGATCGCGAACACGCGCAGCACGGCGTCGCCCCAGCGATCGCGCAGCGCGGCGGCGAGCATGCCGAGCGGGATGCCCACGACGAAGGCCACGATGAGCGCGTAGAAGGCCAGCTCCAGGGTGGCGCCGCCGTAGCGCAGCAGCACGCCGACCACGGGCTGGCCGTCGATGGTGGTGCCGAAGTCGCCCGTGAAGATCTGCCCGATGTACTCGAGGTACTGGACGATCAGCGGACGGTTGTAGCCGGCGGCCTCGATCCGCTCCTCCAGCTGCGCCGGGGTGAGCTGACCGCCGAGGGCGGCCGTGATCGGGTCGCCCGTCACGCGCATCATGAGGAAGACGGTCGTGACGAGGATGAAGATCGTCGGGAAGATCAGCAGGAAGCGGATCAGTACATAGCGCCACAGCGAGCTGCCGCCCCGGGCGCCCTTGCGGGCGGCGGGGGATGCGGCGGTCTCGGGCGCTGCCGTTGCGGTGTCTGCCACGGAGGAGTCCTTGTTGCTCGGGGGAAGGGGGCGGCTCCGTTGCCGGAACCGCCCCCTCTGGTCAGGCTCGATCAGCGGGTGAGCGACGCCATGCGCAGCTTGAACGACGCGTCGAGCACGATGCCCTCGACGTCGGCCGCGCTGACCGCGACCTGGGCGCCCTGGAGGTACGGCACCGTCGAGAGGTCCTCGGCCACGAGCGTCTGGATCTGCTCGATGAGGGCCTCACGCTCGGCGGTGTCCGGGGTCGACGCCTGCTGCAGGATCAGGTCGTTGACCTCCTGGTCGTCGTAGTGGTTGACGAGGAAGTTCTCCTGGAGGAAGAACGGCGTCAGGTAGTTGTCGGCGTCCGAGTAGTCCGGGAACCAGCCGAGCTGGTACGCGGGGTAGACGTCGTTGACGCGGTCGTCCGAGTACTGCACCCACTCCGTGCCGGCGAGGGTCACGTCGAACAGGCCGTCCGCCTCGAGCTGCTGCTCGATCATGGCGTACTCGTCGGCCGAGCTCGGGCCGTAGTGGTCGGGGCTGTACTGCAGCGCGAGCGGCACGGGCGTCTCGATGCCCGCGTCGGCCAGGAACTGCGCCGCCGCCTCGGCCGAGGGGCCGCCGTCGCCGTCGCCGTACATGTCCTTCAGCGGCTCGATCGCGCCGGCGAAGCCCTGCGGCACGTACGAGTACAGCGGCGTGTAGGTGCCGTCGTACACGTCCTCGCTGAGCGCCTCGCGGTCGATCAGCGACGCGACCGCCTGACGCACGGCCAGGGCCTTGGCCGGGTCGGCCTCGTCGGTGGAGGCGCCGTACGGCTGCGTGTTGAAGTTGAACACGATGTAGCGGATCTCGCCGCCGGGGCCGTCGTGCACGGCGAGGTTCTCGTCGGCCGAGAGGTCGGCGACGTCGCTGGCCGAGAGGCTGCGGTAGGCCACGTCGACCTCGCCCTCCTGCACGGCGAGCTTCAGGTTCGACGACTCCGCGTAGTAGTTGATGATGACGCCGTCGTTCGCGGCGGGCTCGTGCAGACCCTGGTAGTTCTCGTTCGGGGTCAGCTCGACGAGCTCGTTGAACGTGTAGTCGGTGATCGAGTACGGGCCGCCGAAGGCGTTCGCCTCGACAATGTCCTCGTCGGGCGTGACGGCGTCGGCCGCGAACGACTCCTCGTCGACGATCGCGCCGGGGAACGACGTGAGGACCATCGGGAAGGTCTGGTCGTTCTCGCTCTTGAGGTGGAACACGACGGTGGTGTCGTCGGGGGCCTCGACCGACTCGAGGTTGAACAGCAGCGACGACGGGCCGTTGGGGTCGGCGATCGCGAGCTGGCGGTCGAAGGTGAACTTCACGTCGCTCGAGGTGAGGTCGTTGCCGTTGGCCCACTTCAGGCCCTCGGGCAGGGTGACCGTGTACTCGTTCGGGCCGGTGAACTCGGCCGTCTCGGCGAGGTCGGGCACGACCTCGGTGCTGTTCTCGGCCGTGTTCACGAGGTACGGGAACACCTGCGTCTGCAGCGTGAGCGATCCGTTGTCGTACGAGCCGGCCGGGTCGAGGTGGGTGACCGAGTCGGTGGTGCCGACGAGGATCGTGTTGTCGCCACCGGCGTCGCCGCCGCCGTTGCCGCCGTCACCGGAGGCGCAGCCCGCGAGGGCGAGCAGGCCGACGGTCGGCAGAGCGATGGCGGCCGCGCGCGAGCGAAGCGTGCGAGGGAGTGTCATGTGGGTCCGCTTTCTGTTCCGAAACTGCTGTGTCTGGTGCGGTTGCCGAGCAGAATGCTCGGCGGAAGGCGCCGTCGGGAGGCGCAGTGCAGCGATCCTATGCCGGATGCGTCCCGCGCACCGCATCGAGACGTCACACGAAACAGACTCGCAACGTGCACGGAAAGCGGCCCACCGGAATTCCGGAGGGCCGCTGTCCGCGCGGGTCAGTGGGCCATCGCCGCGAGCGCCTCCGGGTCGATCGTGGCGATCGAGTGGGTGTCCTGGAACGCCCGCACGCCCTCGATGCCCTGCTCCCGCCCGAAGCCCGACTGCTTCATGCCGCCGAACGGCGCGCGCAGGTCGAGGCGGGTGGCGCCGTGGTCGTTGACCCAGACGTACCCGCACACCAGGCGCTCGCCGATCCGCTTCGCCGTCTCCGGCGACGCCGTCCAGACCGAGCCGCACAGCCCGCCCCACGTGTTGTTCGCGGCCGCGATCGCCTGCTCCTCGTCGTCGAACGGGATGATCGGGATGACCGGGCCGAACTGCTCCATCGTCACCACCCGCAGCGACGGGTCGGGATCGATCACGAGCGCGGGCCGCACGAAGTTGCCGCCCTCCAGGTCGCCGCCCGGCAGCTCGCCGAACTCCCGCACGTCGGCACCCGAGTCCTTCGCCTCGCGGATGAGGTCCTCGACGAACGCCTTCTGCGCGGGCTGATGCAGCGGCCCCATGGTCGTGCCCTCGTCGAGGCCGTAGCCGAGCACCGTCCTGCGCAGCCGCTCCTCGAGGCCGGCGACGAGCTCGTCCAGGCGCGAGCGATGCACGTACACGCGCTTGGCGTTCATGCAGATCTGGCCGGTGGTGTCGTAGATCGCCGCGAACAGCCGATCCAGGTGGGTATCGTCGAGGATGGCGTCCTCGGCGAAGACGGCCGCGTCGTTGCCGCCGAGCTCGAGGGTCACGCGGGTGAGCGAGCGCGACGCCATCTCCATCATCTTCTTGCCGCCGCCCACCGATCCGGTGAAGCACACCTTCGCGATGTCGGTGTTCGAGATGAGCAGCGACATGTTCTCGTCGCGGCCCGTGACGACGTTGAGCACACCGGGCGGCAGCTTCGCCGCGACGCGCTGCACCACGCGGGTCGTGGCCAGCGGCGCCGAGGGCGGCGGCTTCACGATGGCGGTGTTCCCGGCGAGCAGCGCGTGGGGGAGCGAGGCGCCGAGGATCGCGATCGGCCAGTTGAACGGCACGATGATCGTCGTGACGCCGAGGGGCTTGTAGGCGACCTCCGTCGTGACGGGGATCCCCGGCGCCGGCTCGAGCACCTTGCCCGCGTCGACCTCGTCGGCCAGCTGCAGCGCGAGGTTCCAGCGCAGCTCGAACACGAGCGCGTCGACCCACGCCTCGAAGCGGACCTTGCCGTTCTCCTGCGACAGGATCGCGGCATCCTCGTCGCGCTCGTCCGCGATGCCCTGGATCGCCTCGGCCATGATCGCCGCGCGCTCCGGCGCGGTGAGCGACGACCACGACGAGTACGCCGCCTTCGCGCTCGCGACGGCCTCGGCCACGTCGTCCGGCGAGGCGCTGGCGGCCTCGCCGACGATGACGCCGGGTTTCGCGGGATCGGCCACCGTCAGCGTCTCCTCGGTGAACCGCTCCTCACCCCCGATGAACAGTCCGGTTCGCACGGCCGCGGCCGTGATGGTGTCAGACATGGGATTCCTTCCTTTCGTCCGCGCATCTTTGCGCGGCGTGCGATCGGGCCGCCGGGTGAGCGGTCCGGAGGTCTCGTGACCAGTGTGATGCGGCGCTGGATGCGAGACAAGATCGTCGTCAATAGTCGTGACGATCCAGCGCGAGACCGGCGGCCTCGCGACGTGCCAACCGCGCGGCGCGGCGGCCCACGGTGCTGCGCGCCCAGCCGGTCCGGATGACGTGTGCGGCGTCGTTGGCGAGGTCGACGCCGTCACGGAACGGCTTGCGCCAAATGGCGAGAGCGCTGCGCGCGGGCGGCGAGAGGATCTCGGCCGAGAAGGCTTCGACGCCCCACCTGCCGGTGTAACCGTCGTCCAGCGCACCACGGACCACCTCCTCCACATCGACCGTGCCCGCGGAGAGGGGACCGCGTCCCGACTGTCCGAGCTCCAAGAAGGCCAGCCGCGGGAGCGCGGCGCGGATCGCGCGCCGCATGTCGGCCTCCTCGACCGCCATGTGGAAGGTGTCGAGGTGGATGCCGAGGTGGGGCGAGCCACTGCGCTCCGCGAACGCCATCGCCTGCTCCGCGGTGTTGAGCATCGACGTCTCGTAGCGATTGAGCACCTCGAACGTCATGCGGACGCCGCGCTCGTGGGCCTCCTCGGCGACTTCCCCGACGGCGGAGGCCGATCGGGCGATCGCATCCGTGGTGGGCGGCTCGTCCGCGCGTCCGAAGAGGCCGTACGGAACCCCGTTGAGCTGATCCGCTCCCAGCCGGACAGCGAGGTCCAGCGCTCGGCGCAGCTCGGCGAGACCGGCCTCGCGCACCTCGCGATCGGCCGACGAGACGTCGGCCTGCAGCGACTGTCCGGCGATCGGGATGGGGGCGATGCCGCGCGACGCGAACGTTCGCCGGGCGGCCGGCACGTCGAACGCGTCGGGATCGACCGGTGGCAGCACCACCCGGCGGTACCCGCGCGCCGCGAGCGCATCGAGGGCAGCCGGCAGCAGGTCGGACGACGGGTGCGCGAGGAGCACGTTGAGATGGCAGGCCACGTCGAGGTCGCGCGGCACGCTCTGGACGCGGACGGACATGTCAGAACACCGGCAGGTCGAGACGCTGCTTGAAGGCCGAGTAGCCGTCCTCGACGTTCACGACGGTGCCGTTGATGACGCGCGACTCGTCGGAGGCGAGGAACGCCACGACGTCCGCGATCTCCTGCGGGTCGGTCAGGACGCCGCGCATCTGCTCGGCCGCGAACGTGGCGCGCAGCTCCTCGCTGAACTGGTTGATGATGGGCGTCGCCACGCGCCCGGGCGTGATCGCCACGGCCCGGATGCCGTGCTCGGCGAGCTCGTAAGCTGCGGAGCGGGTGAACGAGATGACGGCGGCCTTCGCCGCGCTGTACGTGAAGGACAGCTCGGCCGCCTGCTGGCCATACACCGACGAGGTGCTGATGATGACGCCGCCCGTGCCCTGCTTCGCCATCTGGCGTCCGGCAGCGAGGATGCCGTAGTAGACGCCGTCCTGGTCGATGCGGATCAGACGGTGGTAGTCCTTCTCGATGTCGTGCTCGAGCAGGGGAGCGCCGCCCGCGATGCCGGCGTTATTGAAGATGACGTGGACGGCGCCGAACGCCTCGACCGCCCGTGCCACCATCGCCTCGACCTCGGTGAACTCCGCCACGTTGACGGCGCATGCGACGGCGGCACCGGGATAGCCCGCCTTCTCCACCTCCGCGACGACCTCCTCGCCCTTGGCTAAATCGATGTCCGCGACAAGCACCTTGGCTCCCTTGCGGACGAAGGTGAGGGCGGTCGCCCGTCCGATGCCGCTCGCTCCGCCGGTGATGATCGCGACCTTGCCGTCCAGTGTCATTGCTTCTCCTTCAAGAGATGGTGAGGGTGCGGGGCCGGGTACACCCAGCCCGGCCCCGCGGTTGAGGGGTCAGAGCTTGGGCTCGAACGCGTCCGCATTGGAGCGATCGATCAGCTCGGGGGTCTTGCCGACGAATTCCGTGTCGGGCAGCGCCGCGGACTCCTTGTACTCGTCGACCATCGTGACCAGCTCGTCGATGACGGTGATCCAGTCCTGGTTGAGGGTGGCGTAGAAGGGCGTCTCCTCGCGGATCTTCGCCACGGCCTCGCCGAGCGCGTCGGCGCCCGTCACGTAGATGTCGTCGCGCCCGGCCTCCTCGATGGCCTGCACCGCGCCCATCGCGGCGTCGTCCCAGCCGGTCCACACGCCGTCGAGCCCGTCCGGGTTGGCCTGCAGATAGTCGGCGACGAAGTTGAGCGCCTCGGTGCGTCCCGTGCCGGGATCGAGCACCTGCTTCATCTCGCCGCCGGCGATCACCGCACCCGCTTCCTCGAGCATGTCGAGCGCGAGGTTGCTGCGGGTCTGGATGCCCACGTGCGGGTCGTGGCCGATGACCATGACGTTCTTGCCCTCGAGGCCGCCCATCGCCTCCTCGAGCGCGCCCACCGTGAGCGCGGCCATCTCCTCCTGGCTGTAGGTGATGTCGATGACGAAGTCCGAGTTCGCCTCGACGCCGCCGTCGATGGAGAAGATCGGCAGTCCCCGCTCCTGCGCTGACTGCACGAGCGGGGCGATCTGGCGAGGGTCGGGGAAACCGGCGAAGATGACGTCGGCGCCCTGGGTGATGGCGGTCTGGACGTCGCTGTTGATCTTGTCGGAGTCGAACGAGCTCGTGTAGAGCGTGATCTCCCAGTCGTCGGGCGCGACCTCCATGAGGTGGTCCATGGCGAGCTTGCCCGCCGGCGTGGCGTAGCCGGCGGTGAAGGCGGCGACCGTGAAGACGCCGTCGTCGCCGAGCCCGTTTTCGCGATCGGTCGTGTCCGTGGCTCCGCCGCCGGTGTCGACGGTGCAGCCGGTGAGGGCGAGCGCAGCCGTCGCGGCGACGGCGGCGAGCGCCGCGAGGCGGCGGGTGGTGCGTGCGTGCATCAGAAACTCCCTTGTCCTGTGATGCGGGTGGTGGATGTGAAGCTCAGGAAGGCGTCAATCGCGGCTCTTCATCGCCGACAGCAGCACGGCGGCGACGATGATGATGCCGATGAGCACCTGCTGGATGTAGGTGTTGACCCCGACGATGTTCAGGCCGTTCTGGACGATGCCGATGATCGCGACGCCGATGAGCGTGCCGCCGATGTTCGCCTGGCCGGACTTCAGCAGTGTCATGCCGAGGAAGACCGCGGCGACGGCGAACATCATGAGGTCGTTGGCGGTCGACGACCCCGCGCTCGTGAGCCGGCTCACGAGCACGATGCCCCCGAGCGCCGATAGGAAGCCCGCCACGGTGAACGCCAGGAATCGCGTCGGCCGCACGGCCACCCCGGAGAGCCGGGCCACCTCGGCGTTGCCGCCGATCGCATACCAGCGACGACCCACCGTGGTGAATCGCAGCACCAGCCAGACGATCACCGACACGAGCACGGCGTAGATCACGGGCATCGGGATGCCGTTGATGCGCATCTGGCCGATGAGGGCGAAGGAGTCGGGCATGCCATAGAGCGTGGTGCCGTTCGTGACGATGAGCGCGAGGCCCGCGACGGTGGTCATGGTGGCGAGCGTGGCGACGAACGCGCTGAGGCCGAGGAAGGCGACCAGCACGCCGTTGATCGCACCGATGAGTGTGCCGACGCCAAGGCCGCCGAGGATGGCGAGCGGCACGGGCACACCCCCGAGCATGAGCGCCGCGGCGCTGGCGCCGGAGAGCGTGGCGGTCGTCCCCACCGATAGATCGAAGTCGCCTACGACCATCACGACCGTCTGCGCCGCAGCGATGATCGTGAGGATCGCCACCTGGTTCATGATGTTCGTCAGGTTGCCCGGTGTGAGGAAGACGCCGCGGCCCGCGATGGTGAACACCGCGATGAGCACGACCAGGGCGATGACCGTGCTGCTCTGCCACAGGTAGCGGGTGAACGACCCGCGCGTCAGCTGCGACGCCGGGATGCTGAGGGTGTCTGTCTGCGCCATATCAGGCGTCCCTTCCGTATGCGTGCGTGAGGATCTCCTCGTCGGTCGCGGCGGCGGCGTCGAGCTCGCCCGCCACCCGGCCGTCATGCATCACGAGGATCCGATCGGAGATGCCGATGAGTTCCGGCAGTTCGCTGCTGACGGCGATGATCGTGGTGCCCTGCGCCGCGAGCGCCCGCATGAGCCGATAGATCTCTGCCTTCGTGCCCACGTCGATGCCGCGGGTGGGCTCGTCCATGAGCAGGACGCGCGGATTTCGGGCGAGCATCTTGGCGAGCACGACCTTCTGCTGGTTGCCGCCAGAGAGCTGGCCGACGGGCTGGCGGATGCCGCTCGTCTTGATCTGCAGCTTCTCGATGGCGTTGCGCGCAAGCGCCGCGACACGACGCCCGGAGACCACACCGCCAGGGCTGACGCTCGTGAGGTTCGCGAGGGCGACGTTCTCCGCGATCGGAGCGGAGAGGATTACGCCCTGGCTGCGGCGCTCCTCCGGCACCAGGGCGATGCCCGCCTCCAGTGCAGCTCCCACACCCTGACGGGAGAGCGGCTTGCCGCCGAGCTCGATCGCCCCCGCGGTGCGCCTCTGGGCGCCGGCGAGCAGGCGCAGCAGCTCGCTCCGCCCGGATCCCGCCAGGCCGCCGACGCCGAGCACCTCGCCGCGGCGCGCCTCGAACGAGACGTCCTGCACACGGTTGCCCGAGAGGTCGGAGACACGCACGGACACCTCGTCGGTCGCGGTGCCGCGCTCGGGATAGAGCTCGCTCTGCTCGCGGCCGACCATCGTGGAGATGACGTCGTCGATCGAGGACTCGGCCACCGGCTTCGTGACGATCGTGCGGCCGTTGCGCATCACCGTGAGGCGATCGCACAGCTCGAAGACCTCCTCGAGCCGGTGCGAGACGTAGACGATCGCCACGCCCTCGTCCCGCAGGCCGCGCAGCACCTGGAACAGGTCCGCGATCTCGGTGTCCGTCAGCGCCGCGGTCGGCTCGTCGAGGATGAGCACGCGCGCATCGATCGACAGCGCCCTTGCCACCGCGACCATCGTCTGCTGAACGGGGGAGAGAGACCCGGCGAGCCGTCGCAGCGGAATGCGCTGATCGAGCCGCTCGAGCTGCGCCCGGGCGCGGCGGTTGAGCTCGCCCCAGCGCACGAAGCCGAACGTCGACGGCGCTCCCTCCCCGAGCACGATGTTCTCCGCGACGCTGATCGTCGGCACGATGGAGAGCTCCTGGTAGAGGGCCACGACGCCCGCCTTGTTCGCGGCGCGTACCCCGGCGAAGTCCGTGGGCTCGCCTCCCACCCGCACCTCGCCCTCGTCCTGCCGGTGCAGGCCGGTGATGATCTTGATGAGGGTGGATTTGCCCGCGCCGTTCTCACCGAGGAGCGCGTGGATCTCGCCCGGCCGCACCGCGAGGTCCACCCCGCGCAGGGCCTGCACGCCGTCGAAGTGCTTGGTGATGCCGTGCACCTCGAGCGCCGGGATGACCGACGTCGCCACCTCGCTCGCGAGCGTCACGATGCCGTCCCGTCGTCGATGTCGTTGCAGCGGATGACCACCTTCGGGAAGCGGCCCGAGACGTGCACCGCGAACGCCTCCTCCGCGTCGTCGATGTCGAAGACCGCCTGCGTGAGCTCGTCCAGCTCCAGGTGCGGCAGCAGCTGGAGGGCCCGCGGGAACGCGTAGGGCGAGACGAAGACGCCCGTGAGGGTGAGCTCCTTCAGATACAGGTAGTCCGACAGGTTCAGCGGCAACTCGTACCGCTCGGGGTACATCGCGCCGTACACCACGGTGGCGCCCTTCGCCGCGACGTCGAGCAGCCCGCGCACGGCGTGCGGCGAACCCGAGGCGTCGATGACCACGTCGTACCCGCGTCCCTGGGTGATCTCGGCGGCGCGCGCCTGCTGATCCTCGGCGATCGGGTCGATCACGAACTCCGCGCCGTGCCGCAGCGCCATGTCGCGGCGCTCGGCGATCGGCTCGATGAGCGTGAGCGACGTGGCGCCATGGCGCTTCATGACCTGCAGCGCGAGTTGCCCGATCGGCCCGCCGCCGCAGATGGCCACGCGATCGCCGACCCGCACCCGCGTCTTGTCCGCGATGCGCACGGCCACCGAGATGGGCTCGAGCAGGCAGCCCCGCAGCAGCGAGACGTCGTCGGGCAGCCGGTACACCTGCGACTCGTGCCAGGTGAGCGTCTCGGCCATCCCCGGCCGGTTGTACTCCTGGATGTTCTCGCAGAACTGCTGCTTCCCCTCCTGGCACGGTCGGCAGCTGCCGCAGAAGCGCAGGAAGTTGCCCGCGACCCGATCGCCGACCCTCAGGCCGCTCCGGGTGGCGCGGTCGCCGAGGGCCTCCACCACGCCGGAGATCTCGTGGCCGAGGCCGATCGGCACGTCGGTGCCGAAGAATCCCTCGGCGAGGTGCGGATCGGATCCGCAGATCGCGGCGTACGCCACGCGGATCCGCACGTCCTCGGGGCCGAGGGCGGGCTCAGGGAGGTCCACCACGCCGATGCGGCCGCGGGTGGACTCGTCGGGATCGCGCAGGCTGCCGATCCTCGTGACGGCGACGGTCTTCATCTCTGCCGCCTCACGCCGTCGCCGGGACCGGCGCCACGGCGCGGCGCAGGGCGTCCACGGTGGCGGTCAGGCCGTAGCCGTGCTTGTCGCGCAGCTGCTCGTCCTCGCCGAAGCCGGCGTAGACCTGCGGGATGCCGAGGCGCTCGAACGACGTGAGGGCGATGCCGCGATCCGCCACGACGTCGGCGACCCGCGTCGCCAGGCCGCCATAGGCCAGGTGGTCCTCGAGCACCACGAACCGGCCGCCGGTCTCGCTCGCACAGCGCTCGATGAGGTCCGCGTCGATCGGCTTGAGGGTCCACATGTCGACCACGCGCACGGAGATGCCGTCATCGGCGAGCTGCTCGGCCGCCGTCAGCGCCTGGGCCACCGTGGTGCCGTGCGTGAAGAGGGTGACGTCGGAGCCGTCGCGGGCGACGATGCCCTTGCCGATGCGGATCTCGTGCTGGCCGGGCTCGTACAGGACCATGTCCTTCTTGCCGACGGCGAGTCGGATGTAGATCGGCCCCTGCATGTCCATCGACTGGCGGATCACCTCGCCGACCATGACCGGGTCGCCGATCGAGGTGACGGTCATGTTCGTGAGCGAGCACATCAGCGACAGGTCCTCGACCGCGTAGTGCGTCGATCCGCCGTTGCCGACGAGCCCGCCGTGGGTGCCGATGATCTTGACCGGCAGGTTCGGGTAGCAGACGTCCGTGCGGACCTGCTCGAGCGCACGCATCGACAGGAAGGGCAGCATGCCGGACACAACCGGGATGTTGCCGTCGTACGCGAGGCCCGCGGCGATCCCCACGCTCACCTGCTCCGCGAGCCCCACGTCGACGAAGCGGTCGGGGTACGTGTCGCGGAACTCCACGAGGGTCGCGCCGATGTCGGGCGTGATGACCCAGAGGTTGTCGTGCGTCGCGCCGAGCTCGGCGAGGGTTGACCCGATGACGGATCGGGCGGAGAGCATCTCCCCGAAGGTGAAGGTGACGGGCATCAGTGGGCCTCCTTGTTCCGCGATGCCTCGAGCGCCGCCATCGCGCGCTCGAGGTCCTGTGCGCCGAGCGAGCCCGCGTGCCAGGCGAGGTTGCGCTCCATGAAGTCGACGCCCTTGCCCTTGACCGTCTCGCAGATGATCACGGTGGGAACGTCGCTGGTGGGGTCGGGCAGCGCGTCGATCGCGTCGACGAGCTGGCGCATGTCGTGGCCGTCGACCTCGACGACGTTCCAGCCGAAGGCGCGCCACTTGTCGGGGTACGGCTCGAACATCACGCGCTCCTCGGCAAAGCTCGTCATGAGTTGCCGGTTCCGATCGATGAACGCCACGAGGTTGCCGAGCTTCTGGCTGCGGCCGGCCATCGCGGCCTCCCACACCGAGCCCTCGCCGGTCTCACCGTCGCCCATGAGCGTGACTACCCGGTGCGTCTCACGACGGTGGCGGGCCGAGAGCGCCATGCCGACCGCCAGCGGCAGGCCATGGCCGAGCGACCCCGTGGACGCCTCCACACCCGGCAGCTGAACCTTGCACGGGTGCATGCCGTAGGCGCTGTCTAGCTGGCCGTACGTGGCGACGATGTCGTCGTAGTCAAAGAAGCCGCGCATGGCCATCGCGATGTACATGCACACGGCCGCGTGGCCCTTGCTGAGCACGAAGCGATCGCGGGCGGGGTTGCGAATGTCGTTCGGATCGATGCGCAGTCCGCGGTGGAATAGTGCGGTGAGGATGTCGGCGACCGACAGATCGCCGCCGATGTGCACGGCGCCCTCGTACGTGCCGCAGAGGTTCAGCAGCAGGCGCCGCAGCTCGTATGCCAGGTCCTCGAGCTCCTCGACACTGTGGTCGGGCTCTGTGTCGAGCACCGTCTGGGTCATGTGTCCTGTCTCCTCGTCGGTGAGGGGAACGTCGACGTGAGGTCCGTCGTCGTCGACGTTCTCGGTGGTCGCCCGGCCCATCCTCGGGCCGGCGAATGCGAACGTAGCACCGTCTTGTTTGAATGTAAACAGGATTAGGGTCAAACTCGTACGTAATCGTGTCGCGCTGTGATCGGTCGCGTCGCTGACACACTTGCTTCGAGGGGGCGCACATGACTGAGGAACACGGCGGCAGCCGGACGAGGGTCCGTCATCGCGCGCCCGAGGGTGCGATCACCGAGCCGTTGAACGAGGTGATCGAGCCCGAGACGTTCACGCCGCGGTTGCTCGCGCTGCTGTCGAACGCGCTCGTCTGGCGGGAGTCCCACGAGCTGCGGCGGCGCTTCGATCTCGGCACCAACGAATGGCGCGTGCTCTCGGCGCTGTCCACGCGACCGGGGATCTCCGCGACCGAGGTGTCGGATTTCCTTGGCGTCAACAAGGCCGTTGTGTCCAAGTCGGTGAACACGCTGCTGGAGCGCCGCCTCATCGTGCTGTCGGACGGTCCTCGGGGGTCGCGCCCGCTGTACCTCACGGATGCCGGCGCGCAAATGCATCGCGACATGCTGCCGATCTCGCTGAGGGGGCAGGACATCATCCTCGAGGGGCTCTCGCAGGCCGACGTCGCGCGCCTGAACGCCTTCCTGCGGGCGGGCCTGGCGAAGCTGCGTGAGGCCGACTAATCGGCGATCCCCAACAGGATTCGCGCGGATTTCGTTGACAATCCGGGGGCCCGCGGTAACGTCGAAGCGGGCGCTCCATCGGGCGCCGCCGCGAGGATGCGGCACCCGCATGCGAAGGGGCATGTCGATGAAGACGATGGCGGCGGTCGTGCGCGAGACCGGAGGATCGTTCGCGCTCGAGGAGCTCGAACTGGACGAGCCGCGTCCGAACGAGGTGCGCGTGCGCCTGGTCGCGACCGGCGTGTGCCACACCGACGCCGTGGTGCGCGACCAGATCTACCCGACGCCGCTGCCCGCGGTGCTGGGGCACGAGGGCGCGGGCGTGGTCGAGGCCGTGGGGTCCGCCGTCACGACGGTGGCGCCGGGGGACCGCGTGGTGCTGTCGGCGAGCTCGTGCGGCACGTGCCGGCACTGCCTGACCGGCTTCAACACCTACTGCACGCACCTGTACGAACGGAACTTCGGCGGGCGGCGGACCGACGGCTCGACGGCGTTCACCGATGCCGACGGCGCGGCGATCTCGTCGCACTTCTTCGGGCAGTCGTCGTTCGCGGCCTACACCAACGCCGACGAGCGCTCGGTCGTCCGCGTGCCCGACGACATCCCGCTCGAGCTGATGGGGCCGCTCGGCTGCGGCGTGCAGACCGGCGCCGGTGCCGTGATCAACTCGCTCCGGCCCGAGGCGGGCTCGTCGTTCGCCGTGTTCGGCGCGGGGGCGGTGGGGCTCTCGGCGCTGCTGGGCACGATCGTGGTCGGCGTGACCACGCGGATCGTGGTCGACGTCAACCCGGACCGCTTGGCGCTGGCCACGGAGCTCGGCGCCACCCACGTCATCAACGGCCGCGAGGAGGACGCGGTCGCGCGCATCAAGGAGATTACCGGCGACGGCGTGGACTACGCGCTCGAGACGACGGGCGTCTCGCCGGTGCTGCGGCAGGCGGTCGATGCGCTCGGCGTGCGCGGCACGGTGGGCGTGGTCGGCGCCGAGCCGCCGGGCACCGAGACCGCGTTCGAGACGGGCCTGTCGATGACGCGGGGGTGGTCGCTGAAGATGATCATCGAGGGCGACTCGGTGCCGCAGGTGTTCATCCCCCGCCTCATCGAACTGTGGCGACAGGGGCGCTTCCCCTTCGACCGGCTCACGCGGCTGTACGACATCGCCGACATCGACGAGGCCTTCGCGGCGTCGGAGCGGGGTGAGACGATCAAGCCGATCGTGCGCTTCCCCGCGAGCTGAGCGACCCGGGGACCGATGGTGGGTGAGAATCGACAGTCGGTGAAAGGGGAGCGCGTGTCGATGACCGAGGCCGCGAGGGCGGAGACGGAGGACGGCTCGCCCGACCTCACGCAGCGGATCCGCGAGGCGATCCTCGACGGCCGGTTCGCCCCGAACCAGCGCCTCATCGAGGCCGACCTCAGCGAGAGCTACGAGGCGTCCCGCGCGGCGGTGCGCACCGCGCTGATGAACCTCGCGGGCGACGGGCTCGTCGAGCGGCTGCCCAACCGCGGCGCGCGGGTGCGGGCCATCACCGTCGACGAGGCGATCGAGATCGTCGAGGTGCGCATGGGGCTCGAGGCGCTGTGCGCCCGCCGGGCCGCCGAGCGCCTGACGCGCGAGGACGCGGCCGCGCTGCGCGAGCTGCGCACGCAGATCCTCGATGCCGTCGCCTCGGGCGATCTCGTCACCTACTCCCAGCTGAACCAGGAGATGGATCGCCGGATCCGCGAGATGAGCGGCCACGCCACCGCCATCCAGCTGCTCGAGCGGCTGCGCGCCCAGTCGGCGCGCCACCAGTTCCGTCTCGCCTTCGCCCCCGGCCGCGCGGCGCAGTCCGCGCCCGAGCACGTGGCGATCATCGACGCCGTGCTCGGGCGCGACCCCGACGCCGCGGAGGAGGCCACGCGCGTGCACCTCGAGGGCATCGTGCGCGTGCTGCGCGAGCTGCCGTAGGCCGCAACGCCGAAGCGCCCGCCACCGGGGTGGGGACGGGCGCCTCGGCGGGGTGGATCAGTCGATGCCCTCGGCGTTGTCGTAGCCCTGGCCGTTGAACTTCTGCACGACCACGGTCGACACGGCGGGCAGGCCGTCCTGGCTCGTCGACACCTCGGTGCCCTCGAGCATGAGCGGGGCGTTGAGCGAGTCGATGCCGCGCAGCGCCTCCATGAACGCCTCGCGCGTCGGCTCGGCGGTGTTCGTGAACGCCTCCTCGAGCGTGGCACCCACCATGTACGACCACATGCAGTGCGGGAAGTCCGGCGTGGTCGTGTAGTCCGCGGCGTACTGCTCGAGGTTGGCGAGGAACTCCTTCACGTCCTCGTCCTCGGCGTACACCGGCGACTGCGGGGCCTTCGCGAACGCCACCGAGTAGAACCCGTCGGCGGGGTCGGCGCCCGCGGGCTGCAGGATCGCGCCGGGCGAGGAGGTGTTCGAGGGCAGGAACCAGCTGGGGTGCCAGTCGAGCTCGCGGGCCTTCTCGATCGACTGCTGCACGAGCGGGATGATCGACGCGGCGAGGAAGAACACGTCCGCGTCGGTCGCCGCCAGCTCGGTCACCTGGGCGTCGACCGACGTGTCGGTGGCCTCGTACGAGAGCTCCTTCACCACGGTGACGCTCGTGCCCTCGATCGCCTCCTTGAAGCCCTCCGCGTAGCCCTCGCCGAAGTCGTCGTTCTGGTAGAGGATCGCGGCGGTGAGCTCCTCGCCCGACTCGGCCAGCAGCTCGCCGAAGGCGGCGCCCTCGTTCTGGTACACCGGCACGAAGCCGAGCTGCCAGGGGCTCTCGGTCTGGTCGGAGAAGATCGGGTCGCCGGTCATGACGAGCACCTGCGGCACCTCCTCGTCGATCGCCGCCTCGCGGTAGGCGCGGTTCGTGGGCGTGCCCAGGCCCGAGGTGAACGCGAAGACGTCGCCCGAGTTCTGCTGGAAGTTGGTCAGCGCCTTCTGCGGGTCGTAGCCGTCGTCGAACGCCTCGACCTCGACGGTGCGCTGCACGCCGTCGCCGAACTCGACGCCGCCGGCCTCGTTGATCGGGCCGAAGTAGGCCACGAGTCCCGCGACCGTGCAGGTGCCCTGGCCGGCGGTGGCGCCGGAGAGCGGGGTGTTCACGCCGAGCGTGACGCTGGTGTCGGTGATGCCGGGGCTCGCGGCACCGCCGTCGCCACCGTCGCCGCCTGCGCCGCCGGTGTCGCCACGGCTGCAGCCGGTGGCGAGGAGGGCGATGGCCGTGCCGACGGCGACCACGCCGAGGGCTTTGCCTGCCTTGCTGTTGCGGATCATGCGGAACCTCTCTGTTCGTTCGATCAGGTGCGGGAAGGGGAAGGGGAGTCCGAGGGGGTGGCGCGGCGCGAGCGCAGCACCCGGCGGATGCGGTGGGGGATGCTCGCCAGGCCGCCCGGGAGGACGAAGAGCACCACGAGCAGGATCACGCCCTGGATCAGCGCGGTCAGCGTCGGGGCGATCTCGTTCGTGAAGTTCGGGACGAACACGTAGTAGAGCCCGCCCAGGATCGACCCGGCGATGCTGCCGGCGCCGCCGACGACCATTGAGGCCAACAGGTTGATCGAGTGGTGGAAGGCCAGCGTCTCGGGGCTCGTGTACTGCACCACCACCATGTAGAGGAAGCCGCTGACGCCGCCGATCATCGCCGCGATCGTGAACGCCATCACCTTGTAGCGGTAGGGGGAGATGCCCATCGCCTTGGCGACGTTCTCGTTCTCCTTGACGATCGCCAGGGCCCGGCCGAACTTGCCGCGCGTGAGGTTGTAGACGAGCACGAAGGTGATCGCGCCGATGAGCAGCACGAGGTAGTACTGCCACTGGTCGTCGGCCAGCGGCACCCCGTCGGGGGCGCCGGAGAAGCGGGCGGAGACGCCCTGCGAGCCGCCGGTGAGGTCGGACAGCCGCTTGGCGAGCGGCACCCCGATGATGGGTAGGGCGATCGTGACCATGGCGATCGCCAGGCCGCCGAGCCGGGCGGCGGCGAAGGCGACGACGAGGCCCGCGACGCCGGGCAGGACGATCGCGAGCAGGAACGTGAGCAGGATCGGCCACTCCTGCTCCACCCCGTAGGCCGTGACGTAGGCGCCGAAGCCGAGGAAGAAGATCTGCCCGAGCGAGACCTGCCCCGCGTAGCCCATGATCACGTTGAGCCCGAGCACGGCGACCGCGAAGACACCGACGCGGGCGAGCATCTGGTTCGTGGGGATCGGCAGCATGAGCGGCGCGACGATGAGGATCACCGCCACGGCGACGCCGATCGCCCACACCCACCAGGGCGTGCGCCGGTGCAGCGGCGGCGTCGTGACGGTCGCGGTGAGATCGGGGGAGAACTCGGTCTTCGGCATTGCGGGCCTCACACTCGCACCACGGACTTGCGCCCGAACAGGCCCTGCGGCCTCACGAGCAGCACGATGAACAGCAGGACGAACGGCACGGCGACCTTGAGGTCGTGGCCGATCCACGGGACGTACACGGCCGCCAGGTTCTCGAGCACGCCGATCACCCACGCGGCCACGACCACGCCCAGCGCGCTCGACATGCCGCCGAGGATCACGGCGGCGAGGGAGTAGACGAGGATCGAGTCCATCATTCCCGGCGTCAGCGTCAGGCGCGGGGCGATGAGGGCCCCGGCCACCGCGCCGAGCGCCGCGGCCAGGCCCCAGCCGACCATGAGCAGCCGTCCCACGGGCAGGCCGGACAGCGCCGACGAGGCGGGATTGTCGGCGACCGCGCGCAGCGCGAGGCCGAGCTTGCTGAACTTGAACAGCGACTGCAGCAGCAGCATGATCACGAGGATCACGAGGAAGGTGCCGAGCGAGCGCCAGCTCACCGAGGCGCCGAGCAGGTTGAACGAGGCGGCGGGGAACAGCGACGGGAAGTTCTGGTTGTTGTACGACCAGATCCACCCGCACAGCCCGGTGAGCAGCGTGAGCAGGCCGACCGTGGCGACCACCGCCGTGTCGGGGTCGCCGCCCTCGAACCGGCGCATCAGGAAGCGTTCGATGATCGCCCCGAGCACGAACGAGGCGATCACCGACAGCAGGATCGCGACGATGAGCGGCAGGCCCCAGCCGATGAAGGCGTAGGTGAAGTACGCCGCGAGCACGGCCATGCCGCCCTGGGCGAAGTTGATGAGCCCGGTCGCCTGGTTCACGAGGACGATGGCGAGGCCGAGTGCGGCGTACACCGATCCCATGCCGAGGCCGTCGACGACGAGCTGGATGAACTGGTCCATGTCAGCCTCCCAGGTATGCCTTGCGGATCTCGTCGCGGCCGCGCAGCTCGGCGGAGCTGCCGCTGAGCACGCTGCGGCCGGTCTCGAGCACGACGGCGCTGTCGACGATGCGGAAGGCGAGATTGGCGTTCTGCTCGACCACGAGCATGGCGATGCCCGACTCCACGCGCAGTCGCTGGATCGCGTCGTAGACGTTCTTCGCGGTCGAGGGCGCCAGGCCCAGCGACGGCTCGTCGAGCACGAGCAGCCGCGGCTTGGCCATGAACGCCCGGCTCACCGCGAGCATCTGCTGCTCGCCGCCCGACAGCGCGGAGGCGTTCGAGCCGATCCGCTCCTTGAGGTTGGGGAACAGCTCGAGCAGGTAGTCGATGTCGGAGCGCACCTGCGCGGCGTCCCTGCGGAGGTAGGCGCCGACCATGAGGTTCTCGCGCACCGTGAGGTTGGGCAGCGTGCCCCGACCCTCCGGCACGTGCGCGATGCCGAGGGCGGCGACCTTCTCCGGCCCCAGCTTCGTGATGTCGGTGCCGTCGAACGTGATCCGCCCGCCCACCCGCACGGTGCCGCTGATCGCGCGCAGGGTGGTGGTCTTGCCGGCGCCGTTCGCGCCGAGGATGCCCACGGCACCTCCGTCCGGGACGGACAGCGAGACGCCTTCGAGCACCTGCACGCGCCCGTAGGCGGCGGTGACGTCCTCCAGCTCAAGCAGCGTCATCGGCGGCGTCCTTCCCGATGTAGGCCTCGATCACCCGCGGGTCGGACTGCGCCTCGGCCGCGGTGCCCTCCAAGAGCTTGCGGCCGTGGTCGAGCACCACGACGCGATCGGTGAGCGCGGCGATCAGGCCCATGTGGTGCTCCACGACGACGACCGTGATCTCGCCGGCGGCCGCGATGCCCTTGACCGTGTCGATGAGCTGCTCGACCTCGCCGTGCGAGAGACCCGCGGCGGGCTCGTCCAGCAGCAGCAAGGACGGGCGCGACAGCAGGGCCCGGCACAGCTCGATGCCCTTGTGCAGGCCGTGCGAGAGCTCGTCGGCCCGCGCATCGACGGCCCAGCCGAGGCCCTGCGCCTCGAGCAGCGCGATCGCCTCGTCGCGGATCTCGCGCTCGCGCCGCCCGGTCGGCGGCAGGCGCAGCGCCCACTCCAGCGGGCCGCCGGGCAGCCGGGTGTGACCCCCGAGCATGACGTTCTCGAGCACGGTGTGGTGCAGCTGCAGCGCCGGGTGCTGGAACGTGCGCGCCAGCCCCTTGCGGTTCAGCGACGACGGGTGCGCGCCCGCGATCTCCTCGCCGTCGAGCGTGATCGATCCCGAGGTCGGCCGGTAGTGACCGCTGATGCAGTTGAACAGCGAGGTCTTGCCCGCGCCGTTGGGCCCGACCAGGCCGAAGACCTGTCCGGGTTCGACGTCGAAGCCGACGCCCTCGAGCACGGTGACACCGCCGAAGCGGAGGTTCACGTCGTGCAGTGTCAATCGAGCGGCCATCGCTCTCTTTCTTCCTGTCGCGTCCTTGCGAGACGGGTGCCCGGTCGGGTGCTCCGGGTTCCCGTCACGGAAGGCTACTACGGATCGGAGCGAAAATTGTCGACGAAATCGTCACGAGTCGGTTGCGAGTGGGCGGGGCGCTCCCTCAGGGCGCGCGAGCGGGCCCGGGCCCTGGCGGACCCGGGCCCCGAAGGCGCGGCTCAGAGCTGGCCGGTGGAGCGCCAGCCCCCCTGGTACGACTCGCGGGCGACCGCGGCGTAGGGGACGGGGCTGACGATCGCACGCACCGCGAGCTGCTGGTGCGGCTCGACCGTGGTCTTGCCCGATCCGCCGTCCGGCTCGCCCCAGACCACGGTGACCTCGGCGCCCTCGGGGACGTCGCGGTCGACGGTCGCGAGCGACAGGCCGCGCTTCTCGTTCGCGGTCACGCCCGTGAACAGCGACAGGCCGATGTTGTTGCCGTCGGCGTCGAGCACGGCGTCGAAGTTGCTGGAGCCGTAGTTGGCGTTCGGCAGGTCGAAGAACTGGTAGCCGTCGCCGTCGCGGTCGAGCACGGTCGTGAGGATCTTGGCGAGGTCCTCGTCGTTCCATGCCAGGGTCACCTTGCGGCGCTGCTGCTCCGGCTCGATCTGCTCGAGGGCGTCGCGGCCGATGAAGTCGTGGTCGAACTTCACGAACGAGCCGTAGCCGAGCTCCCAGGGGTTGAGGTAGTAGTCCTCGATGTTGTCGGAGACGAACGACCCGGCGATGGCGTTGATCGCCTCGTAGCTCGTGGTGGGAAGCCACTCGCGGTAGGCGCGCTCGGCATCGCTCGAGTAGATCGCGGGAAGCGGCGAGGGGATCCAGCCAGACTCGAGGGTGTTCGAGGAGTAGGCGCGCGAGCCGCACGGCTCGATGCCGAACTCCGCGCCGGCCTCGAGGATCGCGTCGCGGATGCGGCCGTGCTCCTCGTAGGGACCCCACAGCTCCAGGCCCGGGGCGCCGGCCATGCCGTGACGCAGCGTGCGCACTTGGCTGCCCGCGATCTCGAGGTGACCCATGTGGAAGAACTTGACCTTCTCGAGGGTGCCGCCGTTGAGCTTCTCGATGATCGCCCACGCGTTCGGGCCCTGGATCTGGAAGCGGTAGTAGTCGCGGGTGACGGCCTGGCCGTAGGGGCGCGAGGGGGAGCGGTCGTCGTAGCGCCACTCGACGTCGTAGCCGCCGGTCTCGGCGTGGAACTGCAGCCAGTTCGCCCCGGGCGCGCGGCCCACGTAGACGTACTCGCCCTGTTCCTCGTGGAAGAGGATGCCGTCGCCGATGACGCCGCCGTTCGAGGCGGTGGGCACGAACTGCTTCGCGGTGTTCACGGGGAAGTTCGCGAACGAGTTGATCCCGGTGTCGCTCAGCAGCTTCAGGGCGTCGGGGCCCTTGAGGAAGAAGTTGACCATGTGGTGGGTCTGGTCGTAGAGCACGGCCGTGTGGCGCCAGGCCTTCTGCTCGCGGCGCCAGTTCGAGAACTCGGTCGGGACCACCGGGTAGATGTAGGTGCCGAGCTTCGAGTTGCGCAGCAGCTCGACGGTGTTGCCGCTCTCGTCGAGCAGTTCCTGCAGGTTGTTCGCCATGGGGGCTCCTTTGCCGGTGGACGTCGTCGTCATGAGGTCCCGGGACCTGGTGTCAGTCTGCGGGGATCGCATACCGATGTCCATAGGGATTTCTCGTCTCCAGGATTGTAGACAATTTCTTGATCATTCCGCCAGAGGATGATTCACTGAATCCTGCGCGCCGACGTCCGTCGCGCAGAACGGGAGACACTCGATGGCTGAGACGACCCCGGCGCTCCTCGTCGTGAGCGCCCACGCCGGAGACTTCGTGTGGCGCGCGGGAGGCGCGATCGCGTCCGCGACCATGCGGGGCGAGAAGGCGACGGTCGTCTGCCTGTCGTACGGCGAGCGCGGCGAGTCCGCGAGCCAGTGGCTCGCCGGCAAGTCCCTCGACGAGATCAAGGCGATCCGCCGCTCGGAGGCCGAGGCGGCCGCTGCGGCGCTCGGGGCGGACATCGAGTTCCTGGACCTGGGCGACTATCCGCTCGTGGAGTCGCCGGAGGCCGTCGCCCGGCTGGTCGACGTGTACCGCCGGGTGCAGCCCACGGTGGTGCTGACGCACCCCCTCGCCGACCCCTACAACGGCGACCACCCCGCCGCCGCGCGCATGGCGCTGCAGGCGCGGGTGCTCGCGCAGGCGATCGGCGTGGCGAACTCGGACGGCAGCTACCCGTCGAAGGACGACATCATCGGCGCCCCACCCGTGTTCTTCTTCGAGCCGCACCAGCCGGAGCAGTGCGACTTCAAGCCGAACGTGCTCCTCGACATCACCGATGCGTTCCCGAAGAAGCAGGCCGCGATGGAGTGCCTGCCCGCGCAGAAGCACATGTGGGAGTACTACACCGCGCTCGCCGTGCGACGCGGTGTGCAGGTCAAGCGCAACGCCGGGCCGAACCTCGGCCTGCCGCACGAGACCATGGGCGAGGCCTACATGCGGTACTACCCCGAGGTGACGGCGGTGCTCGCGTGACGCTCGGCGTCGTCGTCACCGACATCGCGCGCGCCGACGCGGCCACGATCGACGCCCTCGGCGCACACGGCGTCGCCACCGTGCACGAGGCGATGGGGCGCACGGGGCTCGTCGGCCCCGGCATCACGCCCGTCCAGCAGGGAGCGCGCATCGCCGGATCGGCCGTCACGGTGCTGTCGTGGCCGGGCGACAACCTCATGATCCACGCGGCCATCGAGCAGTGCCGCGACGGCGACGTGCTCGTCGTCGCCACGACCTCGCCGTCGACCGATGGCGCGTTCGGCGACTTGTTCGCCACCGCACTGAAGGCGCGCGGCGTGCGCGGGCTCGTCACCACCACCGGCGTGCGCGACACCGCCGATCTGCGGGAGATGGGCTTCCCGGTCTGGTCGAACGGGGTCCACGCCCAGGGCACGGTGAAGGCGACGGCGGGTTCGGTGAACGTGCCCGTCACGATCGGAGGTCAGGTCGTCCGCCCCGGCGACGTGATCGTCGCCGACGACGATGGGGTCGTCTGCGTGCCGCGAGCCGGGGCGGACGCCGCGGTGGCCGCGGCCGACGCGCGGGTCGCGAAGGAGGCGGCCGACCGCGATGCCTACGGCAGCGGGGCCGAGCTGAGCCTCGACCGCAAGGGCCTGCGCGGCCTGCTGGCCGACCTCGGCGTCCGATACCTCACGCAGGCGGAGTTCGAGGCGGGGGCGTGACCGGCGGCATCCCGTGCATCCTGATGCGAGGCGGCACGTCCAAGGGGGCGTACTTCCTCGCCTCCGACCTGCCCGCCGAGCGCGAGGCGCGCGACGCGCTGCTGCTGCGCGTCATGGGAACGCCGGACGCACGCCAGATCGACGGCGTCGGGGGAGCGCACCCGCTCACGTCGAAGGTGGCGATCGTCGCGCCGTCCGCGGACGACGGCGCCGACGTCGACTACCTGTTCCTGCAGACGGGCGTCGACGAGGCCTTCGTGTCGGACCGCCAGAACTGCGGCAACATCATCGCCGGCGTCGGCCCGTTCGCCGTGGAACGCGGGCTCGTGACGGCCGCCGACGGCACCACGAGCGTGCGGATCCGCATGCTCAACACGGGCGGGTACGCCACCGCGACGTTCGCCACGCCGGGCGGCGTGGTCGACTACGACGGCGAGCTGGCGATCGACGGCGTGCCGGGCACGGCCGGGGCCATCGCCCTGGACTTCCAGGGGGTCGCGGGCTCCACGGCCGGCGCGCTGTTCCCGACCGGTGCCGTGCGCGACGAGATCGACGGCACCGACGTGACCTGCGTCGACAACGGCATGCCGTCGGTGCTGTTCCGCGCCGCCGATCTCGGCATCGACCCCGACGCCTCGCCGGCCGAGCTCGACGCCGACGCCGCGCTGGCCGACCGCCTGGAGCGGCTGCGCCTCGCGGCTGCGGAGCGGATGGGCCTCGGCGATGTGGCCGGCGCGACGATCCCCAAGCTCGTCGCGATCGCGGAGCCGCGCGCGGGTGGCGCGCTCGCCACGCGCACCTTCCTCCCGCAGGGCGGAAAG
Source organism: Microbacterium sediminis (assembly GCF_004564075.1). NCBI lineage: Bacteria > Bacillati > Actinomycetota > Actinomycetes > Micrococcales > Microbacteriaceae > Microbacterium > Microbacterium sediminis. The sequence goes on from NZ_CP038256.1 coordinate 783,264, forward strand.
GGCTTCCGCACGCACACGTCGATCGGTGTGCTGGGCGCGCTGACGGTGGCCGCGGGTGTCGCGATCTCCGACTCAGTGGGAGCGGGGCTCGTCACCGCGCCGGCGCCCGGCGATCCTTTCGTGGTGGAGCACCCGACGGGCCACTTCGATGTCGATGTGGCCGTCGAGCGCTCCGCCGACGGATGGCGTGTGACGCGATCCGTCGCCCTGCGCACGGCGCGCAAGCTCTTCGAGGGCACCGTGTACCCCCGCCCTCGTCTCTAGAACGGACGTCAGAGAGGACTCCCGCATGACCGCATACAGCTCGTTCGACATCGCCCACCTCGGCAACGTCGAGCTGTTCACCCCGAAGTTCGACGAGAGCCTGTGGTTCTTCCGCGACCTGCTCGCGATGCGCGTGGTCGCCGAGGAGGGCGACTCCGTGTACCTGCGCACGTGGGACGAGTACGAGCTCTACACGATCAAGCTCACGGCGAAGCCGGACGCCGCGGGCGTCGGCCGCACCAACGTGCGCGCGATCAACCCGGAGGCCCTGGAGCGCCGGGTCGCCGCGATCGAGGCGGCGGGGCTCGGCGTCGGCTGGGAGGACGGCGAGGTCGGCACGGGGCCGACGTACGTCTTCAAGGACCCGGACGGCCACGAGATGGGCATCTACTACGAGACCGAGCGCTACGTCGCCACCGACGACAAGCCCTCGCTGAAGAACCAGGCCTCGGCGTTCCCCGGGCGCGGTGTGAACGCCCGCCGGCTCGACCACATCAACTGGCTCGCCGCCGACGTCGAGGCGTGCGGCTCGTTCATGACGGATGTCCTCGGGCTGCGCGAGTCCGAGCGCATCCGCCTCGACAACGGCAGGTTCGCGGCCCGCTGGTTCCACTGCTCGCTGAAGTCGTACGACCTCGTGTACAGCGACGACTGGACCAAGCACGGCAACCGCCTGCACCACATCGCGTTCGCCCCCGACACGCGCGAGGACATCCTCAAGGCCGCCGACATCTTCCTCGAGAACGGCATCCACATCGAGTCGGGCCCGCACAAGCACGCGATCAACCAGACGTTCTTCCTCTACGTCTGGGAGCCGGGCGGCAACCGCATCGAGTTCGCCAACGCGGGCGCCCGCCTGCTGCTGGACCCCGACCAGCCCGTCGTCGAGTGGACCGAGGAGGAGCGCAAGAAGGGCCAGGCGTGGGGCATGAAGACGATCGAGACGTTCCACACCCACGGCACGCCCGTCGTCTGATCCTCCCCGCACACGACGGAGCCCCCGGTGCATCCACCGGGGGCTCCGTCGTCGAGGCGGGGGATCAGACCATCGCGGCTTCCTTGGCGGCAAGCTGCGCGCCCTCGTCGCCCTCATCGGTCACGCCGTCGCCGTCGATGTCGACGTCCTTCGTCTCCTTGCCCAGGATGAGCGCGACGAGCGTCACGACGCCCGACAGCGACAGGTAGATGCCCACGAGCCAGGGGCTGCCGGCGCCGACCTCCCACAGCCACACGGCGATGATCGGGGCCAGCGCGGCGCCGAGGATCGACGAGACGTTGTAGGCCACCGCCGACCCGGTGTAGCGCACGTTGGTCGGGAACAGCTCGGGCAGCAGCGCGCCCATGGGGCCGAACGTCATGCCCATGAGCAGGAACCCGAAGATGAGGAACGCCTGCACGAGCGCGCCCGAGAACCCGGCGGCGTCGCGCGGGGCGAGGAACACCATCCAGATCGCGCCGAACACGATGATGAACGACGTCACCCACAGCAGCAGCTTGCGGCGGCCGATCGAGTCGGCCAGCGGCCCCGACGCGAGCGTGCAGATGCCGAAGAACAGCACGCCGATGATCTGCATGAGCACGAAGTCGGTGTACGCGAAGCCGAGTCCGGCGACGGGGGCATCGACGGGGCGGGTGCCGAACGACAGGGTGAAGCTCGTCATCAGGTAGAACAGCACGTACGTCGCGAGCATGAAGAAGGTGCCGAGGATCAGCTGCCACCAGTACTTCTGGAAGACGTAGCCGATCGGCGCCTTCTTGATCTCACCCTTCGCGGCGGCCTTCTTGAAGGCGTCGGACTCGACGAGCTTGAGGCGGACCCACAGGCCCACGATCACCATGACGGCCGAGAACAGGAACGGGATGCGCCATCCCCAGCTGAGGAACGCGTCGCTGGCGACGCCGCCCTCGCCCGGCAGCGAGAAGTTGATGATGAGGAACACCGAGTTGGCGATGATGAAGCCGATCGGGGCGCCCAGCTGCGGGAACGTGCCGTAGAGGGCGCGCTTGCCCTTCGGGGCGTTCTCGGTGGCGACCAGGGCGGCACCCGACCACTCGCCGCCGAGCGCGAAGCCCTGGGCGAGGCGGCAGATGAGCAGCAGGACGGCGGCCCAGACCCCGATGTCGTTGTAGGTCGGCAGGCAGCCGATGAGGAACGTCGCGATGCCCATGGTGAGCAGTGAGGCGACGAGCGTGCCCTTGCGGCCGAGGCGGTCGCCGAAGTGGCCGAAGACGACGGCGCCGATCGGGCGGGCGACCATCGCGGCGCCGAAGGTGGCGAACGACAGCAGCAGCGCCGTCGTGGTGTTGCCGGTGGGGAAGAAGAGGATCGGGAACACGAGCACGGCCGCCGTGGCGTACGCGTAGAAGTCGTAGAACTCGATCGTGGTGCCGACGAGGCTCGCCGTGATCACGCGACCGCGTGAGTTGGCGGGCTGGGCAGCGGGTGTTGCTGTGGACGTCATGTCTGCCTTCTGGAAGAAGCGGGGATCGCGCGGGCGGCGCGGGGTATGCACGCCTCTTGTTCGGTGTGCCGGCCGGGGCCTCGCCGCGGGGTGCTGCGGCGTGGGGCGTCCGGTCGCGCTCCCCGGCGTCGTGACCGGGGACACAAAGGACGATTCTATCCCGCTGAATGAGCATTCTGCGCACCCGGCGCGCGCCCGGGTGCGGCATGACGGGATGCCGGGGGAGACCACGACGCCCCCGCTGATCACATTGATCAACGGGGGCGGGAATGCCGTGTGAAGTGCGCGTGTAACGGGCGTGTTTCGGGGAGGTCTGCTCCGGCTGGGCGTCAGCGCCAGATGACGGCCAGGCCCGCGTTCAGCAGCGTGAGCCCGCCGATGAGCCAGAACACCCACGACGGCAGCGGCGTGCCCTTGCGCGCGCGGCTCGTGCTGATGCCCACGAGCGCGCCGATCACGATGAGCACCACGAGCTTGATGCCGATCTTGACGTAGTTGAGGTCGTGGTCGAGGCCCCACGGCGCCGCGAGCGCGAGGCCCGCCACGCCGGCGACGAGGACGCCGAGGTCCATGAGCCGCGTGGCCTGGTAGCGCCGCGCGACGGCCTCGACGAACCAAGCGCCGAAGAGGATCGCGAACCCGGTGAGGTGGACGAGCAGGACGACGTGCCGCAGGATCTCCATAACTTCTACTCTATGTAGAGAAACCCCCGCGGCGGAAGGCCGCCGCCCGCCTCAGCTGCGGAAGCGGCGCAGCTCGCGCAGGGTGACGGCGGTGCGCAGCGCGGCGTCGGCCGCCTCGCCGCCCTTGTCCTCGGTCGATCCGGGCAGGCCGGCGCGGTCGAGGCCCTGCTGCTCGTTGTCGAGGGTGAGCACGCCGAATCCCACCGGCTTGCCCGTGTCGAGGGCGACGCGGGTGAGGCCGTCGGTCGCGGCGGACGAGACGAACTCGAAGTGGGGGGTGCCGCCTCGGATGATCACGCCGAGCGCGACGACCGCGTCGGCGCCGGCCTCGAGGGCGGCCTTGGCCACCACGGGCAGCTCGAACGAGCCGGCCACGCGCACGAGCTCGTGGCTCGCCCCCGCCGCGTCGAGCACGCGCCGCGCGCCGGCGATCATGCCCTCGGTGATGGTCTCGTGCCACGTGCCGGCGACGATCACGACCTCCAGGCCGGTGCCGTCGATCCGGTCGCGCTCGGGTGCGCCCTTGCCGCTCATGCGTTCTCTCCCGCGTTCATCTGGGCGACCGCCTGCGCCAGCTCGGCCTCGCCGATGATGTGGCCCATGCGGTCGCGCTTGGTCTCGAGGTACTGGTGGTTGTTGGGCCCGACGCCCACGATCAGCGGCACCTGCTCGGCCACGTCGAGGCCGAAGCCGCGCAGCTGGGAGACCTTGTCGGTGTTGTTGGTCAGCAGCCGGATGCTCGAGACACCCAGGTCGGCCAGGATGCCCGCGGCGGCCGCGTAGTCGCGGGCGTCGGCGGGCAGGCCCAGCGCGGTGTTGGCGTCGACGGTGTCGAGCCCCTCCTCCTGCAGCGCGTAGGCGCGCAGCTTGTTGATGAGGCCGATGCCGCGCCCCTCGTGGCCGCGCATGTAGATGACCACGCCGCCCTCGCGCTCGATGGCGTCCAGCGCGGCGTCGAGCTGCGGGCCGCACTCGCACTTGAGCGAGCCGAACGCCTCGCCCGTGAGGCACTCCGAGTGCACGCGCACGAGCGGGGTCTCCAGCGACGACAGGTCGCCCGAGACGATCGCGAGGTGGTCGGTCCCCGTGATGCGGTCCTTGTAGGCCAGGAACCGGAACGTGCCGTGCGAGGTGGGCACGAGCGCGTCGGCGCGCAGGCTCACCGCCCGGCGCTGCGGGCCCTCGGCCCCGCGCGGGTCGTGCTCCTCGAGGTAGGCGACGAGCTGCTCGATCGTGATGACGGGCAGTCCCTCGCGGGCGCCCATCTCCACGAGGCCGGGCAGGCGCATCATGCTGCCGTCCTCGGCGACGACCTCGGCGATCACCGCGACCGGCTGCAGGCCGGCGAGCTGCATGAGCTCCACCGCGGCCTCGGTGTGCCCGCCGCGCTGGCGCACGCCGCCGGCCACGGCCCGCAGCGGGAGGATGTGGCCCGGCCGGATGACGTCGGCGGCCTGCGACTCCGGATCGGCGAGCACGTTGAGCGTGCGCGCCCGGTCGGCGGCGCTGATCCCCGTCGTCACGCCGGTGGCCGCGTCGACGCTGACGGTGTAGGCGGTGCCCTTCGCGTCCTCGTTGTTGGTCACCATCGGCGGCAGGTCGAGGCGGTCGGCCCAGTCGTGCGGCATCGGCGCGCACAGGTAGCCGGACGTGTAGCGGACCGTCCAGGCGATCCACTCGGGGGTGGCGAGCTCGGCCGAGAGGATGACGTCGCCCTCGTTCTCGCGGTCCTCGTCATCGGCGACGATCACGGGGCGGCCGGCGCGGAGCGACTCCAGCGCCTCCTCGATGGTGGCGAGGGCCAGGGGAGCGGTCGGGCTCATCGCGAGCCTCCTTCGAACGGGGCGGAGAGGATCGTGTAGTCGGCCGGGGGCGCGTCGGTGGTCATGAACGACGTGCCGGGGCGGGGGACGGTGCTGGGCGCGGGCGCCTGCGGCGTGGCGGCCGAGAACGCCATGAGGCGCTGCACGTGCCGAGCCAGGATGTCGGTCTCGAGGTTCACGCGGGCGCCGGCGACGAGCGCCCCCAGCGTGGTGGCCTGCAGCGTCTCGGGGATGAGCGACACCTCGAACCATGGGCTCAGCGCGCCGGCGGGGCTCACGGCGCTCACGGTGAGCGAGGTGCCGTCCACGGCGATCGAGCCCTTGTCGACCACGAGCGGGGCCAGGTGCGTCGGCAGGGCGACGCGGATCACGCGCCACTGCGCCCCGGGGCGCACCTCGGTCACCGTGCCGGTGCCGTCGATGTGTCCCTGCACGATGTGACCGCCCAGGCGGTCGCCCACGGCGGTGGCCCGCTCGATGTTGACGCGCGTGCCGGGGCGGGCCTGGCCGAGCGTCGACATGTCGAGGGTCTGCTTCATCACGTCGGCCGTGAAGCCCTGCGCGTCCCACGCGACCACCGTGAGGCAGACGCCGCTGACGGCGATCGAGTCGCCGTGACGCACGCCCTCCACGGCGCCGGGCGCCCGCAGCGTGAGCCGCACGCCGTCGCCGGACGGCTCGATCGCGGTGACCTCGCCGATCTCTTCGATGATCCCGGTGAACATCAGTCCTCTTCCTTCCCGGGCCACGGCCGGCGCTCGCGCAGGCGGGCCTCGAACAGCACATCGTCGCCGAGCGTGGCGGTGTGATCGATCACGAGCCGGCGCGCGTCGCCGATGGTCCCGACGCCGATGTCGTCGAGCGACAGGCGCGGACCGCCGAGCAGCACCGGCGCGACATAGACGAGCAGCCGATCCGCGAGCCCAGAGCGCAGGAACGCGCTCACGAGCGTGGGGCCGCCCTCGACGAACACGCGGTGCAGGCCGCGATCGCGCAGATCGGCCAGCACAGCGGCGAGGTCGTGGGTCGGGTAGACGAGCGGCTGGCCCCCGACGGCCTCGTTCGCGGGGTGGCGGTGGACGGCCGCGTCGGCGGGCACCCGGCTCGTGCCGATCACGACGGGCACCGGCTGGCGCTCGGCGAGGCGTCCGTCGATGCGGGCGGTCAGCTGCGGGTCGTCGGCGAGCAGCGTGCCCGTGCCCACGACGATCGCGTCGGCCTCCGCGCGGCGGCGGTGCACGTCGGCGCGCGCCTCGGCGCCGGTGATCCACTGGCTCGTGCCGTCGGTGGCGGCGGCCCGGCCGTCGAGGCTCTGCGCCCACTTCACGGTGACGTGCGGGCGGCCGAGGCGGAACGACGTGATCCACGGCTCCAGGAACGCTCCGGCCTCGTCGGCGAGCACGCCCGCCTCCACGTCGACCCCCGCCGCGCGCAGCCGCTCGGCGCCGCCGCCCGAGGTCTTGCCCGGGTCGTCGATCGCGTAGACCACGCGCGCGACGCCCGCGGCCAGGAGCGCCTCGGAGCAGGGGCCGGTCAGGCCGGTGTGGTTGCACGGCTCCAGTGTGACCACGGCCGTGGCACCGCGGGCACCGCCCTCGGGCAGCTTCGACAGCGCGTCGACCTCGGCGTGCGCGGTGCCGGCGCCGCGGTGCCAGCCCTCGGCGAGCACCTCGCCCCCGGGCGAGAGGATCACGGCGCCGACCTGCGGGTTCCGGCTGCGCGGACCGCGGGCGGCGAGCTCGAGGGCGCGCGACATCGCGCGGCGCTCCGCCTCGCTGTGGGCCATTCGATCCTCCGGGTTCGTCGCGTCCGGGGTCATCGAACGGCTCCCCGCGGCTCGCCTCAGCGATCCGCGGACAACCGCGTGCTTCCTCTCATCCGGACTCGCAGGCTGCGCCTGCATCACCGTCGGTCCCGGAATCCCACCGGATCAACCTCGGGATCGCTCCCTCGGCTCGCGGACTGTCACCGCCGGTTCGGATTCTCACCGACCCCGGAGCACGTGTGCTCGTTCCAGCCTAGTCAACGCGGCGGGCGCCGGCGTATTCCGCGTCACTTCAGCAGGCGCGACAGCCGGCGGTCGGCGAGGATCTTCCCGCCGGTCTGGCAGGTGGGGCAGTACTCCATCGATCGATCGGCGAAGAACACCGATCGCACGGTGTCGCTGCACACCGGGCACGCCTGCCCGGCCCGGGCGTGCACGGCCATGCCCCGGCGCTTGGCGTCCTTGAGGTCGGCCGGCGGCTTGCCCTCGGCGGCGCCGATGGCATCGGCGAGGGTCCGGTGCATCGCCGCGTGCAGGCGCGCGACCTCGTCGGGCGTGAGCGTGGCCGCGATCGCGTACGGCGACAGGCGGGCGGCGTGGAGGATCTCGTCGCTGTAGGCGTTGCCGATGCCCGCGATGACCGACTGATCGCGCAGCAGCCCCTTGATCTGGGTGCGCCGCCCGCGCAGCACCGCGGCGAAGGCCTCCTCGCCGAGGCCGAGCGGATCCGGGCCGAGGGTCGCGATGCCCGGCACGTCGCGCGGGTCGCGCACCACGTAGGCGGCGAGCGACTTCTTCGTGCCCGCCTCGGTGAGGTCGAACCCCGAGCCGTCGTCGAACCCGACGCGCAGCGCGATGGGGGAGCGGCCCGGCTTGATCACGGTCGCCGGCAGCTGATCGGACCACCGCAACCAGCCCGCCTTGGCCAGGTGGAACACGAGGTGCAGCCGGTCGCCGAGCACGAGATCCACGAACTTCCCGTGCCGCTCCGCCCCCGTGACGGTGGCGCCGGTCAGCGCAGTCAGCGGCGGGTCGAACGTCTTCAGCGCCGCGATCTGCGCCACCTGCGCCTTCACCACCGTGAGCCCGGTGGCGCGGTTGCGCAGGAACCGCACCAGTCCCTCGACCTCGGGCATCTCCGGCATGCGGCCATCCTGCCACGGTGCCCTGGATCCGTGGGGCACCCGCGGACTCGGGCTCGCGCCCTCGGGAAGAGGCCCCGCGCATCCCGAAGGAGATCCGTGCCCGGCAGGAGGGATCCGCGGGCTCCCCTCCGACCGACGGCGGATATCCTGCGCGGCGCGGCGATCATCCGCCCGTGGGCGGCGCGCCGCCTGGGATCCGCCGCCGCGCCCCGGGACCCGCGCCCTCGGGCTCGCGCCCTCGGGAGGAGGTTCCGCGCATCCCGAAGGAGATCCGCGCCCGGCAGGACGGATCCGCCGGATTCTCTCCGACCGACGGCGGATATCCTGCGCGGTGCGGCGATCATCCGCCCGGCGGCGGCGCGCCGCCTGGGATCCCCCGCCGCGCCCCGGATCCGCGCCCTCGGGCTCGCGCACTCGGGAGGAGGCGCCGCGCATCCCGAAGGAGATCCGCGCCCGGCAGGACGGATCCGCCGGATTCTCTCCGACCGACGGCGGATATCCTGCGCGGTGCGGCGATCATCCGCCCGGCGGCGGCGCGCCGCCTGGGATCCCCCGCCGCGCCCCGGATCCGCGCCCTCGGGCTCGCGCACTCGGGAGGAGGCGCCGCGCATCCCGAAGGAGATCCGCGCCCGGCAGGACGGATCCGCCGGAGTCCCTCCGACAGAGCGCTGATCTCCGGCTCAGCGCGGCAATCGTCCGCCCGACGGCGCGCCGCCCGGGTCAGCCCGGCGGCGCCCGCCCGGCGGCGCCCGCCCGGCGGCGCCCCCAGCCCTGGATCCCCCGGCGCGAACCGGATCCGCGCCCTCGGGAGGAGGCCCCGCGCATCCTGAAGGACATCCGCGCCCGGCAGGACGGATCCGGGGGATCCCCTCCGACCGACGGCGGATATCCTGCGCGGTGCGGCGATCATCCGCCCGGCGGCGGCGCCCCTCGCCGCGGCCCGGGTCAGAGCGGCCAGGACTGGGGCGTGCGCGCGTCGGTGGCGAGCAGGCCGGCGACGTGGCCGTCGCGGCGGGTGCCGCCGCCGCCGATGCGGCCGAGGCCCCTGCGCAGCAGGTCCTCGTAGCGGAAGCCGAGCCGCTGGGCGACGGCGACCGAGGCCGCGTTGCCCGTCACCGCCCGCCACTCGACGCGCTCGAGGCGCATCGGGCCGAACGCGAAGTCCAGTGCGGCGTTCGCCGCCTCGATCAGGTATCCCCGACCGCGGGCGGACGCGGCCACCCAGTAGCCGATCTCCGCCGCGGCGTCGCGGATGCCGTGGGAACCCGATCATGCCGACCAGCCCGGTCTCGTCGCGGATCGCCCAGGTGTACTCGGCCCCCGACTCCCACCATTCGGCCACGAGCGCGACGAAGCTCTCGGCGTCGGAGCGCTGGTACGGCGACGGGACCGTGGTGAACCGCTGGATCTGCGGGTCCTGGCAGGCCTCGCAGATCGCGTCGATGTCGGCCTCGGTGGGCGCGGAGAGCACCAGCCGCGGCGTGCGCAGCACGATCGGCTCGGGCATCACACGGCGCGGCGCAGCAGGCCGACCCTGTCGTACACGTCGGCGAGCGTCGCATCGGCGACGGCCTCGGCCTTGGCCGCGTTCGCCGCCAGCACGCGGTCGAGCTCGGCGGGGTCGTCGAGCAGCTCGAGCGCGCGCTCGCGCACCGGTCCGAACTCGGCCACGACCACATCGCGCACGGCCTTCTTGAAGTCGCCGTAGCCGCGACCGGCGAACTCGTCCTCGATCTGCGCGATCGTGCGCCCGGTGAGGGCGGCGTGGATCGTCATGAGGTTCGAGACGCCGGGCTTGTTCTCGCGGTCGTACGCCACGACGCCGTCGTTGTCGGTGACGGCCCGCATGATCTTCTTCGCGGTGACGTCGACCTCGTCGAGCAGCCACAGCACGCCGGCGTGGGACTCCGCCGACTTCGACATCTTCGAGGTGGGGTTCTGCAGGTCGTAGATGCGCGCCGTCTCGCGCGGGATGACCGGCTGCGGCACGCGGAAGGTCTCGCCGAAGCGCGCGTTGAAGCGCTCGGCGAGGTCGCGCGTCAGCTCGACGTGCTGCTTCTGATCGTCGCCGACCGGCACGACGTCGGTCTGGTAGAGCAGGATGTCGGCCGCCATGAGGACGGGGTAGGTGAACAGCCCGACGCTGGCGTTGTCGGCGCCCTGCTTCTGGGACTTGTCCTTGAACTGCGTCATGCGGCCGGCCTCGCCGAAGCCGGTGATCGTCGAGAGGATCCACGCCAGCTCGGCGTGCGCGCGCACGTGCGACTGCACGTACAGCGTCGACCGCGACGGCTCGATGCCGGCGGCGATGTACTGCGCGGCGGTGCGGCGGGTCTTCTCCCGCAGCTCGGCGGGGTCCTGCGGCGCCGTGAGGGCGTGCAGGTCGACGACCGAGAAGAACGCGTCGTACTCGGTCTGCATGTCGCGCCACTGCATGAGCGCCCCGATGTAGTTGCCGGCCTGAAGCGAGTCGGCCGATGGCTGCATTCCGGAGTAGAGGCGCTGCTGAGTCACCCGTCAATCCTAGGCCCGCGCCCGCGAGCACTCGGTCTCGACTCCGCGGCTGCGCCGCTCCGCTCGACCCGTCTCCGCTCCGGCGCGCTGCGCCTCCGGTCGACGAGCCGTGACCATCCGGGCTCGTCGACTGAGCGAAGCGGAGCCGAGAGCGGGGCGGCGCCGATCAGCCGATCGCGTACTCGGCCACCACCGGGGCGTGGTCGCTCCAGCGGGTGTCGTACGACGGCGCGCGGTCGACGCGGTAGTTCGACGCCCGCGGCGCGAGCGCGGGGGAGGCCAGGTGGTAGTCGATCCGCCACCCGGTGTCGGTGTCGAAGGCCTTGCCGCGCATCGACCACCAGGTGTACGGGCCGTCGACCTCGCCGTGCGCGGCGCGGCCCACGTCGACCCAGCCGAGCCCCGTGGCCCCGGCGCTGTACGACCGGGTGTCGCTGAGCTCGCCCACCATGCCGCGGCCGATGCCCTCCTGCCCGGCGACGGGCTCGCCCGCCGGCGTGAGGATGCGGTCGAAGTACGCCCGCTCGCGCGCCAGGAAGCCGGCCTTCTTGACGTTGCCCTTCCAGTTGCGGATGTCGAGCGGCCGATGCCCCACGTTGAGGTCGCCAGTCACGAGCGCCAGGGCGCCGTCGGCCGCCAGCTCCGTCATGCGGTGCTCCATCGCGTCGAGGAAGGCCCACTTCGGGTCCTGCTTGGCGGGGGTCTCGGCCTCGCCCGTGAACACGTAGGCGCTGACGACCGTGAGGGTCTCGCCGCCGACCTCGAAGTCGGCCTCGATCCAGCGCCCGCTCGACTCGAGGCCGTCGTCGCCCAGCTCGACGCGCGAGATCGCGCACTCCTCGCGCGAGGCGATGGCGACGCCCGCGCGCCCCTTCTGCAGCGACGCGTCGGCGATCACGCGCCAGCCGGGCATCGCCTCCTCGAGGTGCTCGAGCTCGCCGCGGACCTCCTGCAGCGTGACGATGTCGGGCGCGGCCTCCTCGAGCCACGCGCCCATGCCCTTGCGGGCCGCCGCCCGGATGCCGTTGACGTTGATGGACGCGATGCGGAGGGGGCGGGAAGTCATGCTTCCAGCCTAGGCGGGGCCTCCGACACCGCCCGCGCCGGCCGCCGGGCGCAGGAAAACGGAAAAGGGGCCCGGCCGAAGCCGAGCCCCCTTCACCGGGTCGATGTCACGGGCGTCCGCGCAGGACCGCGTTCTTGACCTCGGCGATCGCCTTGGTGACCTCGATGCCGCGGGGGCACGCCTCGGAGCAGTTGAAGGTCGTGCGGCAGCGCCACACGCCCTCCTTGTCGTTGAGGATGTCCAGGCGCACCTGGGCCTCGTCGTCGCGCGAGTCGAAGATGAAGCGGTGCGCGTTGACGATCGCGGCGGGGCCGAAGTACTGGCCGTCGGTCCAGAACACCGGGCACGAGGTGGTGCAGGCGGCGCAGAGGATGCACTTGGTCGTGTCGTCGAAGCGCGCGCGGTCCTCGATCGTCTGCAGGCGCTCCTTGCCCTTGTCGGGCGTCGACTTGGCCTGCAGGAACGGCTGGACCTCGCGGAACGCCGCGAAGAACGGGTCCATGTCGACGATCAGGTCCTTCTCGAGGGGGAGGCCCTTGATCGCCTCGACGTACACCGGCTTCGAGATGTCGAGGTCCTTGATGAGCGTCTTGCACGCCAGGCGGTTGCGGCCGTTGATGCGCATCGCGTCGGAGCCGCAGATGCCGTGCGCGCAGGAGCGGCGGAACGCGAGCGACCCGTCGACGTTCCACTTGATGCGGTGCAGCGCGTCGAGCACGCGGTCCGTCGAGTACATCTCGACGTCGTAGTCGACCCACTTCGGCTCGCTGTCGACCTCGGGGTCGAAGCGGCGGATCATGAACGTGACCAGGTAGGACTGGACGGCCTGCTCCTCGGCGGGAGCCTCAGCGACGGCAGACGACATCAGTACTTCCTCTCCATGGGCGCATAGCGAAGCTCGCCGGCCTCATCCTTCGTGAACACCACGGGCTTCCAGTCGAGCCGGATGTGGTCCTCCGGGTTCGGCGAGTGCGGGTCACCCGTGAGGTACGCCATCGTGTGCTGCATGTAGTTGACGTCGTCCCGGTCCGGGTAGTCCTCGCGCATGTGGCCGCCGCGACTCTCCTTGCGGTTGCGGGCGGCGTAGGCGACGATCTCGGCGAGGTCGAGCAGGAAGCCCAGCTCGACCGCCTCGAGCAGATCGGTGTTGTACCGCTTGCCCTTGTCGTCGACGTAGACGTTCTGGTAGCGCTCGCGCAGGTCGTGGATCGTGCCGAGGACGTTGGTGAGCGTCTCCTCGGTGCGGAACACCTGGGCGTTCTTGTCCATCTCCTCCTGGAGGGTGGTGCGGATGTCGGCGATGCGCTCGGTGCCCTTGCGGGTGCGCAGCGTCTCGAGCATCTCGCGGACCTCCTTGGCGGGGTCCTCCGGGAGCGGCACGAAGTCGGCCGTCTTGGCGTACGCGACGGCGTTGTTGCCCGCGCGCTTGCCGAACACGTTGATGTCGAGCAGCGAGTTGGTGCCGAGGCGGTTGGCGCCGTGCACCGACACGCACGCGCACTCGCCCGCGGCGTACAGGCCGGGGACGATCGTGTCGTTGTCGGCTAGGACCTCGCCGTTGTTGTTGGTGGGGATGCCGCCCATGGCGTAGTGCGCCGTCGGCATCACCGGAACCGGCTCGACGACCGGGTCGACGCCCAGGTACGTGCGGGCGAACTCGGTGATGTCGGGCAGCTTCGTCTCGAGCACCTCGGCGCCCAGGTGGGTGCAGTCGAGGTAGACGTAGTCCTTGTTCGGGCCGGCGCCGCGGCCCTCGAGCACCTCCTTGACCATGCAGCGGGCGACGATGTCGCGCGGCGCGAGGTCCTTGATGGTGGGGGCGTAGCGCTCCATGAAGCGCTCGCCCGAGGCGTTGCGCAGGATCGCGCCCTCACCGCGCGCGCCCTCCGTGAGGAGGATGCCCAGGCCCGCGAGGCCGGTCGGGTGGAACTGGAAGAACTCGATGTCCTCGAGCGGCAGGCCCTTGCGCCAGATGATGCCGACGCCGTCGCCCGTGAGGGTGTGGGCGTTCGAGGTGGTCTTGAACATCTTGCCGAAGCCGCCGGTGGCGAAGATGACCGACTTGGCGTGGAAGACGTGCAGGTCGCCCGTGGCGAGCTCGTAGGCCACGATGCCGGCGATGCGGGTCTTGCCCGCCTCGTCCTTCACCGTGATGAGGTCGAGCGCGTAGAACTCGTTGTAGAACTCGATGCCGAGCTTGACGCAGTTCTGGAACAGCGTCTGCAGGATCATGTGGCCCGTGCGGTCGGCGGCGTAGCAGGCGCGGCGCACCGGCGCCTTGCCGTGTTCGGCCGTGTGACCGCCGAAGCGGCGCTGGTCGATCTTGCCGTCCGGGGTGCGGTTGAACGGCAGACCCATGTTCTCGAGGTCGATGACCGCGTCGATCGCCTCCTTGGCGAGGATCTCGGCCGCGTCCTGGTCGACGAGGTAGTCACCGCCCTTGATGGTGTCGAAGGTGTGCCACTCCCACGAGTCCTCCTCGACGTTCGCGAGCGCGGCGGCCATGCCGCCCTGCGCCGCGCCCGTGTGGGAACGCGTCGGGTAGAGCTTCGTCACGACGGCGGTCTTCGCGCCGGGGCCGGCCTCGATGGCCGCGCGCATGCCGGCACCGCCGGCGCCGACGATCACCACGTCGTACTGGTGGTAGTAGACGCCGTCCTTGAGCTCGGCGTCAGGGTACTTCTGAGTCACGAAATCGGCTCTCTTCAGTCGGTTCAGGCGGCGGGGCAGCTGTCCCAGAGGACGCTGTCGGGGGTCACGCCGAGGCACGGGTCGAAGGTGAACACCACGAGGGTGCCGAGGACGATCATCAGCCCGGCGGCGATCCAGATGGCCCACACCAGTGCGGCGCGCAGCTTGGCGCCCTGGACGTAGTCGTTCACGATCGTGCGCATGCCGTTGGCGCCGTGGATGAAGGCCAGCCACAGCATGAGCACGTCCCACCACTGCCAGAACGGCGAGGCGAGCTTGCCCGCGACGAACGCGAAGTTGATCGCGTGCACGCCGCCCTCGGGGATGATCAGGTTCGAGATGAGGTGGCCGAAGATCAGCACGACCAGCAGCACGCCGGAGACGCGCATGTAGAGCCAGCCCCACTTCTCCCAGTTCGAGCCGCGACGGGCGGACGAACGCGGAGCGGCGATGGTGTCGGCGGTCATCAGTGCCCACCTCCCGAGAAGACGTTCATGAGGTGGCGCGGCGCGAAGCCGGCCATGACGACGACCCAGACGCCGATGACGCCCCAGAACAGCCAGCGCTGGTATCGGGCGCCCTTCGACCAGAAGTCGACGAGGATGATCCGCAGGCCGTTGAACGCGTGGTAGGCGATCGCGCCGACCAGGACCAGCTCGCCGAGGCCCATGATGGGCGTCTGGTACGTGCTCATCACGGCGTTGTACGCCTCGGGTGAGACGCGGATGAGTGCGGTGTCGAGCACGTGCACCAGGAGGAAGAAGAAGATGGCGACGCCGGTGATGCGATGCAGCACCCACGACCACATTCCTTCGCGGCCGCGGTAGAGCGTGCCCCGCGGCGTCTTCGAGGTGGTCTCCGACACCGACGGCGTCGGGCGTGCGGTGGTGGACACGACGGCCTCCTAGTCGATGCGAGGTGGATCGTCCGGCTCACAGAAGGCGCGCCGAACCTGTTCATCCTATTCCCAGCCCCGGAAGGCCAGCGACGAAGGGGACCCTAACCACCTCCCGCTGATTGGGATGTCAAGCGGGCCCGTTAGCCTGTCGGCATGACCGAGACGATCGACGACTTCTTCGCCGTGATCCCCGCCGGCGGCATCGGCTCCCGCCTCTGGCCGCTGTCGCGGGCGGAGGCGCCCAAGTTCCTGCACGATCTGACCGGTTCGGGCGTCTCGTTGCTGCGCGAGACGTGGGATCGGCTGCTGCCGCTGACGGGCGCCGATCGCATCTCGGTCGTCACCGGCGTCGCGCACGGGCCGGCGGTCGAGAAGACGCTCCCGGACATCCCGGCCGACAACGTCTTCCACGAGATCGACCCGCGGGACTCCTCGGCGGCGATCGGACTCGCCGCGGCGGTGCTGCTGCGGCGCCACCCCGACGTGATCATCGGCTCGTTCGCGGCCGATCACGTGATCCAGCGCCAGCGCGCGTTCGAGTTCGCCGTGCGCCAGGCCGTGGCCGTGGCCCGCGAGGGCTACATCTGCACGATCGGCATCACCCCGAGCGAGCCCTCCGTCGGGTTCGGCTACATCCAGACCGGCGGCGAGCTCGACGTGGCCGGGGCGCCCATGGCGTCGACGGTGCAGCGCTTCGTCGAGAAGCCCGACCTCGACACGGCCCGCGCGTACTTCGCCGATCGCTCGTTCCTGTGGAACGCGGGCATGTTCATCTCTCGGGCCGACGTGCTGCTCGACGAGCTGAAGGCCAACGAGCCCGAGCTGCACGCGGGCCTGACCGAGATCGCCGCCGCGTGGGACACCGAGGCCCGCGACGAGGTGCTGGGGCGCGTGTGGCCGTCGCTGAAGAAGATCGCGATCGACTACGCCGTGGCCGAGCCGGCCGCCGAGAAGGGCCGCCTGGCCGTCGTTCCCGGCCAGTTCGACTGGGACGACGTGGGCGACTTCGCCAGCCTGCGCAAGCTGGTCGCCGACGGCCGCCGCCACGAGGTGTCGATCCTCGGCGAGAACCGCAACGTCATCGCCGACGAGTCGGCCGGGCTGGTGGTCTCGCAGACCGATCGCGTCATCGCCGTCGTGGGCCTGGACGACATCATCGTCGTCGACACCGCCGACGCCCTGCTCGTGACCAACAGCGAGCACGCGCAGCGCGTCAAGAGCGTGGTCGGCACGCTGCACGCGCGCGGCCGCGACTCGGTGCTGTGACCCCCGCCGGGCGATAATCGGCGCATGGACATCGACTGGGACGAGCTGCGCGCCGTCGCGACCGACATGCTCGAGCACGCCTACGTGCCGTATTCGCACTACCCCGTGGGCGCCGCCGCGCTCGTGACCGACGGCCGCATCGTGTCGGGCTGCAACGTCGAGAACGCCTCGTACGGCCTCGGCCTGTGCGCGGAGTGCGGCCTGGTGTCGAACCTGGCGGCGACCGGCGGCGGGCAGCTCGTGGCGTTCGTGTGCGTCAACAAGGACGGCGACATCATCATGCCGTGCGGCCGCTGCCGCCAGCTGCTGTACGAGTTCTCGGTGCCGGGCATGCTGTGCTGGACGGTGGCCGGCATCCGCACGATCGACGAGGTGCTGCCCGACGCGTTCGGTCCGCGCGACCTGGAAGCCGTGCGGTGACCGAGCCGTTCGACGCCGTCGACGTCATCCGCGCCAAGCGCGACGGCGGCGAGGTGCCCGAGGCCGCGCTGCGCTGGATGATCGACGCCTACACGCGCGGCTACGTCGCCGACGCGCAGATGTCGGCGTTCGCGATGGCGGTGCTCCTGCGCGGCATGACGCGCGAGGAGATCCGCGTGATGACGGACGCGATGATCGCCTCGGGGGAGCGGATGTCGTTCGCCGGCCTCGGCAAGCGCACCGCCGACAAGCACTCCACGGGCGGCGTGGGCGACAAGATCACGCTGCCGCTCGCGCCCCTGGTCGCCGCGTTCGGCGTGGCGGTGCCGCAGCTGTCGGGGCGCGGGCTCGGGCACACCGGGGGCACGCTCGACAAGCTCGAGTCGATCCCGGGGTGGCGGGCGGCGCTGTCGAACGACGAGCTCATGGCGCAGCTGCGCGACGTGGGCGCGGTGATCTGCGCCGCGGGAGCCGGCCTCGCCCCGGCCGACAAGAAGCTCTACGCCCTGCGCGACGTGACCGGCACGGTCGAGGCGATCCCGCTGATCGCCTCGAGCATCATGTCGAAGAAGATCGCGGAGGGCACCGAGGCCCTCGTGCTCGACGTCAAGTTCGGCTCCGGCGCGTTCATGAAGGACCCGGCCGCCGCGCGCGAGCTCGCGCGCACGATGGTCGCGCTCGGCGAGGACTCGGGCGTGCGCACCACCGCGCTGCTCACCGACATGAGCACCCCGCTCGGGCTCGCCATCGGCAACGCCAACGAGGTGCGCGAGTCGGTCGAGGTGCTCGCGGGCGGCGGGCCGGCCGACGTCGTCGAGCTCACGGTCGCGCTCGCGCGCGAGATGCTCGCGCTCGCAGGGCTGCCCGACGCCGACCCGGCCGCGGCGCTCGCGGACGGCCGCGCGATGGACGCGTGGCGGGCGATGATCGCGGCCCAGGGCGGCGATCCGGACGCGGCGCTGCCCGCCCCGCGCGAGACCCACACGGTCACGGCCGCGCGCGACGGCGTCGTCTCGCGGCTGGACGCCTACACGTTCGGCGTCGCCGCGTGGCGGCTCGGGGCCGGTCGCGCCCGCGCCGAGGATCCCGTGGTGCACGCCGCCGGCATCGACCTGCACGCCAAGCCGGGCGACCGCGTGGCGGCGGGACAGCCGCTGTTCACCCTCGGCGCCGACGACGCTTCGCGGTTCGCCCGCGCGATCGAGGCGCTCGAGGGTGCCTACGAGATCGCTGCCGAGGCGCCGGAACCCCGGCCGCTCATCGCCGAGAGGATCGCCGCGTGAGCGACGCGATCCGGGCGCTGCCCAAGGTGTCGCTGCACGATCACCTCGACGGCGGCCTGCGCCCGCAGACGCTCCTCGAGCTCGGCGCCCGCGTGGGCCTCGAGCTGCCGGCGAGCGACCCGGCCTCGCTCGGCGACTGGTTCCTCGCCGCGTGCACGTCGGGCTCGCTGCCCGAGTACCTCACGACCTTCGATCTGACGCTCGCCGTGATGCAGACGCGCGACGGGCTGGAGCGTGTGGCGCGCGAGTTCGTGGAGGATCTCGCCGCAGACGGCGTGGTGTACGGCGAGGTGCGCTGGGCGCCCGAGCTGCACCAGGGCGCCGGGCTCACCCTCGAGGAGGCCGTGGCCGCGGTGGCCGACGGTTTCGCGCAGGGGGAGCGGGCGGTCGCGCTCGCGGGCGGGCGCATCCGCGTGCGCCAGCTGATCACGGCGATGCGGCAGAACGACCGATCGGCCGAGATCGCGCGCCTGGCGATCGCCTCGCGCGACGCGGGCGTGGTCGGCTTCGACCTGGCCGGACCCGAGGACGGCTTCCTGCCGTCGAGGCACGCGGAGGCCTTCGCGATCCTGGCCGAGGCGCTGTTCCCCGTCACCGTTCACGCCGGCGAGGCCGCCGGTGTGGACTCCATCCGCTCGGCTCTCGTCGACGGTCGGGCGCTGCGCCTGGGCCACGGCGTGCGCATCGCCGACGACCTCGAGGTGCCCGGCGGGCGCGCGGGCGCGGCGCGGCGCGGGGCCACCGACGCCGCCGACGTGCGGCTGGGGGAGCTGGCCGCCTGGGTGCGCGATCGCCGCATCCCGCTCGAGCTGTCGCCGTCGTCGAACGTGCAGACCGCGGGCTTTGCCGACTGGGGCGCGGAGATCGCCGATCATCCGATCGATCTGCTGCGCCGCCTCGGCTTCGCCGTCACGGTCAACACCGACAACCGGCTCATGAGCCGCACCTCGCTCACGCGCGAGCTGACCCTGCTCGCCGACGCCTTCGGCTACGGGCTCGGCGACCTGGAGCGCCTGCAGGTGACGGCCGCCGAGGCCGCGTTCCTGCCGCTCGCTGAGCGCGAGGAGCTCGTCGCGCGCGTCCGGGACGGCTTCCGCAGCTGACCCGGGCGCGCCGCCGGGCCCCTCGCCGGGCCGGCGGCGTCGTCCTACGATGGAGCGAACCCGGCGCTGCCGCGCCGCGAGACGCGAGAGGGATGCGATGAGCAACGACAACCCGACCCCGCCGCCGTCGGAGCCGAACGGTCAGCCCGCCTACCCCGGCACGCCCGCCGGCCAGCCGCAGCCGACGTACCCGCCGCAGGCCTCGTACCCGACGCCGCCGCCGTCGTATGCATCTCAGTATCCCGGGGGATACCCCGGCGCGTACGGGCAGCCCGCCGGCCCGGGCGGCGAGGACCCCGGCAAGACGATGGGCATCGTCGGCCTCGTCGTGAGCATCGCCGGCCTGTTCATCCTGTTCGTGGCTCCGATCGCGGGCATCATCGTCTCGGCGATCGCCCGCAGCCGCTCGAGCCGGGCCGGCTTCTCGAACGCACCGGCGCTGTGGGGCATCATCGTCGGCGCCGTGATGCTCGTGCTCAACGTCATCTTCGTGATCGTCATCATCGCCGTGATCGCCGCGATCGCCAACGCGGCGCTCTGCGGCGAGCTCGGCCCCGGCGTGCACGAGATCGCCCCCGGCCAGGAGATCGTCTGCTCGTGAGCCGGCCCGCATACGCCGCATGAACGACAAAGGCGGCCGCCCGGAGAGCCCCGGGCGGCCGCCTTTCTCGTGGCGTCAGCGTGCTGCGGCGACGACGTCCACGAGTCCCGCGTACAGCGGGTGATCGGCGTCCAGACCCGAGACGCGGCGGACGAACTCCGGTGCGTCGAGCTCGCCGAGCAGGCGGCGCATCTCGACCGACTGCTCGTCCTCGGGGTCGTCGAACGCGAGCGCGGCGCCCACGGCGGCCAGGAGCCCGTCGACCGGGAGCCCGCGCTCGGCGGCCTCCGCGGCGGGGCCGATGAACCGCTCGTGGCGCGACAGCTTGCGCAGCGGCTGGCGCCCGACCCGCCGCACGGTGTCGGGCAGGGCGTCGTTGCGGAAGCGGTCGAGGATCGTCGCGCGGTACTCCGCCAGCTCCTCGGGGGCGAACTCGTGCTTGGCCACGAGGATGCGCGAGGTGTCCTCGAGCGCCGCCTCGACCCCCGCGGCCACCGACTCGTCGGCGAGGGCCTCGGCGATCTTCTCGTGCCCCGCCTGGGCGCCGAGGTAGGCCGCCGTGGCGTGCCCCGTGTTCACCGTGAACAGCTTGCGCTCGATGTACGGGCTGAGGTCGTCGACGAAGTGCGCGCCGGGGATGTTCGGCGGGGTGTCGCCGAACGGCGCACGCTCGATCGCCCACTCGAAGAACGGCTCGACCGTCACGTCGATCCCGGCGCCGTCGGGCTGTCCCGGCACGATGCGGTCGACGGCCGTGTTCGCGAACACGGCGCGCGCGGCCAGCTCGTCCCAGTCGTCGCCCGCCGCGGCCTGCATCTCGCCGCGCAGGGTGTCGGTGGCGCCGATCGCGTTCTCGCACGCCATCACCTGCAGCGGCGCGGCGCCCGGGTCGCGGCGGCGCAGGCCGGCCACGAGGAGCGGCGCGATGAAGCGCAGCACCGTCGGGCCGACCGCGGTGGTGGCGACGTCCGCCGCCGCCACCTCCGCGGCCACCGCGTCGGGGTCCTGGGCGCTGTTGAGCGCGCGGAACCCCGTGACCACGTGATCGCGGCCGCCCACTCCGACCTCGTGCACGGTGTACTGGTCGGCCGCGTTGATGGCGTCGACGAGCGGTGCCGCAACGTCCGAGAACACGAGCTCGTACCCGCCTTCGTGGAGCAGCAGCCCCACGAAGCCGCGGCCGATGTTGCCCGCGCCGAAGTGCACAGCCTTCATCGATCAGCCCTCGTTCACCGTCTGCAGGAGGGCGTAGAGCTCCTCCGGCGTGGCCGCGGCCTTGAGCTTCGCGATCTGCTCGTCGTCCGAGAACAGCGTCGCGACGTTCGACAGCAGCGAGAGGTGCTCGTCGCCCTTGCCGGCGATGCCGACGACGAAGGTCGCCGTCTCGCCGTCCCAGTCGACGCCGCCGTCGTAGCGGACCACGGTGAGCGCCGACGCCAGCACGGCGTCCTTCGCCTCGTTGGTGCCGTGCGGGATGGCCAGCTCGTTGCCCATGTACGTCGACACCGTCTGCTCGCGGGCGAGCATGGCGTCGTAGTACGCGCCGGTGACCGCACCGGCGGCCTGCAGCATGTCGGCCGCCTCGCGCAGCGCCTCGTCGCGCGAGACCGATCCGGCGTGGATGCGCACGCGCTCGGGGGCGAGCACGCTGTCGGTCGCGGCGGGGGCGGCGGGTGCCGCCTCGGCCGCGACGGGCTCGGCCGCGCCGCCCTGCTGCTGCTCGAGCAGCATGCGCGTGATCTCGTCGTAGCGCGGCGAGTTCATGAAGTTGTCCACCGAGACGTGCAGGGCCGACTGCTCGCGCTGCTGGGCGCGCTCGGTCAGCTGCTGCTGCGTGACGACGAGGTCGGCGGTGCCGTCCAGCGCCGCGATCGCCTTGTTGGTGACGGTGACGCCCTCGATGCCGGCGGCCTTGAACTTGTTGCGCAGCACGCTCGCGCCCATGGCCGACGAGCCCATGCCGGCGTCGCACGCGAACACGACCTTCTGGATCGTCTTGGTGGCGGTCGCGGTGCCGCCGGCGACGAGGCCGCCGAGCACGCTCGACTTGCGGCCCTTGTTGGCCTCGGTCTGGGCCACCGCCGAGGCGAAGCCGTCGGCGCCGGCGGCCTCGGCCGCGAGGTCGCGCTTGCGGCTGCCGAGGAGGAACAGCATGCTCACGAGGAACGTCACGCCCGCCGAGAGGATCACCGACAGGATCACGCCGAGGTGGCTGCCGGGGGCGGTCTGGATCAGCACCGCGAAGATCGACCCTGGGGAGGCCGGCGCGACGAGGCCCGACTGGAAGATCACGTTGGTCAGCACGCCCGTGGCGCCACCGGCGATGAGGCCGAGCAGCAGGATCGGCTTGGCGAGCACGTACGGGAAGTACACCTCGTGGATGCCGCCGAGGAACTGGATGATCCAGGCGCCGGGGGCCGTCGCGCGGGCGGCGCCCACGCCGAACAGGGCGATCGCGAGGAGCAGGCCGGCGCCGGGGCCGGGGTTGGCCTCGACGAGGAACAGCAGGCTGCGGCCGGTCTCGGTGGCCTGCTCGCTGCCGATCGGGGTGAACACGCCGTGGTTGATCGCGTTGTTGAGGAAGAGCACCTTGGCGGGCTCGACGATGATGCTCGCGAGCGGGATGAGGCCCGTGTCCACGAGCCAGCCGACGACGGCGCCGAGCAGGTCGGTGAGCCACTTCATGGCCGGCGCGAGCCAGAAGAACGCCGCCAGGGCGGTGAAGAAGGCCACGAAGCCCGCGGAGAAGTTGTCCACGAGCATCTCGAAGCCGGCCCGGACCTTGCCCGCCCACAGCTTCTCGACCTGCTTGAGGATCAGCGCCGCGACGGGGCCGGCGACCATGGCGCCGAGGAACATCACGGTGCCGGCGGCGCCGATGATCACGCCGAACGCGGCCACGGCACCGACCACGCCACCGCGGTGACCGTAGACCACGTTGCCGCCGGTGAAGGCGATCAGCAGGGGCAGCAGGTACGTGATGATCGGGCTGACGAGACCGATCCACTCGGTGCCGTCGGAGGCGGTGCCGCCGCCGAGCATCGCCGAGTCGGCCCAGCGCCACGCCGGGATCGGGCCGCTGTTGCCGAGCCAGCCGGTGTCGATGAACAGGGCCGTGATGAGGCCCCACGCGATGAACGCCGCGATGTTGGGCATGATCATGCCCGAGAGGAACGTGCCGAACTTCTGCACGCCCACGCGGACCGTGCCGGGCGACTTCGCCGCGGCTGCTGTGTCAGTCATGGATTCGTCTTTCTGGGTATGGGGAGGGTGGATTCGGGTGATCACGAGATGGCGGCGCGCGCGGCCTCGCGGGCGGCGCCGGCGTCGGTGGTGGCCAGGGCGGCCTGCGCGATGCGGCGCGCGTCGTCGAGCGTGTGGCGCTTCAGCTCCGCGCGCACATCGACGAGCGAGCGCGGCGACATCGACAGGGTCGTGGCGCCGAGGCCCACGAGCACGACCGCGAGCAGCGGATCGGCGGCCGCCTGGCCGCAGATGCCGACGGGCTTGCCGTGGCGGGCGCCGGCGGCGCCGACCTCGGCGATCAGGCGCAGCACGGCGGGGTGCCAGGGGTCCTGGAAGGACGACACCGTGCCGAGCAGGCGATCGGCGGCCATCGTGTACTGCACGAGGTCGTTGGTGCCGATGGAGCCGAAGTCCGTGTGCTGCAGGATCGCGTCGGCCAGCAGGGCCGCGGCGGGCACCTCGACCATGACCCCGGCCGTCTTCAGGCCGTGCTCGTGCGCGAGCTCGGTGAAGTACTGCGCCTCCTCGACGTTCGAGACCATGGGGGCCATCACCCACAGGTCGGCGTCGGTGGCGGCATCGGCCTGGGCGAGGGCGGTGAGCTGGTCGCGCAGGATCTGCTCGTGCGCGCGCAGGCTGCGCAGGCCCCGCAGGCCGAGCGCCGGGTTCTGCTCGTCGCCGTCGGTGAGGAACTTCAGCGGCTTGTCGGCGCCGGCGTCGAGCACGCGCACGACGACCTTCTTGCCGGGGAACGCCGCGAGCAGCTTCTCGTACGAGGCGCGCTGGGCATCGACCGTGGGGGCCTCGTCGGCGCTGAGGAAGAGGAACTCCGTGCGGAACAGGCCCACGCCCTCGGCGCCGAGGTCCACCGCCTCGGCGGCGGCGTCGGGATTGCCGAGGTTGGCCAGCAGCGGGATCGCCGTGCCGTCGGCCAGCTCGCCCGGGGTGACGGGCGCGGCGGCGGCGGCCTTGCGGCGCTCGACGCGCTCGTCGGCCTCCGCGAGCTGCTCCGCGGTGGGGTCGAGCACGACCACGCCGGCGGCGGCGTCGACGAGCACCGTCGCGCCGTCGACGAGGCCGGGGTGCTCGCCCGTGCCGACCACGGCCGTGATGCCCTTGTCGCCCGCGAGGATCGCCGTGTGCGACGTGGGGCCGCCCTCGGTGGTGACCACCGCGAGCACCTTGTCCAGATCGAGCAGGGCGGTGTCGGCCGGGGCGAGGTCGTCGGCCACGAGCACGAACGGGTGGTCGAGCTCGGGCACGCCGGGGGCCGGGACGCCCCGCAGCTGCGCGATGACGCGCTGCGAGACGTCGGCGAGGTCGGCGGCGCGCTCGCCGAGGTAGCCGCCCATCTCCTGCAGCGTCTGCGCGAAGCGGGCGAACGCCGTGTGCACCGCGTACTCGGCGGTGCGGCCCTCGTCGATGAGCTCGCCGACCTGCTCCTCGAGCGTCGGGTCCTCGGCCATCATGGCCTGCGCCTCGAGCACCTCCTGCGCGGCACCGCCGGCCCGCTCACCGCGTGCGTTCAGCTCGGCTGCGACGGCGGCGACGGCGCGCGCGGCGTCGGCCTTCTCCTCGTCGGGGGTGCGGGTGCTGCGGGCGTCGCTGGGCGCCTCGAGCCGCGGCGCCATGCGGGCGATCGGCCCGTGCGCCACGCCCTGGCCGATGCCGACACCGCGGATGTCGGTCATCGACGTCACTCCGCGTCCTGGTCGGTCTCGAGCATCGTGACGAGGCGGTCCATCACGGCCTCCGCGTCGTCGCCCGTGACCTCGAGCGTGACCTCGTCGCCGGTGTTGGCGCCCAGGGCGATCACGCCCAGGATGCTCGCCGCGTTGACGGGCTTGCCGTCGCCCTTGGCGATCGTGACGGGGATTCCGGCGTCCTTCGCGGCCTGCGCGAAGAGCTTCGCGGGCCGGGCGTGCAGACCGTGCGATGCCGCGATGCGGACGGTACGGGAGATGGTGCTCATGGGCATCCCTTCGTCAGGCGGACGCCGCGTCGGCGCCCTGATCGGCGACGGCGCGGGCCAGCGCGAGCGTGCGGGCGCCGTCGAGGTCGGTGAAGATGTCGTCGGGCAGCACGCCCACGGCCACGCCCCGCGGCGCCGCGAGCGCGCGGATGTCCTCGAGCGAGCGCTCGAGATGCGGGCCGATCAGCACCACGTCGGCCGTGTCGAGATCGATCGGCAGCGACTTCTCGGTGCCGGCGAAGGCGGCGTATCCGAGTCCGGCGGCCTGCGCGGCGCGCCGGAGGCGAAGGGCGACGAACGTGCTGGACGCTCCCGCGCCGCACACCACAAGGATCCTCATCGATCTCCAACTTTCCCTTCTGATCGATCCTGCTCGTCCGTCGAGGGGCGAGGCAACCAGGCTTCTTTCCGCCCGTGCGGAAGATCTCCTCGCACAGGCCGCGCGTGATTGACTGATCCGGCAACGGAAGGCGGAGATGACCAGGCGCAGACAGGATCGGATGCTCGGCATCCTGCTGCGTCGCGGCGACTGGATGACGGCCGCGACGCTGGCCGATCAGCTCGGCGTCACGCCGCGCAGCGTGCGCTCCTACGTCACGGCCGTGAACGCGCGGGTGCCCGACGGCGACGCGATCGAGTCGGGCCCCGCCGGCTACCGCGCCCTGCCGACGGCGGCCGCCGTGCTGCACGCGGGCACCGAGCCGGGCACCCCGCGGCAGCGGCTGCACGAGATCGTGCGGGCGCTGCTCGATGCCGACGACGGCATCGACGTGCACGAGATGGCCGACCGCCTGCACGTGAGCTCGGCCACGCTCGAGTCCGACCTGGGGCGCGTGCGATCGCTGCTGAGCGGGCCGGGCCCCGCCGCCGAGGGATCGGGGCTCGCCCTCGAGCGCCAGGGGTCGCGGCTGTGGCTGGCGGGCACGGAGCTCGCGCGGCGGCGATTCGTGAGCCGCCTCGTGCACGACGAGATGGACGACGGCGCGTTCGACCTGGCCTCGCTGCGGCGGGCGGCCGATGCGCTGGCCGTGCCCTCGGCGGCGCTCGGCGCCTTCAAGGCCGACCTCGTGGCGGCGCTCGGCCGCCTCGGCTACTTCGTCAACGAGCTCGCCGCCTCCGACGTCGTGCTGCACGTCGCCATCGCCGCCGACCGGGTGGCGCAGGGCCACGCCCTCGAGGCCGCGCACGGCGACCCCGACCCGACCCGCGAGCGCATCGCCGACGCGATCGGCGAGCTGGCCCGCACGCACTTCCGTGCGGAGCTCGGCCGCGGCGACCGGCTGCACCTGGCCGCGCTCGTCCTCACGCGCATCGTCGTGCCCGGGGCGCAGGAGGAGCCGGGCGGCGCGAACCCGGACCCCGCGATCGAGGCCGCGGTGTCGGCGGCGGTCTCGCGCGCGGCGGCGGGGTATCTCGTCGACATCGCGCACGAGGACTTCGTGCAGCGCCTGGCCCTGCACGTGCAGAACCTGGTCTACCGCGCCCGCGAGCAGGCCTGGTCGCGCAACCCGCTGACGCGCACGCTGAAGGCGACCTACCCGATGATCTTCGACGTCGCCGTCTCGATCGCCGGCGAGCTGTCCGAGACGCTCGGCGTGCCGATCCGCGACGACGAGATCGCGTACATCGCCATGCACGTCGGCGGCCGCCTGGAGCGCAGCCGCCGCGCCGAGACCACGCTCACGGCGACGATCGTGTGCCCCGGGTACTACGAGCTGCACGAGCTGCTGCGTTCGAGCGTCGACCGCTCGCTCGGGCGGGCGATCGAGGTCACGACCGTCGAGACCCGCGTCGACGTGGACTGGGACGCGATCGGCACCGATCTCGTGCTCACGACGATCGAGCCGCCCGTCCCGTCCGAGCGCATCGTGCGCATCCAGCCCTTCCTCACCGACGCCGACGTGGAGCGCGTGACCGCCGTGGCCGCGCGCGTGCGCCGGACGCGGCGGCTGGGACGGCTGCGCGCCGAGCTGGCGCGGTACTTCGCGCCCGGGGCCTTCGTGCGGGGCATCGACGCGAGCGGCGGCGAGGAGGGCGTGATCCGGCACCTGGGGGAGCTGCTCGTGGCCCAGGGCGTGGTCGGCGACGACTACGTGGAGAGCACGATCGAGCGCGAGCGCCTCTCGTCCACGGCCTTCACCGAGACCCTCGCCGTGCCGCACGCGCTGCGCATGACCGCCACGCGCACGGCGATCGCGCTCGCGGTGGCCGAGCAGCCGATCGCCTGGGGCGACGGCCGCGTGAACGTCGTGGCGCTGGTGGCCTTCAGCGAGAGCGACCGCGAGGCGTTCCAGACCGTGTTCGAGCAGTTCGTGGAGGTGTTCGGCGAGCCCGAGAACGCGCAGCGCCTGATCCGCCGCGGCACCGACCTGTCGTCGTTCCTCGACGAGCTCGCGGCCGTCATCGACGGCTGAGCCCGCGGGGCCTGTTTTCCGGCGCGCTGGTTCCGACGCGAGGGGGATCGCTCGGGATCCGACCGGATCCGCGGGATCGCCCTCGGCTCGCGCGATCTCCCTCGGCTCGGGACGGCGGCGGGTCAGGCGGGCGGTGCGAGGATCGCGGCCACGGCGTCCAGCGTCGCCGGGGCGTCCTCGCCCTCCGCCTCGACGACCACGCGCGTGCCGGGGGTGAGCTCCAGATCCATCACCGCGAGCACGCTCGCCGCGTCCACCATGCACCCCTCGATCCCGAGCCGCACCGTGCCGGTGGCCTCGCGCGCCAGCTGGGCGAGCTGAGCCGCGGGGCGCGCATGCAGCCCATCGGGCGACGTCACGACGATGATCCGCTGCACGCCCCCACGCTACCCGTGCCTCGAGGCCTGGGCTTGAGCCCCAGCGCTCTCGACTCCGCTGCGCTCCGCTCGAGCCGTCTCGGCTCGCTTCGCTCGCTCGACGAGCCGTGGGTGGTTTCGGCTCGTCGACCGGCGGCGGCGGAGTCGAGACCGAGGCTTGAGCCCCAGAGCTCTCGACTCCGCTGCGCTGCGCTCGAGCCGTCTCGGCTCGCTTCGCTCGCTCGACGAGCCCGGGTGGTCCCGGCTCGTCGACCGGAGCGCGAGGCGCGGAGCGGAGACGGGTCGAGCGCAGCGCCGAAGGCGCGGAGTCGAGGCCTGGGCCGCACGCCCGGCGCGGGGTCAGGCCAGCGTCTCGAGCAGGCGGCGGACGGCGGCCTCGAGGGCGGCGAGGCGGGCCTGGGCCTCGGCCGCATCGGCGCCGCGCACGTCGAGGTAGACCTTGAGCTTGGGCTCGGTTCCGCTCGGGCGCACGATCACCCGCGAGCCGTCCGCGAGCGCGTAGCGCAGCACGTCGCCCGCCGGCAGGTCGGTGCCGCCGGCCGCGAGATCGTCGGCCCGGTCGACCGGCACGTCGCCGAACGCCGTCGGGGGATCGGCGCGGAGGGCGGACGTGATGCGGCCGATCACCGACAGGTCATCGACGCGCAACGCCACCTGGCCGTCGCGGTACACGCCGATCTCGGCGGTCACCTCGTCGAGCAGGTTGGCGATCGTGAGCCCTCGGCCGCGTGCCTCGGCGGCGAGGCCGAGAAGCGCCACGGAGGCCGAGATGCCGTCCTTGTCGCGCACGGTGTCGGGGTTGACGAGATAGCCCAGCGCCTCCTCGAAGCCGAACACGAGGCTCGGGGCGCGCGAGATCCACTTGAAGCCCGTGAGCGTCTCGTGGAAGTCGAGCCCGTAGCGCTCGGCGATCGCCCCCAGGCCCGGCGACGACACGAGCGAGCAGGCCAGCGCCGCGCCCGGCGCGCCCGCGGCGGCGCGAGCGGCACGCAGCCCCAGCAGCAGCCCGATCTCGTTGCCCGTCAGCCGGCGCCAGCCGTCGCCGTCGGGGATCGCGACGCCGAGGCGGTCGGCATCGGGGTCGTGCGCGACGAGGAACTCGGCGCGCGCGGCGCTCGCCGTGGCGTACGCCAGATCGAGGGCGCCGGGCTCCTCGGGGTTGGGGAAGACGAGGGTGGGGAAGGTGCCGTCCGGCTCGAGCTGCGCGGTGGTCAGCGCGGGCCGCGGGTAGCCGGCGGCATCGAGCACGCGCGCGAAGGTCTCCCACCCCACGCCGTGCATCGCGGTGTACGCCCACGTCATGCCGGCGGCGGCCCCCGGGGCCGGCGCGACCGCCGCGGTCGCCGCGACGTACGCGTCGATCACCGACTCCGGCGCGATCTCGAACGCGCCCGACCGCGGCAGCTCGGTGATCGGCCGCTCCGCGACGCGGGCGATGTGCGCGGCGATCGCGCCGTCGGCGGGCGGGACGATCTGCGATCCGCCGTCGGCGCCGCCGAGGTACACCTTGTAGCCGTTGTCGTCGGGCGGGTTGTGGCTGGCCGTCACCATGACGCCCGCGTCGGCGCCGAGGTGGCGCACGGCGAACGCCAGCACGGGCGTGGGCAGCAGGCGCGGCAGCAGC
This sequence comes from Microbacterium sediminis, assembly GCF_004564075.1. Lineage (NCBI taxonomy): Bacteria > Bacillati > Actinomycetota > Actinomycetes > Micrococcales > Microbacteriaceae > Microbacterium > Microbacterium sediminis. The sequence continues at coordinate 812,881 of NZ_CP038256.1, forward strand.
ACGGTGCGCACGCCCGCGCCGGCGAACAGCTCGGCGGAGTCGTGCGCGAACACGGCGGAGTTGCGGCGCCCGTCGTACCCGATCACCACGAACGGCTCCCGATCGGCGATCTGCTCGCGCAGGTAGGCCGCAAAGCCCGCGGCGGCCTGCGCCACCACGACGCGGTTCATGCGCAGGGGCCCCGCCCCGAGCGCGGCGCGCAGGCCCGCGGTGCCGAACTGCAGGCGACCGGCGAAGCGGGCCTCGAGGTCGGCGCACGCGGCCGGCTCGCCGTTGGAGGCCGAGGCGATCAGCGTCGCCAGCTCCGCGCTCGTGGCCGGGTCCGGGTCCTGCGCGAGCCAGGCGCGGGCCTGCCCGAGCACGTCGGCGACCGTCACGCGATCCGCCCGATCACATCCGCCAGCAGCCGCGAGATGCGCGCCTCGGCCGCCTGCCCCGCCTCGATGACCTCGGCGTGGCTGAGCGGGGTGGGCGAGATGCCGGCGGCGAGGTTCGTGATGAGCGAGAAGCCGAGCACCTCCATGCCGGCCTGGCGGGCGGCGATCGCCTCGAGCGCCGTGGACATGCCGACGATGTCGCCGCCGATCGCCTTCGCCATGCGGACCTCCGCCGGCGTCTCGTACTGAGGCCCGCGGAACTGGCAGTACACGCCCTCGTCGAGCGACGCGTCGACCTCGCGCGCGATGTCGCGCAGCCGCTGCGCGTACAGGTCGGTCATGTCGATGAACGTCGCGCCCTCGAGCGGCGTGTCGGCGGTGAGGTTGATGTGGTCGCTGATCAGCACCGGCTGCCCCGGCGCCCAGCTCTCGCGGATGCCGCCGGCGCCGTTGGTGAGCACCATGGTCTTCGCGCCGGTCGCCGCGGCGGTGCGGACGCTGTGCACCACGCGGCGGACGCCGTGCCCCTCGTAGTAGTGCGTGCGGGCGCCGATGACGAGCACGTGCGCGCCGGCCGCCGTGCGCACGCTGCGCAGGGTGCCGACGTGACCCTCGAGCGCGGGCCGCGAGAACCCCGTCACCTCGGTCGCCGGCACGGTCGCGACGGTCTCGCCGATGAGGTCGGCGGCCTTGCCCCAGCCGCTGCCGAGCGTCACCGCGAGGTCGTGTCGGGCCACGCCCGTGAGGCGCGCGATGTCGTCGGCCGCGCGGCTGGCGACGTCGAACGGATCGGCCGGCGGATCGAGGGGATGAGTCATGTCACGAGGATAGTTCGGCCCCGCGGCGCGGGTGGGCAAGAATGGACGCATGACCTTCGACTTCGAGCGCAAGCAGCGGATCGCGATCATCGGCGGCGGCCCCGGCGGCTACGAGGCGGCGATCGCGGGCGCGCAGCTGGGCGCAGAGGTGACGCTGATCGAGAGCACGGGCGTGGGCGGATCGGCGATCCTCACCGACGTCGTGCCGTCGAAGACGCTCATCGCCACCGCCGACGCCGCGCGGTCGATCGGCGACGCCGGCGACCTGGGCGTGCAGTTCTACGCCCGGGGCGAGAACGGCAAGCCGCTCAAGCCCGAGGTCGCCATCAACCTGCTCGCGGTGAACAAGCGCATCCTCGCGCTGGCCGGCCAGCAGTCCGAGGACATCCGCGAGCAGCTGCTCGACGCCGGCGTGAAGATCATCTCGGGTCACGGCCGCCTCGAGGGCGACGAGGCCGTCGTCGTGTCGACCGGGCCGAAGGGCACCGACTTCGACCGGATCGAGGCCGACACGTTCGTCATCTCGGTGGGCGCCTCGCCGCGCGAGCTGCCCAGCGCCAAGCCGGACGGCGATCGCATCCTCACGTGGAAGCAGCTGTACGACCTCGAGTCGGTGCCCGAGAGCCTCATCGTCGTGGGATCGGGCGTGACGGGCGCCGAGTTCGCCTCCGCCTACATGAACCTCGGCTCGCAGGTGACCCTCGTCTCCAGCCGCGAGCAGGTGCTGCCGGGCGAGGACCCGGACGCCGCGAAGGTGCTGGAGAAGGTGTTCCGCCGCGGCGGCATGAAGCTGCTGGCCAAGTCGCGCGCCGAGAAGGTCGTCAACACCGGCGACGGCGTCGTGGTCACGCTCTCCGACGGCTCGACCGTCGAGGGCTCGCACTGCCTCATGGCGGTGGGCGCCGTGCCGAACACGAAGGATCTCGGGCTCGAGACGGCCGGCGTGCAGCTGGCCGACTCCGGCCACATCATGGTCAACAAGGTCGGCCGCACGTCCGTGCCGAACATCTACGCGGTCGGCGACTGCACCAACCTCGTGCCGCTCGCGTCGGTGGCCGGCATGCTGGGCCGCACCGCCGTGTTCCACGCGATGGGCGACGCCGTGATCCCGTTCTCGGAGCGGCGCATCGCCTCCAACATCTTCACCAGCCCCGAGATCGCCACGGTCGGATGGACGCAGGAGGAGGGCGCGGCCGTCTACAAGCTGCCCCTCGAGGCGAACGCCCGCGCGAAGATGATGGGCGTCAAGGACGGCTTCGTGAAGCTGTTCGCGCGCGAGTCGTCGGGCACGATCATCGGCGGCGTCGTGGTGGCGCCGAAGGCGAGCGAGCTGATCTTCCCGATCGCGATCGCGGTCGAGCGCCGCCTGACGGTGGATCAGCTGGGCCGCGTGTTCGCGGCGTACCCGTCGCTGACGACGTCGATCACCGACGCCGCCCGCGCGATGCACGGCGTCGACCTGCGCTCCTGACGCGGGCCCCGCTCACGCGCCCGCGTGAGCGGGTTGCGATGGTCGCTTCCGCTCCGGCGCTTCGCGCCTGCGTTCAGCAACCGATCCGTGCAACCCCTCGGTTGCTGAACGGAGCGAGCGAAGCGAGCGCAGCTGAAGCGACCACCGAATCCCCGCGCGGGGAGGGGTCAGACGATCTGCAGGAGCTGGTGGCCGGCGGGGACCGTGGCGCCCGGCGTCGCGTCGACGGCCGAGATGACGCCGTCCTTGTGCGCCTGCAGCGGCTGCTCCATCTTCATCGCCTCGAGCACGACCACGAGGTCGCCCTTCACGACCGACTGGCCCTCCTCGACGGCGACCTTGACGACCGTGGCCTGCATGGGCGACTTCACGGCGTCGCCCGAGGCACCGCTCGTGACGGTCGCGGTGTGCGAGCGGCGCGACGGGGGAGCCACCGCGGGCCGTCCGGCCGACGCGGGCGCCGCGAGGCGGTCGGGCAGGCTCACCTCGAGGCGCTTTCCGGCGACCTCGACGACCACGGTGTGGCGGCCGACGGGCGCGGGCAGCGGCTCGGGCTCGCCGTCCCAGGCCGGGATGTCGTTATCGAACTCGGTCTCGATCCAGCGCGTGTACACGCCGAACCGGCCGTCCTCGGCGGTGAAGGCGGGCTCGCGCACCACCTTGCGGTGGAAGGGGAGCACGGTGGGCAGGCCGGCGATCTCGAACTCGTCGAGCGCGCGGCGGGCGCGCTCGAGCGCCTCGGCGCGATCCTTGCCGGTCACGATGATCTTCGCCAGCAGCGAGTCGAAGGCGCCGCTGACGGTGTCGCCGGCGGTCACGCCCGAGTCGAGGCGGATGCCGGGGCCGCCGAACGTCTTGAACACGTGGATCGGACCGGGCTGGGGCAGGAAGCCGCGGCCGGGGTCCTCGCCGTTGAGGCGGAACTCGATCGAGTGGCCGGTCGGCGCGGGGTCGTCGTAGTCGATCGTGCCGCCCGCGGCGATGCGGAACTGCTCGCGGACCAGATCGATGCCCGTGACCTCCTCGGAGACGGGGTGCTCGACCTGCAGGCGGGTGTTGACCTCGAGGAACGAGATCGTGCCGTCGGCGCCGATGAGGAACTCGCAGGTGCCGGCGCCGGTGTAGCCGACCTCGCGCAGGATCGCCTTGGACGCCTCGTAGAGGATGCGGTTCTGCTCCTCGGTGAGGAACGGCGCGGGCGCCTCCTCGACGAGCTTCTGGTGGCGGCGCTGCAGCGAGCAGTCGCGCGTGGAGATGACGACGACGTTGCCCTCGGCGTCGGCGAGGCACTGGGTCTCGACGTGGCGCGGCTTGTCGAGGTACTTCTCGACGAAGCACTCGCCCCGACCGAACGCGGCGATGGCCTCGCGGGTGGCCGACTCGAACAGCTCGGGGATCTCGTCGAGCTCGCGCGCGACCTTGAGGCCGCGACCGCCGCCGCCGTAGGCGGCCTTGATCGCGATCGGCAGGCCGACCTCGCGGGCGAAGGCGACGACCTCCTCGGCGGTGTCGACGGGACCGGGGGTGCCGGGGGCGAGCGGGGCGCCGACCTTCTCGGCCACGTGGCGGGCGGTGACCTTGTCGCCGAGCGCCTCGATCGCCTCGGGCGACGGGCCGATCCAGACGAGCCCGGCGCCGATGACCGCACGGGCGAACTCGGCGTTCTCGGCGAGGAAGCCGTAGCCGGGGTGGACCGCGTCGGCGCCCGAGCGGCGGGCGACGGCGAGGATCTTGTCGATGCGCAGGTACGTCTCGGCGCTCGTCTCGCCGCCGAGCGCGTAGGCCTCGTCGGCGAGCTTGGCGTGCAGGGCGTCGCGGTCCTGATCGGCGTACACGGCGACCGATCCGAGACCGGCGTCGCGCGCGGCGCGGATGATGCGGACGGCGATCTCGCCGCGGTTGGCGATGAGGACCTTGCGGAGCGCACGGGGGTCGGACATGGATTTCAGCCTAGTTTTGGCCGGCCGCGCGGGTTTGAGTGACTCCTACAGCAAACCCCGTGTTTCGTGTCGTGATGTCTACGACGCCCGGTTCCAGAGCGAGGTCCACTCCACGCCCAGCTCGCGGACCAGGCGGCGCAGGGTCGAGAGCGACATGCCGACCACGGTCGACGGGTCGCCCTCCACGCGCTCGATGAACGCGCCGCCGAGGCTGTCCACCGTGAACGCGCCCGCGACCTGCAGCGGCTCGCCCGTGCCGACGTAGGCCGCGATCTCGGCGTCGGTGACGTCGGCGGCGAAGCTCACGGCGGCCTCGGCGACGGCGTGCGCCTCGCGCGGCTCCCGGCCCGGCGTCACCCGGACGACGCTGTGCCCGGAGTGCAGCACCCCGGTGCGCCCGCGCATGGCCCGCCACCGCTCGGTGGCCTTCTCGGCGGTGTAGGGCTTGCCGTAGATCACGCCGTCGAGCTCGAACATCGAGTCGCCGCCGATGACGACGCCGTCGAAGCCCTCCTCGGCGAGGCGGGTCGCCACGTCCCGCGCCTTCAGCCGCGCGAGCACGAGCACGTGCTCCGCCGGGGGCAGCGTGCGCCCCTCGGCGGCCTCGATCGCGGCGATCTCGGCCTCCTCGTCCACGCCGGGCGACGCGAGCCGGGGCTCGATGCCCACCTGGCGCAGGAGCATGAGGCGGGCGGGGGACGTCGAGGCGAGGCAGACCTGCATGCCACCACGGTATCGAGCGCCGCCGCTCGGCATTTGCCCGAGCGGCCCACAACTAGACTGGGCCCCTATGAATCCCGAAGCCCTTGCCGCCGCTCTGCTCGCCGTCCTGACGCCGATCGCCGAGCGACGCCGACCGGGCGAGGACCTCGGGATCACGACCGCCGACCTCACGTTCGAGCGCCCGCGCAACCGCGACCACGGCGACTGGGCGAGCAACGCGGCGATGAAGTTCGCCAAGCCGCTCGGCACCAACCCGCGCGAGCTCGCGCAGGAGATCGCCGAGGGCCTCGCCGCCGTCGATGGCGTCGCGGGCGTGGAGGTCGCCGGACCGGGCTTCATCAACATCCGTCTCGACGCCGCCGCGGCCGGCGCGCTGGCGAAGACGATCGTCGAGGCCGGCGACGCCTACGGGCACGGCACCGCCTTCGCGGGCCAGAAGATCAACCTCGAGTTCGTCTCGGCCAACCCCACCGGCCCGATCCACCTCGGCGGCACCCGCTGGGCCGCGGTGGGCGACTCGCTCGCGCGCCTGCTCGCGGCGCAGGGCGGCGACGTCACGCGCGAGTACTACTTCAACGACCACGGCGCACAGATCGACCGCTTCGCCCGCAGCCTCGTGGCCGCCTACCAGGGCGCCGAGACGCCCGAGGACGGCTACGGCGGGGCCTACATCGGCGAGATCGCCCAGCGCGTCGTCGCCGCCTACGACGGCGACCTGAGCACGCTGGCCCCCGACGAGCTGCAGGAGACGTTCCGCCGGATCGGCGTGGACTTCATGTTCGCCGACATCAAGCAGAGCCTGCACGAGTTCGGCGTCGACTTCGACGTGTACTTCCACGAGAACGACCTGCACACCTCGGGTGCCGTCTCGCGCGCCGTCGAGCGCCTGCGCGAGCTGGGCCGGATCTTCGAGCAGGACGGCGCCGTGTGGCTGCGCACCACCGACTACGGCGACGACAAGGACCGCGTCGTCATCAAGTCGGACGGCAACCCGGCCTACATCTCGGGTGACCTGGCGTACTACCTGAACAAGCGCGAGCGCGGCTTCGACCGCTGCATCATCATGCTCGGTGCCGATCACCACGGCTACGTGCAGCGCCTCATGGCCATGTGCGCGGCGTTCGGCGACGAGCCGGGCGTGAACCTGCAGATCCTCATCGGCCAGATGGTCAACCTCGTGCGCGAGGGCCAGCCCGTGCGCATGTCGAAGCGCGCCGGCACCGTCGTGACGCTCGAGGACCTCGTCGAGATCGTCGGCGTCGACGCCGCCCGCTACTCGCTGGTGCGCAGCTCGACCGATTCGAACCTCGACATCGACCTCGACGTGCTGCAGAAGCGCACCAACGACAACCCGGTGTTCTACGTGCAGTACGCCCACGCGCGCACCCACAACGTCGCGCGCAACGCGGTCGATGCGGGCGTCACCCGCGACACCTTCGCGCCCGAGCTGCTCACGCACGAGACCGAGGCCGCGCTGCTCGGCGCGCTGCAGGAGTTCCCGCGCATCGTGGCCTTCGCCGCCGACCAGCGCGAGCCGCACCGCGTGGCCCGCTACCTCGAGGAGATCGCCGGCCTGTACCACCGCTGGTACGACAACTGCCGCGTCACGCCCAAGGGCGACGAGCCGATCGAGCCGGTGCACGGCACGCGCCTGTGGCTGAACGACGCCACCGGCCAGGTGCTGCGCAACGGCCTCGGCCTGCTGGGAGTGAGCGCCCCCGAGCGCATGTGAGCGCCGCGGCCAGCCACGGCGAGCCCCAGGTTGCGCTGGTCGCTTCAGCTGCGTTCGCTGCCGCTCACGTCGTTCAGCGATGGGGCTGACCTTCCCACCCACCGAAAGCCGCCCAGCTCGGCGTGAGAGCATGCCGCGTATGAGGAAGCGTCGGGGATGGATCGCGCTCGCGGTCGTCGTCGTGCTGCTGGCCGGAGCCTTCGCGGGCGGCGAGGCGATCGCGCGCTCGGTGATCCGTGACCGCGTGGAGCAGGCCGTGCGCGACGCGGGGATCGAGGCGTCGGCGCCGATCGACATCGGGATCCCCGGCCTCGTGCTGCCGCAGCTGATGGGCGGCCGGATCGGCGAGGCGACCGCGTCGGCGCGGGGCGTGACGGTGGAGGGCATCACCGCCGACGTGACGCTCGACGTGCGGGGCCTCGATGTGCGCACCACGGCGGCCGAGAGCATCGCCGCCGAGGCCAGCCTCGACGCGGGCGCGCTGCAGGCGCTGCTCGGCCGCGCGAGCGCGGGGTCGGTGTGGCACGAGCTCGGCGACGCCGCGCGCGTGCGCATCGCCGAGCCGCACGTCGAGGTCTCCGGCGAGCTGCCCGTGCTCGGCCTCCCGCTGCCGCTCGAGCTCGCCCTCGACGCCTCTGCCGACGACGGCCGGCTCCTGCTCGCGCCGCAGCGGCTCACGCTCGGCGACTGGAGCATCGACCGCGAGGCGCTCGACGCGCTGCCGCCCGGGGCGCCCGCCTCGCTGTCGCAGCCGATCCCGGTGTGCCTCGAGGAGGCGCTGCCGCGGGGCGTGGCCCTCGACGCCGTGCGCGTGCACGGCTCCCGCCTGCTCGCCGGATTCCGGATCGACGGCGCGATCCTGAACGATCCGTCGTTGCGGCAGCCGGGCGACTGCGCATAGCGCCCAACGGACGACATGGCGCCCGCCGCCCTCGACTTAGACTCATCGGGTGTCCTCCCACAGCCCCGCCGGGGCGGTCGTGCCCGAGTGGCTCGCCGTGCCGGACGATCCCAATGACCTCGTCGAGCCCGTCTGGCCCGCCGGCGCCGCGCGCGACCCGCGGGGCGTCCTGACGCTCGGCGGCATTCCCGCCACCGAGCTGCGCGAGCGGTTCGGCACGCCCCTGTACGTGGTCGACGAGGACGCCGTGCGCGCCCGCGCCCGCGAGGTGCTCGCCGCCTTCCGCGAGGCCACCGCCCGGCACGGCGCGCGCGCCCGCGTCTATTACGCCGGCAAGGCGTTCCTCAGCACCGAGATCGTGCGATGGGTGCGCGAGGAGGGCCTCGCCGTCGACGTGGCGACCGGGGGAGAGCTCGCGATCGCGCTCGCCGCGGGCGCCGATCCGTTCCACCTCGGCATGCACGGCAACAACAAGTCGATGGCCGAGCTGGAGCAGGCGGTGTCGGTCGGCATCGGATCGGTCGTCCTCGACAGCGCGATCGAGATCGAGCGGCTCGCCGCGATCGCCGAGCGCCGCGGGGTCGTGCAGCGGGTGCTCGTGCGCGTCAACAGCGGCGTGCACGCCGAGACCCACGACTTCCTCGCCACCGCCCACGAGGACCAGAAGTTCGGATTCCCGCTGCAACAGGCGCCCGAGATCGTGGCGCGCATCCGCGAGCTGCCGTCGCTGGAGTTCATGGGCCTGCACTGCCACATCGGCTCGCAGATCTTCGGCACCGCGGGCTTCGCCGAGTCGGCCGCCCGCGTGATCGAGGTGCACGCCGAGCTGCTGCGCGGCGGCGACGTGCCGGTGCTCAACCTCGGCGGCGGCTTCGGCATCGCCTACACCCGCGTCGACGACCCCACCCCGATCGCCGAGCTGGCCGACGGCATCGTCGACGCCGTCGCGGGCGAGTGCGCGGCGCGCGGGATCCCCGTGCCGAACCTCGCCTTCGAGCCCGGCCGCACGATCGTCGGCCGGGCCGGCGTGACCCTGTACGAGGTCGGCACCGTCAAGCCGGTGCAGGCGACCGCGGCCGTCACCCGGCTCTACGTGAGCGTCGACGGCGGCATGAGCGACAACGCACGCCCCGCGCTGTACGGCGCCGACTTCTCGGCCCGGATCGCCTCGCGCACGAGCGACGCCCCGCCGGCCCTCGCCCGGGTCGTCGGGCGCCACTGCGAGTCGGGCGACATCGTCGTCGACGCCGAGTACCTGCCCGCCGACGTCGCCCCGGGCGACCTGCTCGCCGTGCCGGCGACCGGCGCCTACTGCCACTCCCTCTCCAGCAACTACAACGCCGTTCCCCGTCCGCCCGTCGTGGCGCTTCGTCAGGGCACCGCGCGCGTCATCGTGCGCGGCGAGACGATCGACGATCTGCTCGCCCGTGACATGGGCGTCGCGGCACCGAATGAGGTCACCGAATGATCGAACACCGCAAGCTCCGGGTCGCCCTGCTGGGGGCCGGGTCCGTCGGATCGCAGGTGGCGAACCTGCTGCTCACCCACCGCGAGGAGCTCGCCGAGCGCTCCGGCGCCGAGCTCGAGCTCGCGGGCATCGCCGTCCGCGACGTCGACGCCCCGCGCGATGTCGAGCTGCCGCGCGAGCTGCTCACCACCGACGCCGAGAGCCTCATCGTGGGAAGCGACATCGTCATCGAGCTCATGGGCGGCATCGAGCCGGCCCGCTCGTACGTGCTCGCGGCGCTGACCTCCGGCGCCGACGTGGTCACGGGCAACAAGGCCCTGCTCGCCACCCACGGCGCCGAGATCTTCGACGCCGCCGATCAGGTGGGCGCGTCGGTGTCGTATGAGGCGGCCGTCGCGGCGGCGATCCCGATCATCCGCCCGCTCAAGGACTCGCTCGCGGGCGACCGGATCCAGCGCATCTTCGGCATCGTCAACGGCAGCACCAACTTCATCCTCGACAAGATGGATCGCGAGGGCCTCAGCGCCCAGGAGGCGCAGCAGCTGGCCACGGACCTCGGCTATCTCGAGGCCGACCCCACGCTCGATCTCGAGGGCTACGACGCGGCGCAGAAGGCCGCGATCCTCGCGAGCCTGGCCTTCCACACGAAGATCTCCATGGACGACGTGCACCGCGAGGGCATCTCGAACGTCACCGCCGAGATGATCGAGGGCGCGCGCAAGGCCGGCTCCGTCGTCAAGCTGCTGGCGATCTGCGAGCGCCTCGAGGAGGACGGCGAGGAGTCGATCTCGGTCCGCGTGTACCCGGCCCTCATCGGCCGCGACCACCCGCTCGCGAGCGTGCACGGCGGCAACAACGCCGTGTTCGTCGAGGCGGCGGCGGCCGGGCCCCTCATGTTCTACGGCGCCGGCGCGGGCGGCGTGCAGACCGCATCGGCCGTGCTCGGCGACGTCGTCTCCGCGGCCCGGCGGCACATCGCCGGGGGCGTCGGCGTGGGGGAGTCGCCCCGCATGAGCCTGCCGACGTCGCCGATCGGACGCATCCTCACCCGCTACCAGGTGCGGCTCGAGGTCGCCGACGAGCCCGGCGTGCTCGCCACGATCGCGGGGCTGTTCGCCGACGGCGGCGTCTCGGTGGCCACGGTCGACCAGACGCAGGGCGACGAGGGGCAGGCCATGCTCGTCATCGGCACGCACCGGGCGCGCGAGCAGGCGCTCAGCGACATCGTCGCGCGCCTGGCCGCCAGCGACGCCGTCGAGCGCGTGGCCTCGGTGCTGCGCATGGAGGGCGAGTGACGGTGGCGCAGGGCTCCCGGCCGGGTGCGGCCGCGGGCGGCTGGGGCGAGGGCGCCGTCGCGATCCGCGTGCCCGCGACGAGCGCGAACCTCGGGCCCGGCTTCGACACCCTCGGCCTCGCGCTCAGCATCTACGACGAGCTCACCGTCGAGGAGCTGCCCGGTGGTGAGCTGCGCATCGACGTGTCCGGAACGGGTGCCGAGTCGATCGCCCGCGACGAGTCCAACCTCGTCGCCCGCTCGATCTGGCACGTGTTCGAGGCGGTCGGGATCGACGCCCCCGGGCTGCGGATCGACGCCCGCAACGGCATCCCGCACGGCCGCGGTCTCGGCTCGTCCGGCGCGGCCGTCGCCGCCGGGGTGCTCGCGGCGAAGGGGCTGCTGGCCGGGCGGGCGGAGCTGAGCGACACCGATCTGCTCCGCTACGCGACCGAGCTCGAGGGGCATCCCGACAACGTCGCGCCCGCGCTTTTCGGCGGGCTGACGATCGCGTGGCTGGAGAACGGCGTGCCGCAGCACAAGAAGCTGCTCGTGCATCGCGGCGTCTCGCCGCTCGTGTTCGTGCCCGAGACCACGATGTCCACCTCGGCCGCGCGCGGCCTGCAGCCCTCGCAGGTGCCGCACGCCGACGCGGTGTTCAACGTGTCGCGGTCGGCGCTGCTCATCGCCGCGCTCATGCAGAGCCCCGAGCTGCTGCTGTCGGCGACCGACGACAAGCTTCACCAGACCTACCGCGCCGAGGCGATGCCCGAGACGCATCGGCTCGTGCAGGCGCTGCGCGCCGAGGGGTTCGCGGCCGTCGTCTCGGGCGCCGGGCCGAGCGTGCTCGTGCTCGCCGACGGGCCGGGGCGCCGCCTCGAGGCGGTGGAGGTGGCGCGCCGCGCGGTCGACACGGCGTGGGAGCCGCTCATGCTCGCCGTCGATTTCAAGGGTGGTACAGTGAGGGACATAGCGGAGGGTGCCCTCGAGCACGAATTCTGAATCCGCTCGCAAATCTGCGAAGCCCCGCACGGTCTCCCTACCGTCCGGCCGTATGTTCCACTTTCGGCGCGGCAACCCGGCGATCGGCGCACGACGTGGCGCGCGCATGGCGAATCCCTCTGACGGATCCCCCTGCGGTGGCTGAATCAACCACGACCCGATGAGGAGTCAAGTTGGAGTCCATCTCCGAAGTCCAGGACGGTGCCGTGGAGGCGCCCGAGAACCTCGACGCGCCCGCCGAGCAGGCGGAGGCCGCTGAGGCCGTGACGGCCGACGAGGCCGAGGCCGTCGCCGCGGCGGAGGCCGCCGAGGCCGAGACCGAGGCTGTCGCCGAGGCCGAGACCGCCGAGGCTGCGGAGCCCGTGGCCGAGCCCGCCCCGGCCAAGGCCCCCCGCAAGCGCGCGCCGCGTCGCGCCAAGGCCGCGTCGGCCGAGGCCCCGATCGAGGCGTCGGCGGCCGAGGAGTCCGCTCCCGCCGCCGAGGAGCCCGCCGCCGCGCCGGCCGCCGAGGCACCGGCCGAGGCCGCCGCCGAGCCCGAGGTGGCCGAGGAGGCCCCGGCCCAGAAGCCCAAGCGCGCCCCGCGCCGCCGCGGCAAGGCGGCCGAGGCCGCCGAGCAGGCTGCCGCCGACGAGGCCGCCGCCGCGGCCGACGCCGAGAAGACCGAGGCCGCGGAGGAGGCCGCGCCGGCCGAGACCGAGCCCGCCGCCGAGCAGGGCGAGGGCGACGCCGAGGGCGAGCAGGGCGAGGGCGAGGGCTCGGAGGACGGCAACGGCCGCAGCCGCCGCAGCCGCTCGCGCAGCCGCAACCGCAATAAGAACCGCGCCGACGCGCCGGCCGCCGAGGCCGCCGCGCCCGCGCCGCAGGCCCAGCCCGCCGCGCAGGACGAGGGCGGACGCGGCAACCGCCGCAACAAGCGCGCTCGCGGCGCCCAGAACGACGAGTTCGAGCCGGAGATCGGCGAGGATGACGTCCTCATCCCCATCGCCGGCATCCTCGACGTGCTCGACAACTACGCGTTCGTCCGCACCACGGGGTACCTGCCCGGTCAGCAGGACGTGTACGTGTCGCTCGGCCAGGTCAAGAAGTACAACCTCCGCAAGGGCGACGCCGTGGTCGGCGCCATCAAGCAGCCGCGCGAGAACGAGCAGCAGGGGCGCCAGAAGTACAACGCGCTTGTGAAGGTCGACGCGATCAACGGCCTCTCGGTCGAGGACGCCGCGAACCGCGTCGAGTTCGGCAAGCTCACGCCGCTCTACCCGCAGGACCGCCTGCGCCTCGAGACGGCGCCCGAGAAGCTGACCCAGCGGATCATCGACCTCGTCGCGCCGATCGGCAAGGGCCAGCGCGGCCTCATCGTCGCGCCCCCGAAGGCGGGCAAGACGATCGTGCTGCAGCAGATCGCGAACGCGATCGCGCAGAACAACCCCGAGGTCCACCTCATGGTCGTGCTCGTCGACGAGCGCCCCGAGGAGGTCACCGACATGCAGCGCACGGTGAAGGGCGAGGTCATCGCCTCGACCTTCGACCGCCCCGCCGAGGATCACACCACGGTCGCCGAGCTCGCCATCGAGCGCGCCAAGCGCCTCGTCGAGCTGGGCCGCGACGTGGTCGTGCTGCTGGACTCGATCACCCGCCTGGGCCGCGCCTACAACGTCTCGGCGCCCACGTCGGGTCGCGTGCTCTCGGGCGGCGTCGACGCGTCGGCGCTGTACCCGCCGAAGCGCTTCTTCGGTGCCGCGCGCAACATCGAGAACGGCGGATCGCTCACGATCCTCGCCACGGCGCTCGTCGAGACCGGGTCCAAGATGGACGAGGTCATCTTCGAGGAGTTCAAGGGCACCGGCAACATGGAGCTGCGCCTGTCGCGCCAGCTCGCCGACAAGCGCATCTTCCCGGCGGTCGACGTCAACGCGTCGAGCACCCGCCGCGAGGAGATGCTGCTGAGCCCTGACGAGGTCAAGATCACGTGGAAGCTGCGTCGCGCCCTCGCGGGCATGGACCAGCAGCACGCGCTCGGGGTCATCCTCGAGAAGCTCAAGGAGACGCAGTCGAACGTCGAGTTCCTCGTCCAGATGCAGAAGTCGATGCCCGCCACGGGCGGCCGCTCGTCGGGCGACGAGAACCAGATCCGCTGATCCGCACGTGTTCGAGTCCGTCGACGCGCTGATCGACGAGCACCGTCGGGTCCAGGAGGAACTCTCCGACCCGGCGGTGCACGCCGACGCGGCGCGCGCCAAGCGCGTCAACCGCCGCTACGCCGAGCTGTCGCGCATCGTCGCGGCGCATCAGGCGTGGGTCGCGGCGGGGGTGGACCTCGAGGCGGCGCGCGAGCTCGCCCGCGAGGACGAGGCGTTCGCCGACGAGGTGCCCGCGCTCGAGGAGCGGCTCGCCGAGGCGCAGGAGCGCCTGCGACGGCTGCTCATCCCGCGCGACCCCGACGACGCCCGCGACGTGATCATGGAGATCAAGGCGGGCGAGGGCGGCGCCGAGAGCGCGCTGTTCGCGGCCGATCTGCTGCGCATGTACCTGCAGTACGCCGCGTCGCAGGGCTGGAAGACCGAGATCATCGAGCGCGACGAGTCCGACCTCGGCGGGTTCAAGAACGTGCAGGTGGCGTTCAAGGGCTCGTCCAGCGACCCCGCGCAGGGCGTGTGGGCGCATCTGAAGTACGAGGGCGGCGTCCACCGCGTGCAGCGCGTGCCCGCGACCGAGTCGCAGGGCCGCATCCACACGTCCACCACCGGCGTGCTCGTCTTCCCCGAGGTCGACGAGCCCGAGGAGATCGCGATCGATCCGAACGATCTGAAGATCGACGTCTTCCGCTCGTCCGGCCCCGGCGGCCAGTCGGTCAACACGACCGACTCGGCGGTGCGCATCACCCACATCCCGACCGGGATCGTGGTGTCGATGCAGAACGAGAAGTCGCAGCTGCAGAACCGCGAGGCCGGCATGCGCGTGCTCCGCGCCCGGCTGCTCGCCCGCCAGCAGGAGGAGCTCGCGGCGGTGGCGGCGGACGCCCGCAAGTCGCAGATCCGCGGCATGGACCGCTCCGAGCGGATCCGCACGTACAACTTCCCCGAGAACCGGATCGCCGATCACCGCACGGGGTACAAGGCCTACAACCTGGATGCGGTCATGAACGGCGCCCTCGACCCCGTCATCCAGTCCTGCATCGAGGCGGACGAGGCCGAGCGGCTGGCGGCGCTGGGCGACTGAGCAAGTCCGCAAGTCTCTGCGGAATCCGGTCGTCCGGACGCGCGGAGTTCGCAGAGACTTGCGGATAAGGGCCCATGCGGGGCGTGCCAGAATGGGACATCCGAGCAGGTCCGATCCGAGGAGCGCCGTGCAGTTCATCTCCACCCGAGGCGGCGCGCAGCCGCTGTCGTACTGCGAGACGCTGCTGGAGGGACTGGCCACCGACGGCGGCCTCGCGGTGCCCGAGACGATGCCCCGGGTCGACGCCGAGACGCTCGAGCGCTGGCGCGCGCTGACCTACCCGCAGCTGGCCACCGAGGTGCTCGGGCTGTTCGCGACCGACATCCCGCGTGAGGATCTCGCCCGCATGACCGCCGCCGCCTACGAGGCGTTCCCGGACGAGGTCGTGCCGCTGCGCTCGATCGGCGACGGCATCACGCTCGTGGGGCTCTCGGAGGGGCCCACGCTGGCGTTCAAGGACATGGCGATGCAGTTCCTCGGCCAGGTGGTCGAGTACGCGCTCGAGCGCACCGGTTCGGTGCTCAACGTGCTGGGCGCGACCTCGGGCGACACCGGCTCGGCCGCCGAGCACGCGCTGCGGGGCAAGGAGCGCATCTCGGTGTTCATGCTCTCGCCGCAGGGGCGCATGAGCGCGTTCCAGCGGGCGCAGATGTTCTCGATCGACGACGCGAACGTGCACAACATCGCCGTCGACGGCGTCTTCGACGACTGTCAGAACCTCGTCAAGGAGCTGGCGGGCGACCTGGCGTTCAAGCGCGCGCAGCACCTCGGCGCCGTGAACTCCATCAACCTCGCCCGCATCACGGCGCAGGTCGTCTACTACTTCTGGGCCTGGCTGCGCGCGACCGACGCCGGCGGCCCGATCGAGGTGTCGTTCAGCGTGCCGTCCGGCAACTTCGGCAACATCCTCTCCGGCTTCTTCGCCCGGCAGATGGGCCTGCCGATCCGCCGACTGGTGCTGGCGACGAACGAGAACAACGTGCTGGACGAGTTCTTCCGCACCGGCGTCTACCGCCCGCGCAGCGCGGCCGAGACCCACGCGACCTCGAGCCCGTCGATGGACATCTCGAAGGCGTCGAACCTCGAGCGCTTCATCTTCGAGCTCCTCGGCCGTGACGGCGAGCGCGTGGCGGCCGCCTGGCACGAGCTCGACGCCCAGGGGTTCTTCGACGTCTCGGCCGAGCAGCCGCGCTTCGCCGACGAATTCGGCATCGTCAGCGGCACGTCGACCCACGCCGACCGCATCGACACGATCCGCGCCGTGCACGCCGCCACCGGCGAGATCATCGATCCGCACACGGCCGACGGCGTGAGGGTCGCCCGCCCCTTCGTGGAGCCCGGCGTGCCGATGCTCGTCCTCGAGACCGCCAAGCCCCACAAGTTCGCCGACACGATCCGCGAGGCGCTCGACATCGAGCTCGAGTACGCGCCCGAGGTGCGCGCCATGCTCGACGCGCCGCAGCGCGTGACCGAGATGCCCGACGACGCCGCCGCCCTGCGCGCCTACATCGAGGCGCACGCGCTGCGCTGATCGCCCGCGATCGCTCCCGAAAGCCCCGGTTCGCCGGGGCTTTCGTCGTCTCCGGATCTTTTTCCTCGGAACGCTTGCGCCCGATCACTATTCAGTGTCACTATGTACTAGTAGTCAATATCGCTAGGTACTAGTACATAGCGACACGGAGTAGCAGGAGGACGAGATGGGCAAGCAGATGACGGAGATGCTCAAGGGCGTGCTCGAGGGCATCGTCCTGGGTGTCCTGTCGGCGCGCCCCGCATACGGATACGAGATCACGGCATGGCTGCGCGACCGGGGATTCACCGGCATCGCGGAGGGCACCATCTACGCGCTGCTCGTGCGCATCGAGCAGCGGGGGCTGGTGGACGTGGAGAAGGTTCCGTCCGAGAAGGGGCCGCCGCGCAAGGTGTACTCGCTCAACGCGAGCGGGCACGACCGACTGAACGAGTTCTGGAACGACTGGAGCTTCCTGGCCGCACGGCTCGAGGAGCTCCGCACCGACACGGGAGAGAAGTGACCATGGCAGCAGGATGGATCGAGAAGCTCACGGGCTCGATCGAGCAGAAGAAGCAGTACCGGCAGTACAAGGCGCGCCTCGAGGCGCTGCCGGGCGAGTACCGCGTCGCGGCGCAGGCGCTCGACCGCTACGTGATGTACGCCGGCGGCATCGCCGACGGTGAGGTCATGATGCGCATGTTCGGCGACCTGGCGGACCTCTTCGAGGAGCACGCCGCCGCGGGCACGCCGACCCGCGACATCGTGGGCGACGACCCGGTCGAGTTCGCCGAGGAGTTCGTCTCGAACTACTCGGACGGCGGCTGGATCACCAAGGAGAAGGAGCGCCTGAAGAAGGCGATCGACGGCATCGACGCGGGAGGTGCATCGTGACCGCCCACGGGTCGTCGACCGGAGCGCCCGCCGGGCGCGGAGTGGAGACGGGTCGAGCGACACTTCGACACGGCTCAGCGCGGGTCTCCGCGAGTCGAGACCGCATCGCGATCACCGTCGCCGGCATCGAGAAGTCGTTCGGCGAGCTCGCGGTGCTCAAGGGGGTCGACCTCGAGGTCGAGCAGGGCGGGATCTTCGCCCTGCTCGGCTCGAACGGGGCCGGCAAGACCACCCTCGTGCGCATCCTCAGCACCCTGCTGCGGCCCGACGCCGGCACCGCGACCGTCGCGGGCAACGACGTCGTCTCCGACGGGCAGGCGGTCCGCGAGGCGATCAGCCTCACGGGCCAGTTCGCGGCCGTCGACGAGGTGCTCACGGGGCGCGAGAACCTGGCGCTCGTGGCGCGGCTGCGTCACCTGCCCGATCCGGGCCGGGTGGCCGACGAGCTGCTGGCGCGGTTCTCGCTCACCGAGGCGGGTGGGCGGCGCGCCGGCACGTACTCGGGCGGCATGCGGCGCCGGCTCGACATCGCGATGAGCCTGATCGGCGAGCCGCCGATCATCTTCCTGGACGAGCCCACCACGGGTCTCGATCCGGAGGCGCGCATCGAGGTGTGGGACACGGTGCGCGAGCTCGCCGGCCGCGGCGCGACGATCCTGCTCACCACCCAGTATCTGGACGAGGCCGAGCAGCTCGCCGACCGCATCGCGATCCTGCACGAGGGGCGCATCCTCGTGCACGGCACCCTCGCCGACCTCAAGGCGCTCATGCCGCCGGCGAAGGTCGAGTACATCGAGAAGCAGCCGAGCCTGGAGGACGTCTTCCTCCGGCTCGTCGGAAAGAAGGAGGCGGCCTGATGGCCATGGCACACGTGCTCGGCGACACCGCCGCGCTCACGGGGCGCTCGATGAGGCACATCCTGCGCAGTCCCGACACGATCATCACGACGGCGGTCACGCCGATCGCGATCATGCTGCTGTTCGTGTTCGTCTTCGGCGGCGCGATCCAGACACCGGGAGACCAGTCGTACATCGACTACATGCTCCCGGGCATCCTGCTCATCACGATCGCCTCGGGGATCGCGTACACGGCCTACCGGCTGTTCCTCGATCTGCAGGGCGGGCTCTTCGAGCGCTTCCGCTCCATGCCGATCGCGCGGTCCAGCGTGCTGTGGTCGCATGTGCTGACCTCGGTCGTCGCGAACCTCGTGTCCGTCGCGCTCGTGATCGGGGTGGCGCTGCTGATGGGCTTCCGCACCGGCGCGAGCGTGCTCGCGTGGCTCGGCGTGGCGGGCATCCTCGCGCTGTTCACGCTGGCGCTGACCTGGGTTGCGGTGATCGCGGGCCTGTCGGCGAAGTCGGTGGAGGGGGCGAGCGCGTTCTCGTACCCGCTCATCTTCCTGCCGTTCATCAGCTCGGCCTTCGCGCCGACCGACTCGATGCCCGGCCCCGTCCGTTGGTTCGCCGAGAACCAGCCCGTCACCTCGATCGTGAACACGATCCGGTCCCTCTTCGCCGGTGAGAGCGTCGGCGTCGAGATCTGGATCGCGCTGGCCTGGTGCCTCGGCATCCTCGCCGTCGCGTGGATCGCGGCGGCGCTCATCTACCGGGGCAAGGCCCGGTGAGCCTGCCGATCCAGCCCGCGTGAGCGCCTTCCCGAGTCGACCGGGAAGGCGCTTTCGCGTGTGGCGTCCGTTTTCGGCCCCCGCCCCCCGGGCGCGAGAGGATGGGCGGGTGGAACTGCATGAGCTGGGTCTGGTCGGTCTCGCCGAGGCGCTGCGCCGGGGCGAGGTGACGCCGGTCGAGGCGGCCGAGCATCACCTCGGACGGATCGACGCGGCCGCGCAGCTGGGCGCGTTCGTGGAGGTGACGCGCGAGCGGGCGCTCGACGCGGCCCGGGCGCTCGGCGCACCGCCCGAGGACGCCCCGCCGCTGTGGGGCGTCCCGCTGGCGGAGAAGGACCTCACCGCCCGCGCCGGCGTGCCCACCCGCTACGGCTCGCGGGCCTTCGCCGACTTCGTGCCGGAGCGATCCGATCCGCTCGCCGAGGCGCTCGACCGGCTCGGGGCGATCAGCGTCGGCAAGACCAACACCCCGGAGTTCGGCCTCACCGGCTACACCGAGTCGCTCGTCGCGCCGCCGGCCCGCAATCCCTGGGACCCCGCCACGGGCGCCGGGGGCTCGAGCGGGGGAGCGGCCGTCGCCGTGGCGGCCGGCCTGCTCCCGGCGGCGCCCGCCTCGGACGGCGGCGGGTCGATCCGCATCCCCGCCGCGACCGTCGGCGTCGTGGGGCTCAAGCCCTCGCGCGGGCGGCTGCCGTTCGGCTCCGGCCTCGATGCGCCGGGCGGGCTGGCCGTCGCCGGTCCGATCGCCCGCACGGTGGCGGACGCGGCGTACCTGCTCGATGCGCTCGCCGGGTCGGCGCCGTACGAGTACGCGACCCGGGCGCCGGGGGAGGGGCCGTTCGCGGCGTCCGCCCGGCGCGATCCGGGGCGGCTTCGGATCGGGGTCACCACCGTGAGCCCGTGGGACGGCTGGACCGACACCACGCTCTCGCCGTCGGCGCGCGGCGCCTTGGAGCGGGCGATCGCGCTGCTCGGCGCCCACGAGGTGACCGAGCTGGACTGGCGACCGCAGGGCTATCCGGAGCTCTTCACGACGATCTGGCGCGCCGCCGCCGCGCGCATCCCCATCGCCGACGACGAGCTCGATGCACTGGCCGGACCGCTCACGGCCTGGCTCGTGCGCGAGGGGCGCGCGCTGTCGGCCGAGCGGGTGATCGGCGCCTACCAGGCCGCGGCGGCGTTCGAGCGCGCGACGATCGCCGCCTTCGCGCCCTACGACGCGATCCTCACCCCGGCCCTCGCCCTCGATCCGCAGCCGATCGGGTGGTTCGGGGAGGCCGGCGATCCCGAGGGCGACTTCGCGCGCCAGTGCCAGTACGCGCCGCATACGAGCTTCGTCAACGTCGCGGGCCTGCCGGCCATCTCGGTCCCGGTGACGACGCAGGGCCGACCCGTGAGCGTGCAGCTCATCGGCCGGCCCGGCGGCGAGGCGACGATCCTCGCGCTCGCCGCGCAGCTCGAGGCCGGCCGCGGCCCGCTGCCCTGGCCCTGAGTCGACGCCGGACGAGCCCCCGCTCAGATCTCGACTCGCTTCGCTCGCTCGATCCGTCTCCGCTCGCTTCGCTCGGTCGACGAGCCGTGAGGGGTTTCGGCTCGTCGACCGGAGCGGCGGAGTCGAGACGACCCCGGGCGCGTCAGATCATGTACTCCGGGGCCTGGAGGTACTTGCGGGCGTCCTCGCCGGTGCCGCGCGCGCGGACCTTGGCCGGGATGCCCAGCAGCACGCTGTGCGGCGGAGCGTCGCGGGTGACGACGGCGTTGGCGCCGACCACGGAGTGCGCGCCGATCGTCACCGGGCCGAGGATCTTCGCGCCGGCGCCCACGGCCACGCCGTCGCCGAGGGTGGGGTGACGCTTGCCCTTGGCGAGCGAGCGTCCGCCGAGCGTGACGCCGTGGTACAGCATGACGTCGTCGCCCACCTCGGCGGTCTCGCCGATGACCACGCCCATGCCGTGATCGATGAAGAAGCGGCGGCCGATCGTCGCGCCCGGGTGGATCTCGATGCCCGTGAGCCAGCGGGTCAGCTGCGACCCCGCCCTGGCCACGAAGCGCAGGCCGCGGCGCCACAGCGCGTGCCACACCCGGTGCGCCCAGATCGCGTGCAGCCCCGGGTAGAGCAGCACGATCTCGAGGAAGCCGCGCGCCGCCGGATCACGGCGACGCGCGGCTTCGACATCCTCGCGGACGTTCAGTCCCATGGGATCGATTATCCCGGGATCACTCCTCGCGGAGGTCGTCGAACAGCCCCGTGGAGATGTAGCGCTCTCCGGTGTCGGGGATGATCACGACGATGTTCTTGCCGGCGTTCTCGGGCTTCTTGGCCTCCTGGATCGCGGCCCAGGCGGCGGCGCCCGACGAGATGCCGACGAGCAGGCCCTCCTGCGCGGCGAGCGCGCGGGCGGTGTCGATCGCGTCCTCGAACTCGACGGTCGCGACCTCGTCGTAGACGGTGGTGTCGAGGATCGGCGGCACGAAGTTCGGGCCGATGCCCTGGATCTTCGCCGGGCCGGGGGTGCCGGTCGACAGCAGCGGCGAGGCGGTGGGCTCGACGGCGACGATCTTCACGTCGGGGTTGCGCTCCTTGAGCACCTGGCCGACACCGGTGATGGTGCCGCCGGTGCCGACGCCGGCGACGAAGATGTCGACCTTGCCGTCGGTGTCGCGCCAGATCTCCTCGGCCGTCGTCTTGCGGTGGATCGCCGGGTTGGCGGCGTTCTCGAACTGCTTGGCGAGGATCGCGCCGGGCGTCTCGGCGACGATGCGCTCGGCCTCGGCGACGGCCGCCTTCATGCCGCCGGTGGGATCGGTGAGCACCAGCTCGGCGCCGAAGCGCTTCAGCAGCGAGCGGCGCTCCTTCGACATCGACGCGGGCATCGTGAGGACCACCTTGTAGCCGCGCGCGGCGCCCACGAGGGCGAGCGCGATGCCGGTGTTGCCGCTGGTGGCCTCGACGATCGTGCCGCCCGGCTGCAGCTGGCCCGACTCCTCGGCGGCGTCGACGAGGGCGATGCCGAGGCGGTCCTTCACGCTCGATCCGGGGTTGTAGTACTCGAGCTTGGCGAGCACCGTAGCGCCGGCGTCTCCCGGCACGCGGTTCAGGCGCACGAGCGGGGTGTTGCCGAACGCCGAGGTGATGTCGTTGTGGATGCCGGGCATGGCGCCACCTTTCACGGAGTGGGACGGATGTCGCAAGCCTATGGCCGGAGGGACCGGCGCGGACAGGCCCCCGTAACACTGTGACGGGCGGACCCGCCGTTCAGGTCGCGCGGCTAGGCTTGCGCCCCGTGACCGCCCTCGAACCCGCCGTGTCGCGCGCCTCCGTCCGCGAGGCGCTGCGCGACGCCGCCGCCCGGCTCGCGCGCGCCGGCGTGCCCGACCCGGATGTGGACGCCGAGCTGCTGCTCGCACACCTGCGCGGCGTCGGCCGGGGCGAGGTGCAGGCGTCCGCCCTGCGCGGCGACGCGCTTTCCGGCGACGAGTCCGCGGCTCTCGAGGAGCTCATCGCCCGCCGCGCCGCGCGCGAGCCGCTGCAGCACATCACGGGCGTCGCGCCGTTCCGCCACCTGGAGCTCGCGGTCGGTCCCGGCGTGTTCGTGCCGCGGCCCGAGACCGAGATGGTCGCGCAGCTGGCGATCGACGCGCTGCGCGCCGTGCCCGACGCCGAGCCGATCGCGGTGGACCTGTGCACCGGCAGCGGGGCGATCGCGCTCGCCCTCGCCACCGAGGTGCCGCACGCCCGCGTGATCGGGGTGGAGAACTCCGTCGACGCGTTCGTGTGGGCGAAGCAGAACGCGGCCCGCGTCGCCGCCGACAACCTGCGGCTCGTGTTCGACGACGCCACGCGCGCGCTCCCGGAGCTCGACGGCACGGTCGCCGTGCTCGTCACGAACCCGCCCTACGTGCCCGACGACGCCATCCCGCGCGATCCCGAGGTCCGCTTCCACGATCCCGAAGCGGCCCTGTACGGCGGCCCCGACGGGCTCGACATCGTCCGCGCCCTCAGCGCGCGCGCGCTCGGGCTCGTGCGCCCGGGCGGCACGATCGTCATCGAGCACGGCGAATGGCAGGGGCGGCCGATCCGCGAGCTGCTCACCGCCGACGGCTGGCGCGCCGCGGCCACCCACCCCGACCTCACGCAGCGCGACCGCGCAACCACGGCGATCCGGCCCTGAGCGGGCGCGCGACGTAGACTGATCGGCGATGTCCCCCGTCTTCGACTGCGCCGACTCCGCGCAGCTGCTCACCGGTATGCGCCAGGCGCGCCAGGCGATCGCACGCGGGCAGCTCGTGGTCATCCCGACCGACACCGTCTACGGCGTCGCCGCCGACGCCTTCAGCCCCGCCGCCGTCGCCGGCCTGCTCAAGGCCAAGGGGCGCGGACGCCAGCAGCCGCCGCCCGTGCTCGTCTCGGGCCGCGCCGCGCTCGCCGCGCTCGTGGAGTCCGTTCCCGTCGAGGTCGACGCGCTCGTCGACCGGTTCTGGCCCGGCGGGCTCACGATCGTGCTGCCCGCGCAGCCGTCGCTGTCGTGGGACCTCGGCGACACCGAGGGCACCGTGGCGGTCCGCATGCCGAATCACCCGATCGCGCTCGAGCTGCTCGAGGAGACCGGGCCGCTGGCCGTCTCGAGCGCGAACCGCACCAAGCTCCCGGCCGCGGTGTCGGCGGGGGCGGCGCAGGACATGCTCGGCGACTCCGTGGCCGTCTACCTCGACGCCGGCCCCAGCGAGACGGGCATCGCCTCGACGATCATCGACGCGACCTCGCTCGTGACGGCCACCGAGCCGGCCGCGCGCGAGGTGCGCGTGCTGCGCGAGGGCGCCGTCTCGCGCGAGGCGCTGCGCGAGGTGCTCGGCTCGCTTCTCGCCCCCGCCGAGGGCGAGACCGGCGAGACCCCCGAGCCCGACACCGTCGCGAACCCCGAGAGCGAGGCCCCGCGGCCGGACGGTGCGCCGGGCGACCCGCGATCGGCGTTCGCGGCGGCGCTGCAGCGCAGCAGGGAATCCCAGACCCAGCAGGGGAGCGGTCAGGAGAGCGCGTGAGGCAGTACGTCTTCACGCTCATCCTCACGGCCGCGCTCACCCTCGCCCTGGCCTGGGCGATCTGGCGACTCGCGCTGCGGTTCAAGCTGTATCCGGGCATCCGCGATCGCGACGTCCACACCGTGCCGACCCCGCGGCTCGGCGGCGTGGCCATGTTCATCGCGATCGTGACGGCCATGCTCGTCTCGTCGGCCAACCCGTTCTTCGGCATCATCTGGGCCGACTCGCGCGTGATGTGGTCGATCCTCGGAGCGGCCGCGCTGACGGTCGTGGTCGGCGTGCTCGACGACCTGCTCGACCTGGACTGGATGATCAAGCTCGCGGCGCAGTTCCTGGCGGCGGGGATCATCGCGGTCGGCGGCGGGCTGCAGATCTACACGCTGCCGCTCGGCGACCTCTGGGTCGGCTCGAGCTGGCTGAGCATCGCGCTGACGATGTTCGCGATCGTCGTGGTCATGAACGCCGTCAACTTCATCGACGGCCTGGACGGCCTCGTGGCGGGCGTGTGCCTCATCGCCAACACGATGTTCTTCGTGTACTCGTACGTGCTGGTGCGCGACACCGGCAACAGCACGTACTTCAACCTGGCGACCTTCCTCGCCGTCGTGCTCGTCGGCGCGTGCGCGGGATTCCTCCCCATGAACTGGAACGGCGCCAAGCTCTTCATGGGCGACGGGGGCGCGCTCGTCCTGGGCCTGCTCATGGCCACGAGCGCGATCGCGATCACGGGCCAGTTCGACCCCGCCATGCTCGAGGACGATCGGCTCGGGCGCTCGCAGCTGGTCGGTGCCTTCCTGCCGATCCTGCTGCCGATCGTCGTGGTGATGCTGCCGCTGCTCGACTTCGGCCTCGCGATCATTCGCCGCCTGCGCGCGGGCAAGTCGCCGTTCTCGGCCGACCGCAAGCACCTCCACCACCGCATGCTCGACATGGGGCACAGCGACCGCGACGCCGTGCTCATCTTCTATGCCTGGACCGGCATCTTCAGCCTCGCGGTGCTGCTGATGTACCTCGGCGCGCGCGAGGACTGGCCGGGGGAGTACCTCCCCGGCGTCGGCTTCGGCCTGCTCGGCGTGGCCGCGTGCCTCGTCGTCACGCTCACGCCGAGCCGCCGCACCCGGCCGGGCGCGCTCCCCACGACCCCCGACACAGTGAAGGCCTCCTGATGCCCCGCAAGACCATCTCCAGCAACCCGACCTTCCGCGCCGGCCTCCTGTGGACCACGGTCGCCGGCGCCGTGGTGCTCGTCGCGGCCGCCGTCGTCGGCCTGATCGTCGACGGCTCGCAGGGACTGTGGAGCGGGGTGCTGGGCGCGCTCATCGGCGCCCTCTTCCCGATCATCACCGTCGCGAGCATGCTCTTCGGCAACCGCTGGTACGGCACGCCCCAGTTCCTGCAGATGTTCTTCGGCATCACGATGGGCGTGTTCATCGTCAAGGTCGTCGTGTTCCTCGTCGCGATCGCCGTCGTGCTCGGCCTGCCGTGGGTGAACCTCATCGTCTTCTACGTCGCGCTCGTGGCCGCGGCCGTGGCGTCGCTCGTCATCGACGTGATCATCGTCACGCGCATGCGCATCTCGGGCGCCAGCGACGTCGCCCTGCCCGGCGACGACGAGGAGTCGCCGCGGCCCTGATCCGCGACTTCTACAGCGTGTCAAAAGGCGGGCCGGAATCCTGCTAGGCTGGGAGAGTCCTCGCGGCTGGCAGGCGGCGCAAGCGCTGTGGTCCCGCGGATGACACACCCACCACCGACTTACCCGCCCGGTTGCTCTCTGGGCGAGAAGCTGGAGCCACCGAGTTGACTCAAGCGACGATGATCGTCCCGATGGCCGACGGCAACGTTTTCACCCCGCCGTCGATCACCGACTTCTTCCCGGACGCGATCCTCACCATCGGTGGCGTCGACATCATGACGCGAATCAACCTCGCGCAGGTGCTCGCGACGATCGTGCTGGTCCTCCTCCTGGTGCTCGGCACCCGCCGCCTCACGGTCGTGCCGGGCCGCTTCCAGAGCGTGCTCGAGTTCGGCTTCGGCTTCGTGCGCAACAACATCGCCTACGACCTCCTCGGCGAGAAGGACGGCCGGCGCTTCGTGCCGCTGCTGACGGCGATGTTCCTCACGATCCTCTTCATGAACGTGACGGGCGTCGTGCCGGGCATCAACATCGCCGGCACCTCGGTGATCGGCGCCCCGCTCGTGTTCGCGCTTGTCGCGTACGTGGTCTTCATCTACGCGGGCATCAAGAAGCACGGCGCGTTCCGCTACCTCAAGAACTCGCTCCTGCCCGGCGGCGTGCCGATCTACCTGGCGCCGATGATCATGGTCATCGAGTTCATCTCGACCTTCATCGTGCGTCCGGTCTCGCTCACGCTGCGACTGCTGATGAACATGATGGTCGGGCACTTCATGCTCGCCCTGTTCTTCGCGGCGACCAACTTCTTCGTGCTGAGCCTGCCGAGCCTGATGGGCGTGTTCTCGATCGGCTCGTTCGCCATGGGCCTGCTGTTCATGCTCTTCGAGCTGTTCGTCGCCTTCCTCCAGGCCTACGTCTTCACCATCCTCACCGCGGTGTACATCCAGCTGTCGCTCGCGGACGAGCACTGACGGTCAGTCAACCGGCTGATCGCCCTAAGAAAGGAAATATCCAGTGGACGCAACGACGGTTCTCGCCGCCATTGAGGGCAACATCGCCACCGTGGGCTACGGCCTCGCGGCGATCGGTCCGGCCATCGGTCTGGGCATTCTCTTCGGCAAGGTCATCGAGTCGACCGCCCGTCAGCCCGAGCTTGCCGGCAAGTTCCAGCAGACCATGTGGATCGGTCTTGCCTTCATCGAGATCCTCGCGCTGATCGGCATCGTGACGCCGTTCATCTTCGCTGCGGTCTGATCCCCTTTCCGCGACTCACAGAGAAGGAGACAGGGTGCTGAACGCTCTTGTCACCGTCGCGGCGGAGGAGGGTCACACGACCAACCCGCTCCTCCCGCACGCGTACGACATCATCTGGTCGGCCGTGTGTCTGGCGATCGTCCTGGTCGTGGTCATCTTCGTCGCGATCCCGCGTCTGAACAAGGTCCTCGACGCGCGCGCCGAGGCCATCGAGGGCAACATCGAGAAGGCCGACGCCGCCCAGAAGGAGGCCGAGGCCGCGCTCGAGGAGTACACCAAGCAGCTCGCCGAGGCGCGCGTGCAGGCCGGTGAGATCCGCGAGGCCGCCACCGAGAACGCCAAGAAGATCGTCGCCGAGGCGAAGGCGCAGGCCGCCGCCGAGGCCGACCGCATCCAGGCGGCCGCTCAGGCGCAGATCGAGGCGGAGCGTCAGGCCACCCTCATCTCGCTGCGCAGCGAGGTGGGCGGCATCGCCCTCGACCTCGCGGGCAACGTGATCGGCGAGACCCTGAGCGACGACGAGAAGGCGAAGTCGGTCGTCGACCGCTTCCTCGCCGACCTCGAGGCGTCGCAGGAGGCCGCGAAGTAATGGGCAGCGCGACCACTCAGGCACTCGCGGCATCGGTCGCCGTGCTCGACAAGCAGCGGATCGGCGCCGCCACGGCGCGCGATCTGTTCGCTGCCGCGCGCGCCGTGGCCGGCTCGCCGCAGCTGAGCGGCGCGCTCGCCGATCACTCGGCCGGTCCGGAGGCCCGTACGGCGCTCGTCGCCTCGGTGTTCGGCAAGCTGTCGGCGGGGGCTCGCAACGTCATCGCCGCGGCCGCCGCGCAGCGCTGGTCCTCGCGCCGCGATCTGATCGAGGGCATCGAGGATCTCGCCGTCCGTGCCGCGGCGAAGGCGGAGAAGACCGCCGACGTCGCCGGCGAGCTGTTCGGCGTCACGCGCCTGATCGCCTCGAACCCCGAGCTCGAGCTCGCGCTCGGCAGCACCCTCGGCGACCCGGCCGCCAAGTCGGCCCTCATCGAGAAGCTGCTGGCGGGGAAGGCGAGCGAGACGACGATCCTCATCGTCTCGGAGCTCGTGCGCGAGCTGCGCGGCCGCCGCGTCCGCAGCCTGCTCAGCGACGTCATCCGCACCGTCGCGGCGCAGACGGGCCGCACGGTCGCGACCGTGACGACGGCGCGCCCGCTCACCGACGACCAGGCGCAGCGCCTCACGGCGAGCCTCTCGCGCAGCTACGGCGGCGAGATCGCGCTCAACCAGATCATCGACGCCGACGTCGTCGGCGGCATCCGCGTGCAGATCGCCGATGACGTCATCGACGGCAGCATCTCCGCGCGCCTCACCGACCTGCGCCAGAAGCTGGCCGGCTGACACCGACTTCCCGCCCCGGCGGAGACTTCGGGACCTCCGGGTCCCACCGAACGAAGGAAGACAATGGCAGACATCACCATCAGCCCCGACGTCATCCGTGACGCGCTGAAGGACTTCGCCGCCGCGTACGAGCCGTCGAGTTCCGCCGCGGCCGAGGTCGGCACCGTCGTCGACGCCGCTGACGGCATCGCCCACGTGTCGGGCCTGCCCGGCGTCATGGCGAACGAGCTCATCCGCTTCGAGGACGGCACGCTCGGCCTCGCCCAGAACCTCGAGGAGCAGACGATCGGTACGGTCGTGCTCGGCGAGTTCGCGGGCATCGAGGAGGGCCAGCAGGTCACCCGCACCGGCAAGGTGCTCTCGGTCCCCGTGGGCGAGGGCTACCTCGGCCGCGTGGTCGACCCGCTCGGCAACCCGATCGACGGCCTTGGCGAGATCACCGGCATCGAGGGCGAGCGCGAGCTCGAGCTCCAGGCCGCCGGCGTCATGCAGCGCAAGTCGGTGCACGAGCCGATGCAGACCGGCATCAAGGCGATCGACGCCATGATCCCGATCGGCCGCGGCCAGCGTCAGCTGATCATCGGCGACCGCCAGACCGGCAAGACCGCGATCGCGATCGACACGATCATCAACCAGAAGGACAACTGGGCCTCGGGCGACCCCGACAAGCAGGTCCGCTGCATCTACGTCGCGATCGGCCAGAAGGGCTCGACCATCGCCTCGGTGAAGGGCGCCCTCGAGGAGGCCGGCGCGATGGAGTACACCACCATCGTCGCGGCCCCCGCCTCCGACCCGGCCGGCTTCAAGTACCTGGCCCCGTACACGGGCTCGGCCATCGGCCAGCACTGGATGTACCAGGGCAAGCACGTCCTCATCGTGTTCGACGACCTGTCGAAGCAGGCCGAGGCCTACCGCGCCGTGTCGCTGCTGCTGCGCCGCCCGCCGGGGCGCGAGGCCTACCCGGGTGACGTCTTCTACCTGCACTCGCGTCTGCTCGAGCGCTGCGCGAAGCTCTCGGACGAGCTGGGCGCCGGTTCGATGACGGGTCTGCCGATCATCGAGACCAAGGCCAACGACGTCTCGGCGTACATCCCGACCAACGTGATCTCGATCACCGACGGCCAGATCTTCCTGCAGTCCGACCTGTTCAACGCGAACCAGCGCCCCGCGGTCGACGTGGGTATCTCGGTCTCGCGAGTCGGCGGCGACGCGCAGCTGAAGCACATCAAGTCGGTCTCCGGCACGCTCAAGCTCGAGCTCGCCCAGTACCGCTCGCTCGAGGCGTTCGCGATGTTCGCGTCCGACCTCGACGCGGCCTCGCGTCGTCAGCTCGACCGCGGTGCGCGCCTGACCGAGCTGCTCAAGCAGCCGCAGTACTCGCCGTACCCCGTCGAGGAGCAGGTCATCTCGATCTGGGCCGGCACCAACGGCAAGCTCGACACCATCCCGGTGGAGGACGTGCTGCGCTTCGAGCGTCAGCTGCTCGACCACGTGCGTCGCAACACGGGCATCATCGACGCCCTCAAGGCGACGGGCAAGCTCGAGGACGACACGAAGGCCGAGCTCGAGAAGGTCGTCGACGACTTCGTGCTCGAGTTCCGCTCGGGCAAGGGCGTGAACATCGCCGCGCCCGGCCACGAGGAGGTCGGCGCCGCCGAGCACGAGGACGTCGGCCAGGAGCAGATCGTCAAGGGCCGCAAGGCGTAACGCCTTCCGGAGAAGACGCATATGGGCGCACAACTCAGGGAGTACAAGCAGAAGATCGCTTCTGCTCAGACGACCAAGAAGATCACGAAGGCGATGGAGCTCATCGCGGCTTCGCGGATCCAGAAGGCGATGGCGCGCGTGCGCGCGTCGTCGCCCTTCTCCCGCGCGGTCACTCGTGCCGTCTCGGCCGTCGCCACGCACAGCGACATCGACCACGTGCTGACGCGCGAGCCGGAGACGGTCACGCGCTCGGCGATCCTGCTGCTGACGAGCGACCGCGGCCTCGCGGGCGCCTTCAACTCGCAGGTGATCCGCGAGGCGCTGGAGCTGGCCGAGCTGCTGCGCTCGGAGGGCAAGGAGGTCGTCTTCTACCTCTTCGGTCGCAAGGCGGTCGGCTACTTCCAGTTCCGCCGTCTCGCCAGCGCGCAGCAGTGGATCGGCGACGCCGACACGCCGCACTTCGACACGGCCGAGGAGATCGCCAAGGCCCTGCTCGACGCGTACCTGCTCGACGAGTCGGAGGGCGGGGTCAACGAGATCCACGTCGTCTACAACCGCTTCGTCAGCATGATGACGCAGTCGCCCGAGTCGGTGCGCCTGCTCCCGCTCGAGGTGGTCGAGGCCGGCGAGGCCGACGTCCCCGCCGAGGCGGAGATCTTCCCGCTGTACGAGTTCGAGCCGGAGCCCGAGCTCGTGCTCGACAAGCTCCTGCCGGTGTACATCCAGAGCCGCATCTTCAACGCGCTTCTGCAGTCGGCCGCCGCCAAGCAGGCCGCCACGCAGAAGGCGATGAAGTCGGCCAGCGACAACGCCGACAAGCTGATCACCGACTACACCCGTCTGCGCAACAACGCGCGACAGGCCGAGATCACCCAGCAGATCGCCGAGATCGTCGGCGGTGCCGACGCGCTGGCCCACTGATCGCAGATTTCCAAGAAGGAAGAGACAACATGACCTCCACCGCCACGGCTGAGACCAGCACCGCGGTCGTCGGGCGCGTCGTTCGCGTCACGGGGCCGGTCGTCGACATCGAGTTCCCCCACGACTCGATCCCCGACATGTACAACGCGCTCAAGACGACGATCACGATCGGCGAGCAGTCGACCGAGATCACCCTCGAGGTCGCCCAGCACCTCGGCGACGACGTCGTGCGCGCCATCTCGCTGAAGCCGACGGACGGCATGGTCCGCGGCCAGGAGGTGCGCGACACGGGCGCCCCCATCTCGGTGCCGGTCGGCGACATCACCAAGGGCAAGGTGTTCGACGTCACGGGCAACGTCCTCAACCTCGAGGAGGGCGAGACGTTCGAGGTGACCGAGCGCTGGCCGATCCACCGCAAGGCGCCGAACTTCGACCTGCTCGAGTCGAAGACGCAGATGTTCGAGACGGGCATCAAGTCGATCGACCTCCTCACCCCCTACGTGCAGGGTGGAAAGATCGGCCTCTTCGGCGGTGCGGGCGTCGGCAAGACCGTCCTCATCCAGGAGATGATCCAGCGCGTCGCGCAGGACCACGGTGGTGTATCGGTGTTCGCCGGTGTCGGCGAGCGCACCCGTGAGGGCAACGACCTCATCCACGAGATGGAGGACGCGGGCGTCTTCGACAAGACCGCCCTCGTGTTCGGCCAGATGGACGAGCCGCCGGGGACGCGTCTGCGCGTCGCCCTCTCGGCCCTGACCATGGCCGAGTACTTCCGCGACGTGCAGCAGCAGGACGTGCTGCTGTTCATCGACAACATCTTCCGCTTCACGCAGGCGGGCTCCGAGGTGTCGACCCTGCTGGGCCGCATGCCCTCGGCCGTGGGCTACCAGCCCAACCTCGCCGACGAGATGGGCGTGCTCCAGGAGCGCATCACCTCGACGCGCGGTCACTCGATCACCTCGATGCAGGCGATCTACGTGCCGGCCGACGACTACACCGACCCGGCCCCCGCCACGACGTTCGCGCACCTCGACGCGACGACGGAGCTCTCGCGTGAGATCGCGTCGAAGGGTCTGTACCCCGCCATCGACCCGCTCACGTCGACGAGCCGCATCATGGACCCCCGCTACCTCGGCGAGGACCACTACCGCGTCGCGACGAGCGTGAAGCAGATCCTGCAGAAGAACAAGGAGCTGCAGGAGATCATCGCGATCCTCGGTGTCGACGAGCTCTCGGAAGAGGACAAGATCGTCGTCGCCCGCGCGCGCCGCATCCAGCAGTTCCTCTCGCAGAACACCTACATGGCGAAGAAGTTCACCGGTGTGGAGGGCTCGACCGTTCCGCTCAAGGAGACCATCGAGTCGTTCGACGCGATCGTCAAGGGCGAGTTCGACCACGTCGCCGAGCAGGCGTTCTTCAACGTCGGCGGCATCAGCGACGTCGAGGCCAAGTGGGCGCAGATCCAGAAGGAGAACGGCTGATCATGGCCCTTCAGGTCAGCCTGGTCTCCGCCGAGGCGGAGGTCTGGAGCGGCGAGGCGAAGCTCGTGGTCACCACGACCACGGAGGGCCAGATCGGCTTCATGACCGGTCACGAGCCCGTGCTGGCGATCCTCGGCGACGGACCCGTCCGCATCACGCAGACCGATGACTCGGTGATCGAGGCGACGGCCGGCGACGGCTTCGTGTCGGTCGAGTCCGACCGGGTGACGATCGTCGCGGGTCACGCCGCGCTCGCGTCCTGACCACGGTCCTGCTGCCCCCTTCGGAGACGAAGCGGGCAGGCGGATCGGGTGAGCCGCTCGCTCTCGACGGCCTCGCACTGCCGGTGCTCGCACCGCAGCGCGAGGCCGTCGCGGCGTCTCTGGTGGCCCTCGCCGCGGATCCGGACGCGTGCGCGCGCGTGCTGAAGCTCTCGCCCCGCCAGCTGGGCGCGATCGACGACAACGCCGCGCTGCGCACGTCGCCGACCATGCCCGCCGCGGATCGCTACACGGGCGTGCTCTTCGACGCGCTCGATGCCGGCACCTTCGACAACGCCGCGCGCTCGTGGCTCGGGGCGCACGTGCTCATCCACACCGCGCCGTTCGGTCCGGTGGGCGCGCTGGACGCCGTCCCCGCCTATCGGCTCGCCGCCGGCACGTCGCTGCCCGGCCTGCCGCCGCTGCGCCGCCTGTGGGCCGAGCCCACCACGGCGGCGCTGTCCGCGGTGGCGGGGCTCGTGATCGATCTGCGTTCCGAGGCGTACGCGGCGCTCGGGCCGGTGCCCGAGACGGTCGCCTCGACGTACGTGCGGGTCGTGACCGAGGGGCCCGACGGGGCCACGCGGGCGCTCAATCACTTCAACAAGAAGGCCAAGGGCGAGCTCACTCGGCTGCTGTGCCTGCGCCGGCCCGAGCTCGCCTCGGTCGCCGACTTCATTGCGTGGGGGAGCGAGGCCGGCGTGGCGCTGCGCCCGGGGGAGCGATCGGGCGAGACGGAGCTCGTGGTCTGAGGATCACCCGGCCCGGATCCTCCGGTCAGCCCCCTGTCGCCGGGTGTCCGACCGCGGATATCGTGGGCGGACGCCGCCTCTCCGGCGGCGCGCGTCCCGGGAGGATCCCATGGAACTGATCGCCGTCATCTTCGGCAGCATCGTGCTGCTGATGTCCGGACTGGCCGTCGCCGTCGGCGCCTACCTGCTGTGGTCGGCCTTCGCGATGTCGCTCTTCCGCAAGGCCGGGGTGCAGGGCGCCTGGCGCGCGTGGGTGCCGTTCTACAGCCAGATGATCTTCCTCAAGCTCGGCGACGTGAACCCGTTCCTGTTCCTCTTCGTGCTCGTGGGGTGGATCGACGTCCTCGCGCCGATCGTGAACCTGTTCGTGTGGGTCATGATGTGCCTGGCCGCCTACCGGATCGGGCTCAAGCTGCAGAAGGAGAGCTGGTGGGTGGTGCTCTTCGCCATCCCGCCGATCACGTTCGTGTGGCTCGGGATCGTGGCGCTCGACGGTTCGCGCTGGGATCCGCGCGTGCCGCCGGCCGCCTGGGCCGGCAACGGCTTCCTGGCCGACCGCACCGCGTGGGAGGGCGTGCCCGCGCAGGCGACCGCCGCGCCCGCCGCGTACGCGCACGCGCACGCGCAGCCGGGCTACGCGCCGCAGCCCTCCCCGCAGCCGGGCTACGCGGCGCAGCCGCACCCCGGCGCGCCCGCCGACCCGCTCGTGCCGCCGCGTCCCGCCGACGCGCCCGGCCCGAACCGCCCGCCGGCGGCGTCCGATCCGCTCGCGCCGCCGCAGCCGCCGACGCCGCCGCCCACGACCCCGCCGCCCTTCGACCCGCCGGCGCCGCCGACCACGCCGCAGAATCCGCCGTCGTAGGCGCGAGCTCGGGACAGCGCGATGACAGAAGGCGTGCAACGCGCGCGACTATGATGTGAACACCGACGTCGCCGAGCCCGCTCCGGGGTCCGCCGCGCGACCTCGACCGACCAGGAGGCCGATTCGTGCCCGACGCGACCACAACGGCGCAGACCCAGAGCGTGCCGCTCTCGAGCGGCGCCGAGGCGCTGCTGACGTGGGCGGGCGCGACGGATCGCGGCCGCAAGCGCGAGGTCAACCAGGACGCGATCCTCATGGCCTGCCCGCTGTTCGTCGTCGCCGACGGGATGGGCGGCCACATCGGCGGCGAGATCGCCAGCGCGAACACCATCTCGCGGCTGTCGGACGTCGCCGAGTCGGGCGAGATCACCCCGGAGTCGATCGAGGGCGCGCTCAGCGCCGCGGTGCACGACATCGCCGATCACCCCGAGACCACCGACGACGGCACGGGCACGACCGTGACCGGCATCTACCTCGACCCGGCCGAGCCCGAGTCCTGGGTCGTCCTCAACATCGGCGACTCGCGCGTGTACCTGCAGCGCGACGAGGCGCTCATCCAGATCACGACCGATCACTCGCTCGTCCAGGAGCTCGTGCAGGCCGGGCGGCTCAGCCCCGAGGAGGCCGAGAGCCACCCCTACGGCAACGTCATCACGCGCGCCGTCGGCCCCAGCGAGAGCGTCGTGCCCGACTACGTGCGCGTCGAGGTCGTCGACGGCGATCGCTTCGTCATCTGCTCGGACGGGCTCACCAAGGAGCTCACCGACTACGGGATCCTGCACTTCCTGCGCGAGAACCCCAACCCCGCCGATGCCGTCGACGCGATGCTCGAGGCGGCGCTCGAGAACGGCGGGCGCGACAACATCTCGATCGTCGTCGTGGACGTCGCCGTGACCGAGGCCTCCTCGGACGACGCCGAGGACGAGGCGGATGAGGGCGCGGCCGAGGACGACGAAGCGGCCTGACGCCGGTGCGCGGCGGGGCCGGATTGCGGTCCTCGCGCCGCGTGCGGTCCCTGCCCCTCGCTCACAGGGCCCGATGGGCGTGTCGGCGTCCACAGATCGGCCCGATGTCCCCCGCCGGCGGCGCCGGCGCGCTGGGCTGGGAGGGTGACCGACACCGCCTTCCCGCGCACCGCCGCCCCGATCGAGCTGCCCTCGCCCGCCCCGCCCACGCGACGCGGACCGCTGCCCCTCATCGCGTCGATCGTGCCGATCGTCGGAGCCGTCGTGATGTGGCTCGTCACGGGATCGGCGTTCATGCTGCTGTTCGCCGCGCTGGGGCCCCTCATGGCCGTCGCCGCCCTCGCCGACGCCGCGCGGGTGCGCCGACGCGAGCGCCGAGCCGCGGCGCGCGAGCTCGACGAGGCGTGCGAGCGCGCGGAGGGCGAGATCGCCCGCCGCCACGAGGCCGAGCGCCGCCTGCTCGAGGCCGCGCGGCCCGATGTCGTGACGCTGGCCGACGAGCGGGCGCCCTGGACGCGCGGGCCCGACGAGCTGGTGCTCGGGCTCGGCCGGGTGGCGAGCGCCGTGCGCGTCAGCGGCGGCGAGGGGGAGCGCGCCGAGCGCCTGCGCGCCCGTGCCGAGCGGATCGACCATGCCCCGGTCGCGGTGCCGGCGGTCGGCGGCGTGTGCGTGCAGGGGGAGCCGATCGCGGCCCGGGCGGTCGCGCGGGCGCTGCTGATGCAGCTGTGCCTGCGCGCGGGACCGGGCGAGTTGTCGGTCGTCGCCGTCCCGGCGGAGGAGGATGCGGCGTTCGCCGCCCTGCCGCATCGCCGCTCGCAGGCGCCGCTGCGCGCGGCCCTGACATGGGGCGCGGCACCGGCCGGCGCCGCCGACATCGTCATCGCGGCGGTCAGCCCGCGCGAGCCGGTGCCGGTCGGCTGCGCGCGGGTGCTCGAGCTCGAACCGGACCGGCCCCTGGCGGGGCGCGTGCTCGACGCGACGGCCGCCGCCGCGGGCGAGCCGGTCGAGCTCGTCGCCGAGGCCCTGTCTGCGGGGCAGGCCCGCGAGCTGTGCGAGGCGCTGGCGGGGCGGGTGAGCGGCGGCGTGCCCGCGCCGCTGGCGCTCGGCGAGCTCGCCGACCCGCCGGCCTCCGACCGCGGGCTCGCCGCCGTGATCGGGCGCGGGGTCGGCGGCGACGTCGTGGTGGATCTCGTCGCCGACGGCCCCCACGCGGTCGTGGTCGGCATGACCGGCGCGGGGAAGAGCGAGCTGCTGACCACGTGGGTCGCGTCGCTGTCGCGCCGGCTCGGGCCCGATCGCGTGACCTTCCTGCTGGCCGACTTCAAGGGCGGCACGGCGTTCGAGGCCCTCGCGGGCCTGCCGCACGTCGCCGGTGTCGTCACCGACCTCGACGGCGCCGGTGCGCGGCGGGCGGTCGAGAGCCTGCGGGCGGAGCTGCGCCGCCGCGAGGGCGAGCTCGCCCGGATCGGTGCGCGCGACGTCGCCGATCCGCGCGTCGCGATGCCGCGCCTCGTGATCGTCGTCGACGAGTTCGCCGCGCTGCTGCAGGATCACGGCGACCTCTCGGCGCTGTTCACCGACATCGCCGCGCGCGGACGGGCCCTCGGCATGCACCTCATCCTGGGCACGCAGCGGGCGGCCGGGGTGTTCCGCGACTCGCTGCTGGCGAACTGCCCGCTG
The DNA here is from genome assembly GCF_004564075.1 of Microbacterium sediminis. Lineage (NCBI taxonomy): Bacteria > Bacillati > Actinomycetota > Actinomycetes > Micrococcales > Microbacteriaceae > Microbacterium > Microbacterium sediminis. The sequence goes on from NZ_CP038256.1 coordinate 849,759, forward strand.
CGGGTGGCGCTGCGGGTGACCGACGCGTCCGACAGTCGCCTGGTGATCGGCACGGACGGCGCCGCCACGCTCCCCGGCGACGCCGCATCGCGCGGCATCGCGCTGGTGCGCCGGGCGGGCGACGCCGCGCCGGTGACGTGCCGGATCGCCCGCACCGGCGTGGCCGATCTCGCCGCGATCGGCCCGGGCTCCGCGGCCCCCGACGCGCCCTGGCTGCCGCCCCTGCCGGGACTGCTGCCGCTGGCCGAGTTGCGGGCGCAGTCCGACGCGCCGCCCGGGATCCTCCTGGGGCTCGCCGATGAGCCCGATCGCCAGCGGCAGGAGCCGGTCCTGCTCCGCCACGGCGTGGATCGCGGCGTCGCGGTGATCGGCGCGGGCGGCACGGGCAAGAGCGCGGCGGTGCGGCTCATCGCCGACCAGACGAGACCGGGCGAGAGCCTGATCGTGCCGCCCGACGCGGAGGCGGCCTGGGACGCCGTCGAGCTGGCGCTGCGTGCCGCCCCGGCGGTCGTCGCGATCGACGACGTCGACGCCCTCCTGGGACGCTATCCCGCCGAGTACGCCGGCGAGCTTCTCGCGCGCCTCGAGACCCTCGCGCGCGACGCGGGAGCGCGCCGCTCGATGCTCGTGTGCACCGCGGCCCGCGCGTCCGGGCCGGTGGCGCGGCTGCTCGACCTGCTGCCGCGCCGGGTGATCCTGCCGCTGCCGTCGCGCGCCGATCACGTGGCTGCCGGTGGTGAGGGGGCCGAGTTCGCCCCGGGTCGCGGGCCCGGGCGCGCGGTGATCGACGGGCGCGAGGTGCAGCTCGCCTGGCCGGGCGAGCCTCGCGCCGACGGGGCGCCGGCGCCGGCGGACGCGATCTGGCACCCGGCCGCGCCCGTCACCGGGCTCATCGTGCGCGGGGCGGCATCGCGGGCCGCCGGATTCGCGCAGTCCTGGGGCCGCGGCGTCCGCGTGGTGGCGCTGGACGGGCTGGAGCCCGGCGCCCGGCTCGACGAGCTGACGGCCGGGTCGGCCCGCGTGGCGATCGCGGGCGACGGCGACACCTGGCTGCGCCACGCCACGCTGCTGCGCGACGTGCGCCGCACCGGCGAGCTGGTGTTCGGCGCCGAGTGCGCCGCCGAGCTGCGCACGATCGCGGGGGAGCGGGATCTCCCGCCCTACGCCCGTCCCCGCGCCTCGCGCGCGTGGCGGGTCGTCGAGGGCGCCGCGCCCGAGCGGGTGGTGCTGCCGTGAGTGCTCAGACGGTGGCGCGGATGCGGCCCACCGGCTCGCCGCCGCCGAGCACCGCGAACAGCGGGTCGGACGCGAGAGCGGCCTCCACCTCGACCGCGGGCAGCGCGCCCGCCTGCGCCAGCAGCGTGAGCGCGATCGCGCACGTGGCGCGGGCCCCGCCGTCGAGCACCTTGAGCGCGACCGTCGTGCCGTCGGGGGCGACCATGATCTGCACGGCCTCGGCGCCGATCTTCGAGAACACGCCGAACCGCTCGATGGCGAAGGTGTCGGTCAGGCCTGGGCCGGCGATCGCCCAGGGGTGCTCGCGCACCGTGCGCACGAGCGCGCCGGCGACGCGGTGCAGCCCGAACGGCGAGCGCTCCGACGCCGTGCCGATGCGGTGCATGCCGCGCGCGAGCGCCGAGAGCGGGAGGGCGTGGACGGGGGCGCCGCAGCCGTCGATCACGGTGGCCGCCACCTTCGTGCCGCCGCACAGGCGCTCCACCGTCTCGCGGATGTGCGCCTGCAGCGGGTGATCCGGGTGGAGGTAGCCCTCGGTGTCCCAGCCGGTGGCCACGCAAGCGGCGAGCATGGCGGCGTGCTTGCCCGAGCAGTTCATGCGGATGCGGCTCTTGCCCACGTGATCGCGGACGAGATCGTCGCGCGTGGCCTGATCGCCCGGCCAGGCCTCGGGGCAGCCGAGGTGATCCTCGGTGAGCCCGGCCTCGGCGAGCATGCCGCGGACCACCTCGACGTGCCGATCGGTGCCGCTGTGGCTGGCGGTCGCGAGGGCGAGGCGCTCGCCCTCCAGGGCCGCGCCGGCGGTGACGCTGGCGACCGCCTGGAACGGCTTCAGCGACGAGCGCGGCAGGATCAGCGCCTCGGTGTCGCCGAGCGCGCGGACGACATCGCCCTCCGGCCCCAGCACGATCGCCGCGCCCGCGTGGCGGGACTCGACGAATCCGCCCCGATCGGTCACGGCGAGTTCGACGGAATCGGTCACGGCGAGCGTCTCGAGCATGGACTCCAGCCTAGAACCTGGCGCCCCCGTGCCCCGAGGCGACCGCCGCCGGGCGTTGCGCGCGGCGGCGCGGCGGCCGAGGCCCCGCGCGACCTGCCAGACTGGCGCCATGACGGGCGAGCACTCCTACGCACTCACCACCACGTGGACGGGCAACCGCGGCACGGGCACCTCCGGGTATCGCGACTACGCCCGCGATGTCGAGATCGAGGTCGCGGGCAAGCCGGTGCTGCTGGCATCGGCCGACAAGCCGTTCCGCGGCGATCCCGGTCGCTGGAACCCCGAGGACCTCCTGCTGGCGTCGCTGAGCGAGTGCCACCTGCTGTCGTACCTGCACGCGTGCGTCGAGCGTGGCGTCGTGGTCACGTCGTACGTGGACGAGGCCGTGGGCACCATGCGGCAGGCGGGCAACGGCGGCCGCTTCGAGCGCGTCACGCTGCGGCCGCGGGTCACCGTGGCCGACGCGTCAATGGTCGACGACGCGATCGCCGCCCATCACGACGCGCACGAGTGGTGCTTCATCGCGAGCTCGGTCAACTTCCCCGTCGAGCACGAGGCGACCGTCGAGGTCGGCGAGGCGAGCGGCGCGCCCGAGGTGAGCGACTCGGCCGAGGCGAACGGCGCGGCGGAGGCGAGCGGCGCGGCGGGCTGACGCCGTGCGCGCCGCCGCGCGTCAGCGGCGCTCGTGCGGCAGCGCGCGCTTGATCTTCTCGATCGGCGTCTGCGCCGGCAGCTCGTTGTAGGCGTCGGCGAGCTCCTGCCCCGAGAGGGCGTGGATCGCCGCCATGATCTCGTCCGTCGCGGTGCGCCGCGCGCGACCCGACGAGGCGGGGCCGTGGTGCGACAGGTCGAGCGGCTCGCCGAACTTCACGACGACGCGCTCCTTGAGCGAGGGCATCTTGGCGCCCACCGGCATCACCTTGTCGGTGCCGATGAGGCCGATCGGCACCACGGGCGCGCCCGTCTGCAGCGCGAGGAACGCCACGCCGGTGCGGCCCTTGTAGAGCCGGCCGTCGCGCGAGCGCGTGCCCTCGGGGTGCAGCGCCACCGCCGCGCCCGAGTCGAGGATCTGCCGCTGGCGCTCGAGGGCGTCCAGGGCCGCCTGCCCGGCGCCGCGGTCCACGGGAACGGCGCCGACGGCCGTGAAGAACGCGCGCGAGAACCAGCCCTTCAGGCCGGTTCCGGTGAAGTAGTCCGACTTGGCCAGGAAGTGCACGGGGCGCGGCGCGGCCGCGATCGGGATCGCGATCGAGTCGATGAACGACAGGTGGTTGCTCGCGAAGATCACCGGACCCTCGGGCGGGATGTTCGACTTGCCTTCCACGCGGGGGCGGTAGATGGCGCGCGCGAGCGGGGCGATCGCGATGCGGCCGAAGGTGTAGAGCGCGCTCGGCTTGAGCGGCGTCGCGTCGGTTTCGCCCGGCTCGTTCGGGTTCGGGGCGCCGTCGGAGGTCATCCCTTCAGCCTACCCAGCGAAGATTCCCGGCCAGGAATGCGCGGGTGACGGAGCGCTGTCAGGCGACGCATCGAGAAGATGGGGGAGGATGGGTGCCGTCCCCGAACGAAGAGGTGCCTCCGTGCGACGTCGATCCGCTGCCCTGCTGTCCACCATGACCCTCGCGGTCCTCGCGCTCGCCGGCTGCGCCACCTCCGGGGACTCCACCGCCGAGCCCGAGCCCACGGGCACCCCCGCCGACCTGTGCGCGGCGGCGGCCGACTCGGGCCCCGCCGTCGAGGCGCTCACCGTCTCGGACGCGCCGCTGTCCGACGGCGTGGTCGAGGTCACCTTCGAGGCGCCCCTCACCGTGGACCAGTTCCAGCGCCAGGTCGTGGTCGAGGGCGACGGCGCCCCGCTCGAGGCCGGCCAGTTCGTCGACGTCGCGATCACCGGCTACGACGCCACCACCGGCGAGCTCGTCGGCACCGCCGGCTACAACCCCGGCGAGCAGCTGCCGCAGCAGATCTCGCCGGAGAGCACCCTCGGCATCGTGCTGGGCTGCGCTCCCATCGGGTCGCGCGTCGCGGCCGCCTACGTCGGCGGCACCGCCGAGGACGGCACCGAGGTGCCGCCCGCCGTCTACACCTTCGACGTGCTCGGCGTGACGCCCACGGCCGCCTGGGGCGAGCAGCAGGAGCCGGTCGAGGGCATGCCGACCGTCGAGCTCGCCGACGACGGCGCTCCGACCGTCACGATCCCCGAGGGTCTCGAGACGCCCGACACCACGCAGCTGGCCACGCTCAAGACGGGCGACGGCATCACGGTCGAGGACGGAGATCAGGTGATGGTGCAGTACACCGGCATCCGCGCCTCCAACGGCGAGGAGTTCGACTCCAGCTGGGCGTCGGGACCCATCGACTTCAACACCTCGGGCGTCATCGAGGGCTTCACGAAGGCGCTCGTGGGGCAGACGGTCGGCTCGCAGGTGCTCGCCGTCATCCCGCCGGCCGAGGGCTACGGCGAGGGCGAGATCAACGAGAACGACCTCACGGGCGAGACGCTGATCTTCGTCGTCGACATCCTCGCCACGCAGCACCTGGCCGCCGGCTGATCCACGCCATGCGCCGCATCCTCATCCTCGGATCGACGGGCTCGATCGGCACGCAGGCCCTCGATGTCGTCCGCGCCAACCCGCACCTGTTCGAGGTCGCGGGCCTGGCGGCGGGGCGAAACGGCGAGGCGCTGCGGGCGCAGGCCGAGGAGTTCGGCGTGTCCCGCACGGCGCTCGGGGCCGCGGAGGCCACGCGGCTCGTGCGCGAGGTCCCGGCCGACGTGGTGCTCAACGGCATCACGGGATCGGTCGGGCTCGGTCCCACGCTCGCGGCGCTCGAGGAGGGGCGCACGCTGGCACTGGCGAACAAGGAGTCGCTGATCGTCGGCGGCCCGCTCGTGAAGGAGCGGGCGGCCGAGGGGCAGATCGTGCCCGTCGACTCCGAGCACTCCGCCCTCGCCCAGGCTCTGCGCTCCGGCCGCGCCGACGAGGTGCGCCGGCTCGTGATCACGGCGTCGGGCGGCCCGTTCCGCGGCCGCACCCGCGACGAGCTCACCGACGTCACCCCGGCGCAGGCCCTCGCACACCCCACGTGGGACATGGGGCGGGTCATCACCACGAACTCCGCCACGCTTGTCAACAAGGGCCTCGAGGTGATCGAGGCGCACCTGCTCTTCGACGTGCCGTTCGAGCGGATCGACGTGGTCGTCCACCCGCAGTCGATCGTGCACTCCATGGTGGAGTTCGTCGACGGGTCCACGATCGCCCAGGCCTCGCCGCCCGACATGCGCCTGCCGATCGCCCTCGGCATGGCCTGGCCCGACCGGGTGCCGGGGGTCGGCGCGCCGATCGACTGGACGGCGGCCGCGAGCTGGACGTTCGAGCCCCTCGACGACGACGCGTTCCCGGCCGTCTCGCTCGCCAAGCGCGTCGGCGAGGCCGGGGCGACGTTCCCGGCCGTGTTCAACGCGGCCAACGAGCAGGCGGTTGACGCGTTCCACGAGGGCCGCCTGTCGTTCCTGGGGATCGTCGAGACGGTCACGCGCGTCGTGGAGGCGCACGAGCCCCCGGCGCAGCTGACGCTCGAGACGCTCGCGGCCGCCGAGCGTTGGGCCCGCGACGAGGCGGATCGCGCGATCGCGGGCGCCTGAGTTCAGCGGCCTCATCGGTGCCGCATGCGACGATAGATCACGATGTCGCACACGACCCCCAAGCGCCGGACGCCGCCCACGATGCTGCGTCCCGCCGCCCCGAACCGCCGCCTCCTGTCCGACGTCGCCGCGCATGTCGGCGGCCGCCTCGACGGGGAGGACACCGAGGTCTGCGGCGTCACGCTGTCGTCGACCGACCTGAAGCCGGGGGAGCTGTTCGTCGGCATCCGCGGCGCGAACCGTCACGGCGCGGAGTTCGCCGCCCAGGCGGCCGCGAACGGCGCGGCCGCGGTGCTCACCGATCACGAGGGCGCCGGGATCGCGGCGGCGGCCGGCCTGCCGATCGTGATCGTCGAGGACCCGCGCGGCGTGCTCGGCGACGCTGCGATGTTCGTGCACCGCACCGCGCCGGGCGAGGACCTGCCGCTGCTGTTGGGCACCACGGGCACGAACGGCAAGACGAGCGTCACGCACCTGCTCGAGGGGATCCTCACGCAGATCGGCGTGGTCGCGGGCGCCTCCACTTCGGCCGAGCGCGTCGTCGCCGGCGAGCGCGTGGTGTCGGGCCTGACGAGCCCCGAGGCCACGGAGTTCCACGCGCTCCTCGCGCTCATGCGCGAACGCGGCGTGAAGGCGTTCGCGGTCGAGGTCAGCGCGCAGGCGATCACCCGCCGCCGGCTCGAGGGCGTGATCTTCGACGTCGCCGCCTTCACGAACCTCACGCACGATCACCTCGACGACTACGGCGACATGGAGACGTACTACGCCGCCAAGCGGCCGTTCTTCACCGCCGCGCGGGCGCGCCGCGGCGTGGTCTCGCTCGACTCCGCCCCGGGCGCGCGCATCGTGGCCGACGCCGAGATCCCCGTCACGACGATCGCCACCCGCGGCATCGCGGAGACCGGCGCGATCGACCGCGCCGACTGGATCGTCGAGGTCACCTCCGAGGCGCAGAGCGGCACCGGCTTCGCCCTGGCCCACCGCGACGGCCGCCGCCTGGAGACGACCGTGCCCGTGATCGGCGCCCACATGGCCGCCAACGCGGGGCTCGCGATCGTGATGATGCTCGAGGCCGGCTACGCCTGGGAGCGGATCACGGCCGCGCTGGAGCGCGACGGCGGCATCCGTGCCTGGGTGCCGGGGCGCACGCAGCTCGTCAGCGGCTCCGAGGGCCCGGCCGTCTACGTCGACTTCGGCCACACCCCGGACGCGTTCGAGAAGACGCTCGCGGCCGTGCGCCGGGTCACCCCCGGCAAGGTGCTCATGCTCTTCGGCGCAGATGGCGACCGCGACACCCTCAAGCGCCCCGACATGAGCCGCGCGGCCGTCGCCGGCAGCGACATCACGGTGATCACCGATCACCATCCGCGGTTCGAGAACGCCGCCGACATTCGCCGCGTGCTCGTCGAGAGCGCCCGCGCCGCCGACCCGGATCACGAGATCCACGAGGTCTCGCCGCCGGAGGCCGCGATCGTCAAGGCCGTCTCGCTCGTCGGCCCGGGCGACGCGATCCTGTGGGCCGGTCCCGGGCACCAGAACTACCGCGACATCGAGGGCGTCCAGTACGCCTACTCGGCGCGCGAGCTCGCGCGACAGGCGCTCATCGACGCCGGCTGGCCCACGGGCGAGCGCGTCTGGCCGAACCCGTACGAGGGCTGAGCCGTGGAGGTGCTCTCGTTCATCCTCGGCGTGGTCGTGATCGTGCTCGGTCTCGGCCTGTCGATCGGTCTGCACGAGATCGGCCACCTCATCCCCGCCAAGGCGTTCGGCGTGCGCGTGGGCCAGTACATGATCGGCATGGGGCCGACCGTGTGGTCGCGGCGGTTCGGCGAGACGGAGTACGGGATCAAGTGGCTGCCGATCGGCGGCTACATCTCGATGGCGGGCATGTATCCGCGCAGCCGCGACGACGACGGTGCACGCGGCGGCCTGTTCGCCACGCTCGTGCAGGACGCCCGCGCCGCCAACGACGAGACGCTCGAGGGCACCGACGATTCGCGCGCGTTCTTCACGCTGCCCACGTGGAAGCGGATCGTCATCATGCTCGGTGGCCCCGCGATGAACGCGGTGCTGGCCGTCGTGCTGTTCACGATCCTCGCCACGGGCATCGGGCTGAACCAGAGCACGACGACGGTCGCCTCCGTGTCGGAGTGCGTGCTGCCCGCCGGCACGACGCAGACCGAATGCGGCGCCGACGACCCCGCCTCCCCGGCGGCGGCCGCAGGGCTGGAGCCGGGCGACACGATCGTGTCGATCGACGGCACGCCCGTGTCGACCTTCGCCGAGGCGTCCGCGATCGTCCGCGCTCACCCGGGCGACGAGATCGATGTCGTCGTCACGCGCGACGGCGCCGAGCACACCCTGCGCCTCACGCCGGTCCTCGCCGAGAACTCCTACGTGGGCGAGGACGGCGAGACGGTGGTCGCCGAGGTCGGCTTCGCCGGCTTCAGCCCCACCACGGAGCGCGTGCGGCAGCCGATCTGGAGCGGCGCGGAGACCGCGGTGGAGAACACCGGCGCCGTGCTCGGCATCGTCGCCCAGCTGCCCGTGCGGCTGTGGGACACGGCCGTCGACCTGTTCACGGGTCAGGAGCGCGACCCGAACGGCCCGATCAGCGTGATTGGCGTCGGTCGCATTGCCGGCGAGGTCGCGGCGACCGAGGCGCCGATCCTCGACCGCGTGGGCGTGATGATCGGCCTGCTCGGATCGATCAACATCGCGCTGTTCGTGTTCAACCTCATCCCGCTGCTGCCGCTCGACGGCGGGCACGTGGCCGTCGCGCTGTGGGACGCCCTGAAGCGCGGCTGGGCGCGCGTGTTCCGCCGCCCGCCGCCGCGCCCCGCCGACGCCACGCGACTCGTGCCGCTCACGCTCGTGGTCGTGGTGCTGCTCGTCGGCATGGGCGCGCTGCTGTTCGCCGCCGACATCTTCAACCCCGTGAGCCTCGGCGGCTGACGCCGCGTCAGCTCGTCAGGGCGTGCTCGGCGAGGCGCCCCAGCGTGCGGATCCCGTCGCGCGAGAGGATCGACTCCAGGTGCCCCTGGATGCTCGCGAAGCGCGGTCCGCGCAGCGCGTAGACGTCGCCGGTGGTGGGATCGGCGGCGATCTCGGTCTCGCCGGTGCGCGTGGTGCCGGCCTCGACCCGCGCCGTGAAGGTGTTGTAGAACCCGATCGCGGCGGGCTCGCCGAAGATGTCGACGGTCAGCTGCACGCCCTGGTGCGGGCTGTCCAGGGCGACCAGGTCGATGCCCGCGGCGTCGGCGAGGATCTGGTGGCTCAGGCACACCGCCACCAGCGGCAGCGCGCGCTCGCGGCGGTGGGCCACCACCTGCCGCATGCGGGCGATGCGGGGGTTCGCTGCGTCGCGGGGGTCGCCCGGGCCGGGGCCCGAGACCACGAGCTCGGCGGCGTCGAGCTCGGCGTCGGTCACCTCGGACCAGTGCGCGATCCGCACCTCGAGGCCGAGGTGGCGCAGCTGGTGGGCGAGCATCGTCGTGAAGCGGTCCTCCGCGTCGACCACGAGCGCGGAGTGACCCGCGAGCGGCCCCGCGCCCGGCGCCTGTTCCTCCAGCCAGAACGGCGCGAGGCGCGCGTTGCGCGACGCAAGCAGCTGGGCGATGTCGGGGTCGTCGGCGAGCCGGCGCGGCACCGCGGGCGCGTCGTCGTCGGCGGCCTTCGCGGCGCGCGGCACGGCGCCGATCGCCCCGAGCACGCCGGCGGCCTTGCCGTGCGTCTCGCTCACCTCGCCGTACGGGTCGGAGTGGCGCACGAGCGTCGCCCCGACGGGCACCCGCAGGCGGCCGTGCTCGAGGTAGGCAGTGCGGATGAGGATCGGCGCGTCCAGGTCGTGTCCGCCGTCGGCGTCGGGGGTGAACAGCGCCGCCACTCCGGAGTAGTAGCCGCGCGGGGTGGCCTCATGACGGCGGATCACCGTGTAGGCGTTCTGCATCGGCGATCCCGTGACCGTCGGCGCGAACATCGTCTCGCGCAGGATCTCGCGCGGGTCCAGGCGCGACGTGCCGCGGAGCATGTACTCGGTGTGGGTGAGGCGCGACATCTCCTTGAGGTGCGGCCCGGTGATGCGCCCCCCGTCGCTGCAGACGGCGCTCATCATCTTGAGCTCCTCGTCGACGACCATGAAGAGCTCCTCGGTCTCCTTGGTGTCGCGCAGGAAGGCCGACAGCGTCTCGACCGTGGCGCCTCCCTGCGGGTGGCGGAACGTGCCGGAGATCGGGTTCATCGTCACGGTGCTCGACCCGTCGCCGTTGGCCGTCGCGACCACGTGCGCCTCGGGGCTCGCGCCGACGAGGAGGCGATCGCCCGCCACGATGAGGAACGTCCAGTAGGCCCCGCGCTCGTGCTCGAGCAGCGCGCGGAACCAGGTCAGCGCCGCCGTGCGCGCGTCGGCGTCGACGCCGGCCACGTAGTCGCGGCGGATGACGAAGTTCGCCCCCTCGCCGCGCCCGATCTCGTCGGCGATGACGCGGCGCACGATCGCGGCGTACTCCTCGTCCGACAGATCGAAGCCCGCATCCGTGAGCGGAATGGTCGCGCTCGGCAGCGCCGCGAGCACCTCGTCGGCGCTCACGCGGCCGTGCTCGTCGACGAGGAGACAGCGCAGGGGAGTGCCGTCGTCCTCCGCCTCGAAGCCGCGCTCGCGCACCTGCCGGTACGGCACCAGGGCGAGCACCTCGCGCGGCGCGCCGTCCGGTCCGGTGAGCGGGATGTCGGCGAGCAGCTCGACATCGACGACCGGGCCGGTGAGGATCTCGACCTCGCCGCCGTCGCGGGCGATGAGCGCGAACGACGCATCGGGGTCGCCCGCGAGGCGGAGGGTGCGCTCGGCGGTCGTGGGTGCTGCTTCCATCAGGGGCTCACTTCGATGTGGGGCGGTCTTCCCGGAAAGCAGAACGACCGCCTGCGGTGGGCGGTCGTCTCGTTGTGCGCGAATGCGGCCCGCCTCAGGCGAGCCACCACCAGTTCTGGGTCACGTGCACGAGGTCACCGTATACGCGCCGCCCGTGCGGCGGCAAATCCGGCCGTCAGCTCGTGGCGCGCGCCAGCATCTGCCCCCAGCGCCTCGGGCTCGGCATGTGCTCAGCCCGCGGACAGCCCGCGTGGAACCGCGCGCGCGTAGGCTCTATGACGTGCCAGCTGTGAACCTCGGTATGCCTCGCGTCCCCGAAACCCTCGCTCCCCGCCGCAAGAGCCGGCAGATCCGCGTGGGCAAGGTGCTCGTCGGCGGCGACGCCCCCATCAGCGTGCAGTCGATGACGACGACGCCGACCACCGACATCAACGCGACCCTGCAGCAGATCGCCGAGCTCACGGCGTCGGGCTGCGAGATCGTGCGCGTGGCGGTTCCCAGCCAGGACGACGCCGATGTGCTGCACATCATCGCGAAGAAGTCGCAGATCCCCGTGATCGCCGACATCCACTTCCAGCCGAAGTACGTCTTCCAGGCGATCGATGCGGGATGCGCCGGCGTGCGCGTGAACCCGGGCAACATCCGCAAGTTCGACGACCAGGTCGGCGCGATCGCCAAGGCGGCGCAGGCCGCCGGCGTCTCGCTGCGCATCGGCGTGAACGCCGGCTCGCTCGACCGCCGCCTGCTCGAGAAGTACGGCAAGGCCACCCCCGAGGCGCTCGTCGAGTCGGCCGTCTGGGAGGCGAGCCTGTTCGAGGAGCACGACTTCCACGACTTCAAGATCTCGGTCAAGCACAACGACCCGATCGTCATGGTCAAGGCGTACCGCATGCTCGCCGAGCGGGGCGACTGGCCGCTGCACCTCGGCGTCACCGAGGCCGGTCCCGCCTTCCAGGGCACGATCAAGAGCGCCACGGCGTTCGGCATCCTGCTGTCCGAGGGCATCGGCGACACGATCCGCGTCTCGCTGTCGGCCCCGCCGGCCGAGGAGGTCAAGGTCGGCCACCAGATCCTGCAGTCGCTGAACCTGCGCGAGCGCAAGCTCGAGATCGTCTCGTGCCCGTCGTGCGGCCGCGCCCAGGTGGACGTGTACTCGCTCGCCGAGAACGTGACCGAGGGTCTGAAGGATGTCACCGTGCCGCTGCGCGTGGCCGTGATGGGCTGCGTCGTGAACGGCCCGGGCGAGGCCCGCGAGGCCGACCTGGGCGTGGCCAGCGGCAACGGCAAGGGCCAGATCTTCGTCAAGGGCGAGGTCATCAAGACGGTGCCCGAGGCCGAGATCGTCGAGACCCTCATCCAGGAGGCCCGTCGCATCGCCGACGAGATGGGCCCCGACGCCGGCATCGGCACCGCCCAGGTCGTCACTGCCTGACGTTGAGCGGGCGCGGGAGCCGCGCCCGCGGACGATATCGTGAGAGACATGCGCATTGTCCTCGACGACCTGACGGCGCCGGCGGTGCGCGACCTCATCGCGGAGCACCTCGACGAGATGCACGCCACGAGCCCCGCGGAGAGCGTGCACGCCCTGCCGCTGGCGGCCCTGGAATCGCCCGACGTGACGGTGTGGAGCGCGTGGGACGGCGACGAGGTGCTCGGCTGCGGCGCGCTGAAGGAACTGGACGCGGCGCACGGCGAGATCAAGTCGATGCGCACGCGCGAGGCCGCCCGCGGGCGCGGCGTCGGCGCGTCGATCCTGCAGACGATCCTGGCGGAGGCGGTCGAGCGCGGATACCGTCGCGTGAGCCTCGAGACCGGCAGCGAGGAGCACTTCGCCCCGGCCCGCCGCCTCTACGCCCGTCACGGATTCGTGGAGTGCCCACCGTTCGGCGACTACACCGACGACCCCCTCAGCGTCTTCATGACGCGCGAGCTGACCGGCGCCTGAGTCAGGCGAGGTGGGCGCCGGCGCCCACCGCGTACGCCTCGGCGACCCAACCGGCGAACTCCTCGTCCAGCTGCGCCGGCGACGTGATCGTGAGGTGGTGGACGAAGAGCCGGCTCGTGTAGGGCGCGACGTTCTGGACGCGCGGATCGTCGATCGCCCGCTGCAGATCGAGGTAGACGCGGATCCCCTTCGCCGTGGGGCGGGCGCCCGCGAAGCCGCGGCGCGTGCCCTTGAAGGTGATGGATGACTTCGACGGCGACACGGTGTAGGGCCCGCACGCCGCGACGAGCTCCTCGAAGCGGCGGTAGAGCGCGACGGACGCCTCCGGCTTGTCTCGCAGGTGCTCGTCGACGGTCCACTCGGTCATGAGCACGACCGTAGCGGGTACCGCCGACGGCGTCAGAGTGTCAGCTCGCCGCGGATCGTCGTGAGCGTGTCGCCCGCGACCCACACGGTCTGGCCCTCGCGCGAGACGTGAACGCGGCCACGTCGCTGGAGGGCGGTCCCCTGGGAGGCGACATACGACGAGGGCAGCACGGAGCCGGCGAGCCACTGCCCGAGCGCGGCGTTCAGCGAGCCGGTGACGGGATCCTCGCCGAGGCCCATGTCGGGGCGGCAGAACGCCCGCACCTCGATGGCGCACTCCGAGCCGTCCGGGTACGCGCCCACGACGCCGACGTCGGCCGGCAGCGCCGCGAAGTCCGGCGTGAGGGCCAGCACGGCCCGCGCGTCCGCGAGCCGGATGCCGACCCAGCCCGGTCCGTTATCGCACCAGGCCGCGTCGACGATCGCGTCGCGGGCGATGCCGAGCGCCGCGGCGATCCCGGCGAGGAGCGGTTCCTCGACCGGTCCGGAGCGCCGCAGCGCGGGCGCGGCGAACGCGAGCCGCCCGCCCACCCGGCGCAGCAAGACGAGGCCGACGCCGCACTCCTGCACGATCTCCTCGCCCGCGGGCGCGCCCCCGGCCTCGAGCCAGGCGTGCGCGGAGCCGAGCGTGGGGTGGCCGGCGAAGGGCAGCTCGCCGCCGGGGGTGAAGATCCGCAGCCGGTAGTCCGCGGCGGGGTCGGTCGGGCGCAGCAGGAACGTCGTCTCGGACAGATTGGTCCAGCGGGCGAACGCGGCCATCTGCGCGTCGGTGAGATCGTCGGCGTCGTGCACGACCGCGACGGGGTTGCCGAGCAGCGGCTCGGGGCTGAACACGTCGACCTGGCGGAACGGGAGGCGCATCCCCTCAGCGTGCCACGGAATCGCCGGGGCGGATCTCCACCGCGAACTCCTCGAGATGAGGCAGGTGCGCCCGCGCCTGCTCCTGCGCGGCGAGGCGGATCGCCTCGGCCTCGGCGAGCGTCGTGGCGGTCACCGTGAGGACCGCGTCGCCGTGCAGCCGGTGGCCGACCCACCGCAGGCGGAGGCGGTCGACCGAGCCGATGCCCTCCACGTGCGCGAGGGCGTGCTCGGCGCGGGTGAGCAGCGCCGGATCGATGCCGTCGAGCAGGCGCCGGCCGACGGATCGCACGGTGCCCACGAGAAGCGCGACAATCGCCGCCGCGATGAGGAGACCGACGATCGGATCGGCCAGCGGGAAGCCGAGCAGCACGCCGATGCCGCCGATCACGACGGCGAGCGAGGTGAACCCGTCCGTGCGCGCGTGCACGCCGTCGGCGACGAGAGCGGCGGAGCCGATCCGCCGTCCCACCCGGATCCGGTAGATCGCGACGGCCTCGTTGCCGAGGAAGCCGACGACCCCCGCCGTCATCACCCAGCCGACGTGCGAGATCGGCTGGGGGTCGATGATCCGGTCGATCGCCTGCCAGGCCGCCACGATCGCCGATGCGGCGATCGCGACCACGATCGCGAGTCCGGCCAGATCCTCGGCGCGTCCGAGGCCGTACGAGTAGGTGCGGGTCGGGCGGCGCCGGGCGAGCGAGAACGCGATCCACAGCGGCACGGCCGTGAGTGCGTCCGAGAGGTTGTGGATCGTGTCGGCCAGCAGGGCGACCGATCCGCTGAACGACACGATCACCGCCTGCGCGATCGTCGTGGTGAGCATGATGGCGAGGCTGACCTTGAGCGCGCGGACGCCGGCCGCGTGCGAGATCAGGGGGTCGTCGATCGCGTCCGCCACGTCGTGCGTGTGTGGCACGAAGACCTCGTGGAGGAACCCCCGCAGCCCCGTCGGGTGCGCGTGCTCCCCGTGGTCGTGGTCGTGGGCGGTCATGCCGAGGCCTGGTGGTGATGCCGAGGACGGCCGATCGTGTGCTCGGCCTGCTGGATGGCCTGGGTCACGAGCTGCGAGGCGTGCTCGTCCTCCAGCCGGTAGAACACGCGCTGGCCCTGCTGCCGCGTCGCGACGATGCGCGCCATGCGCAGCTTCGCGAGGTGCTGCGACACGGCGGCGGGGGACTTGTCGACGATGTCGGCGAGGTGATTCACCGACAGCTCGCCCGCCTGCCGCAGCGCGAGGACGATCCGCACGCGCGTCGCGTCGGCGAGCATCTGGAACACCTCGACGGCGAGCTCGACGAACGTGCTGTCGGGATCGATGCCGCATACCTTCGTATCTGCGTCCATACGCAGATACTTGCACATCGAAGCGCTTCCCCGGTGTGCTCTTGCCGGAGATCGCCGTCGGGAGGTGCGTTCGCGTCGCCCGCGCGTCTCCTCGCGGCACCAGCGCACTCGGGAACCGTGCGGTGCCCGGCGTCAGCTCACGTGCGCGGCGACCTCGGCGAGGAACCGATCGCCCAGGTCGTTGATCTTCGCGACGTCGCTGAGCGAGGTCAGCGGCAGGATGAACTCGTCCACGCCGCCGGCGGCGTACGCGGCCATCGTGTCCACGAGCTGCTGCGGGGTGCCGCCGATCGCCGGGCGACCCATGCGCGCGGCCTTCTCGGCGCCGTCGGGCTGCTGGAAGGTGAGCGCCTGGGTGGTGCGCCACAGGCTCTTCGGATCGCGCCCAGCCTTCTCGAGGGCGGCGGTGAAGATCTCGTTCTTCGGGGCGTACTGATCGGGCGTCGACCAGAAGTTCCACTCGTCGGCGTACTCGGCCACGAGCCGCGGCATGACCTTCTCGCCCTTGCCACCGATGAGGATCGGCAGGCTCGGGTGCGGCTTCGGGTTCAGCGACGCGTGCTCGAGCGTGTAGCGCTCGCCGGAGAAGTCCACGAAATTCTCGTCGCGCAGGCCCTTCCAGATCGCGAGGGCCTCGCGGAACCAGCGGATGCGGCTGGGCACGTCGCCGTACTCGATGCCGAACGCGCGGTGCTCGTTCTCCTGCCAGCCCGCGCCGACGCCGAGGACGAACTGGCCCTGGCTGATGTCGCTGATCGCCGCGCCCTGCTTGGCGACGACGCCCGGGTGGCGGTAGGTGTTGCCGAGCACCATCGATCCGATCCGGATCCCGGGCACGGTCGCCGCGAGCGCCGTCAGCTGCGTCAGGCACTCGCCGCGCGCGCCGTCGTTGGGCTCGTCGGTGTTGTCCATGAAGTGGTCCTCGAGCCACACGCCCCGCCAGCCGGCGTCGGCCGCGTGCGTCGCCGCGGCGAGGAGGTCGGACCAGGGCAGATTCGCGGGCAGCCAGAGCGAGAACTTCATGAAGCCCACGCTAGTTGACGGCGGCCCGCTGGCTCCGCCTCCGCTCCCCGGGAAGGCGTCAGCCGGCGAGCCGGAGCGCGACCTCGCCCGTGTCGATGCGGGTCGACTCCACGCGCACGCGGACGCGCGAGCCGGGGTCGGCCTTCTCGCGCACGGTCGCCGTGACGAACGGGTCGGCGATCTGCACGCGCGAGCCGCCCTTCGTCTCAGCGAGCACGATCGCATCCAGCACGTCGCCGATGCGCGCGTGCAGCACGGCGGCCTCGATCCGGTCGACCGCCCCGCCCTCGAGGCGGCTGGCGAGCCCTCCCGACTCCTGCATGATCGACGGCAGCTCGCCGAGCGACGCGCGGGCCCAGTCGGGGATCTCCCGCCCGTTCGCCGCGGCCTGGCAGATCGCCAGCGACCAGCGATCCACGAGCCGGCGCAGGGGAGCGGTGGCGTGCGCGTAGGGGGCGCCGATCGCCGCCTGCTCGACCTGCGCGGGCGGCTCGCCGTC
This sequence comes from Microbacterium sediminis, assembly GCF_004564075.1. Classification (NCBI taxonomy): domain Bacteria; kingdom Bacillati; phylum Actinomycetota; class Actinomycetes; order Micrococcales; family Microbacteriaceae; genus Microbacterium; species Microbacterium sediminis. Next base: position 866,540 of record NZ_CP038256.1, read on the forward strand.
GAACGCGGCGTAGCCGGCGCCGCGGAACAGCGCGGCCGCCGCCTGCAGCACGGCGGGCGTGGCGGGATCGGCCGGGTCGAGGCGCCGCAGGTACTCGCCGTAGTCGATGTCGTCGGGCCATGGCCGATCGAGCAGCGCTACCTTGCGGCGGAACTCCGCGAGGGCGTCGGGCTCCGCCGGCGGCAGCGTCCGCAGGATGCCCACGCGGGCGCCGAGCATGAGATCGGCGGCCGCCATGCCGGTCATGAGCGAGAGCTGCGCGTTCCAGTCCTCGACGACCAGGGGCGTGCGCCGGCGCAGCTCGTACCCGTGCTCGCCCTCCACGACCTCCTCCTCGGGGGAGTTGAGGCTGGCCCCGCCCCGCGCGGCCTCGAGCGCGATGCGCAGCGGCCCGACCGTCTGCAGGAGTGCGACCTCCTCGGGCGCGGAGCCGTCGTCGATGGCGGCCTGCGCCTCGGGGTAGCTCCACTGGCGCACCGAGCGCACCCACGCGCGCGTGAGCGTGGTGGACGCGACCGCGCCCTCGGCGTCGAGGGTGAACTGCCAGACGTAGGCGCGGCGGCGCTCGCCGGGCAGGAGCGACGAGGCGCCGTGTGACAGCACGAGCGGGTGCAGCGGCACCGATCCGTCGGGCGCGTAGAGGGTCTGCCCGCGGCGGCGGGTCTCGGCGTCGATCGCGCCGCCCGGGCGGACGACCGCCGCCAGGTCGGCGATCGCGTAGCGCACGACGAAGCCCTCGCCGGACCGCTCCAGGTGGAGGGCCTGATCGAGGTCTCGCGAGCCCTCCGGGTCGATCGTGTGGAAGGGCAGGTCGGTCAGATCGGGGCGGGCGTCGTCGGAGCCGTCCACCGCCGCGGCGTCGGCGACGGCGGCCGCCTCCGCCTCGGCGTCGGCGGGATACGCCTCCGGCAGCTCCAGCGTGCAGCGCAGCTCGGCGAGCGACTCGGCGAGCGCCCCTTGCACGGCGGACGGGGTCAGGTGCGCGTATCGGCCCGGCATGGGGCCAGCCTACGGGCGGGCGCCGCCCGATGGAGCGGCGCCCGCGCGCGGACGGCTCAGTGGATCGTGCCGGCGGAGTGGGCGTCGTCGCGGTCGACGTCGAGCGCCGTGCGGACCGCGACGCCGAGGGCTCGGGCGATCTCGGCCGCCGGCAGCGAGGGGGCGCCCTCCGGCGCGGTCTCGTCCGACCACGGCACGTGGACGAAGCCGGCCGTCGTGCCGGGGCGCTCCGCCGCGGCGTCGAGCGCGACGTACATCGCGTGGTTGCAGACGAAGGTCCCGGCCGTGTGCGAGACGGCGGCGGGGATGCCGGCCTCCGCGATCGCGCGGGCGATCGCCTTCACCGGGAGCGTGGCGAAGTACGCGGCGGGGCCGCCGGCGACGCTCGGCTCGTCGACGGGCTGGGCGCCGTCGTTGTCGGCGATCCGGGCATCGCGGAGGTTGATCGCCACGCGCTCGGGCGTCACCTGCGTGCGACCCCCGGCCAGCCCGGTGGCGATGACGACGTCGGGGGAGTGCTCGGCGATCAGCCCGCGCAGGGCGTCGCCCGCGGCGTCGTAGGCCACGGGCAGCACCGCGGTGACGAGCCGCTCGGCGCGATCCCACGCCCGCGCGACGTCGGCCACGGCCTCGCCGGACGGGTTGCGGGCGTCGCCGCCGAACGGCTCGAAGCCGGTGAGGAGCACGGTCGCCATCGTCCCAGCCTAGGGTCGCCGGCCGCGCCCGGGTCAGCGCGCGGCGAGGGCGGCCGCCTCCTCTCGGCGCGCGGCGAGGGCGGCCGCCTCCTCTCGGCGCGCGGCGAGGGCGGCCGCCTCCTCCCGGCGCGGGGCGCGGGCGGCATCGCGCTCGGCGTCCGCGGTGATCCGATCGAGCCAGGCCGCACGGCGCGCCTCGTCGGCGTGGCGCACATCGGTGAACCGCGAGGTGCGCACGGGGCGGATGCCGCAGAAGCGCATCGTCTGGTTGCGTACGTGCGTCACGGTGGAGTCGCCCGCGAGCGCGAGGAACCAGCGCGGCGAGTCGCTCGTGACGATCAGCCGCCCCGTGCGGCCGGCGAGGAGGCCCTCGGGCAGGCCGTTGGATCGATAGCGGTAGGTCACCTTCGGCAGCAGCACGCGGTCGAAGAAGCCCTTCAGCAGGGCCGGCACCGACGCCCACCACACGGGCGTGGCGACCACGATGTGCGAGGCCGCGAAGATCGCCTCGAGCGCCTCCTGCAGGTCGGGCTCCAGCTGCTGGTCGGCGTGATAGCCGCGGCGCAGCACGGGGTCGAAGTCGAGGTCGCGGACCGCGATCAGGCGCGCGTCGCCGTGCGCCTCGGCGTAGCGCCGGGCGAGTGAGGCGACGAGGGAGTCGGCGTCGGGGTGGCCGTCGATGACGAGGGTGCTCATGGTTCTCCGATCAATGTGGGCGGTGTCCAGATTCTGGGCACTGTCAGGATCCACTACGATCTTGCGCGTGTCAACTTCCGGTTCGCGCTATCACCACGGCAACCTCGCCGCGGCGCTGCTGGACGCCGCCGACGCGCTGCTGGCCGAGCGCGGATCGGCGGCGCTGAGCCTGCGCGAGGTGGCGCGTCGGGCGGGCGTGAGCCACAACGCGCCGTATCACCACTTCGCCGACCGGACCGCCCTGCTCAACGGCCTCGCCCAGCGCCACCTGCGCCGCATGCTCGACGCCCAGATCGCCGCCGTCGAGGCCGAGACCGATCCCGACGCTCGCGTCCGCGCCCTGGGGCTGGCGTACGTGGCGTACGCGCAGCGGCACCCGCACGGCTTCGCGATCGTGTTCGATCCGGAGATCTGCGATCCCGCCTCCCCGACGCCGGCGATGGCCCCGATGATCCGCGAGAACGAGGAGCTGCTGGCCGCGGCCGTCGCCGCCGTCGCGCCCGACCTCGACGAGGAGCGGCGCCGGCACGCCGAGGCCGGCTACTGGGCGCTCGTCCACGGCCTCGCGCACCTGTCGGTCGCCGGTCACATCCCGCCCGATGCGGCGGCGGCCTTCGACGCGCTCGTCGCGGCGATCCGCACGCGGGCGCCGCGTGCCGGCCGGGCGTAGGGGAGCGACCCGGCCGTAGGGCGATTCCGCGGATCCGGTCCGCAGCGGCGCCGGAACCCTGCGGCCGGCAACGTCGCGCCGGAGCGGGCACCGCGCGGCGGAGCGCGCGGGCGCGGGTGCCTAGACTTGAGCGGTGGTCACACGTCTCTCGCACTACTTCCTCCGCACGCTCCGTGAAGACCCGGCCGACGCCGAGGTCACGAGCCACCGCCTGCTCGTGCGCGCCGGCTACATCCGGCGCCAGGCGCCAGGCGTGTTCGCGTGGCTGCCGCTCGGCCTGCGGGTGAAGGCCAAGCTCGAGACCATCATCCGCGAGGAGATGGCCGCCTCCGGCGCGTACGAGGTGCACTTCCCGGCGCTGCTGCCGCGGGAGCCCTACGAGGCCACCGGCCGCTGGGACGAGTACGGCGACGCGCTGTTCCGCCTGCAGGACCGCAAGGGCGCCGACATGCTCCTGGCTCCGACGCACGAGGAGGTCTTCACCCTGCTCGTGAAGGACCTGTACTCGTCGTACAAGGACCTGCCGCTGACGATCTTCCAGATCCAGGACAAGTACCGCGACGAGGCGCGCCCCCGCGCGGGCCTGCTGCGCGGCCGCGAGTTCACGATGAAGGACGCGTACTCGTTCGACTACACCGACGAGGGGCTCGACGCGTCGTACCAGGCGCAGCGCGACGCCTACGAGCGCATCTTCCAGCGCCTCGGGCTCGAGTACGTGATCGTGCAGGCCGACGCCGGGGCGATGGGCGGCTCGCGCAGCGAGGAGTTCCTGCACCCCACGCCCGTGGGCGAGGACACCTTCGTGCGCAGCGCCGGCGGGTACGCCGCCAACGTCGAGGCGTTCACCACGCTCGCGCCGGAGCCGATCCCGTTCGACGGCAAGCCCGAGCCCGTCGTGTTCGACTCGCCCGGCACCACGACGATCGAGACGCTCGTCGCCCACGCGAACGAGGCCGTCCCCGGCGCCCCGGAGGGCGGCTGGACGGCCGCGCACATGCTCAAGAACGTCGTGCTGGCGCTGACGCACCTCGACGGCACCCGCGAGGTCGTCGTCGTGGGCCTGCCCGGCGACCGCGACGTCGACATGAAGCGCGTCGAGGTGGCCTTCGCGCCCGCCGAGGTGGAGCAGGCCAGCCCCGAGGACTTCGAGCGCAACCCGCTCCTCGTGCGCGGCTTCATCGGCCCGTGGACCGCGACCGGCCCGCTCCTGGGCGAGGACTCCGCCACCGCCATCCGCTACTTCCTCGACCCCCGCGTCGTGGACGGCACGACCTGGATCACCGGTGCCAACGCCGACGACGCGCACGTGTACGGACTCATCGCCGGGCGCGACTTCACCGCCGACGGCTTCCTCGAGGTCGCCACGGTGCGCGACGGCGACCCGGCCCCCGACGGATCGGGTCCGGTCACGCTCGCGCGCGGCATGGAGATCGGGCACGTGTTCCAGCTGGGCCGCAAGTACGCCGAGGCGCTCGGGCTCAAGGTGCTCGACGAGAACGGCAAGCAGGTCACCGTGACCATGGGCTCCTACGGCATCGGCGTGACCCGCATCCTCGCGATCATCGCGGAGCTGTCCAACGACGAGCGCGGCCTCATCTGGCCGGCCTCGGTCGCGCCGTTCGACATCCACGTGGTGGCGACGGGCAAGGGCGACGAGGCATACCAGCTCGCCGAGTCCGTGATCGCGCAGCTCGAGGCCGCGGGCAAGGACGTGCTCTACGACGACCGCCCCAAGGCCTCGCCGGGCGTGAAGTTCGGCGACGCCGAGCTGATCGGCGTGCCGCAGCTGCTCGTCGTCGGCCGCGGCGCGGCCGAGGGCTTGGTGGAGCTGTGGGACCGCCGCACGGGCGAGCGCGAGACCGTCCCGGTTGCCGACGCCGTGGCACGCCTGACCGCTTGATCGCCTGATCCGCCGCCGAAAGCCGTCGCGTGCCACGGGGCCGCGGCGGCTTTCGGCGTCCGAGGGGATCGGCCGCCGGCTGTTCACCGGGATGTCACACGCCCGTGCGAGCATCCAGGGACCTGTCCGATCTCCCGGGAGTGACTCCATGACCCGATCGCCCTTTGCCGCGCGCCGTCGCGCGGCAGCCCTCACCGCCGCGACGCTCGCCACGGGCGGCCTCGTCGCCCTCACGCCCCTCGCCGCCACGGCGGCGCCCGACGCGTCCGATGTCGTGATCAACGAGGTGTACGGAGGCGGCGGCAACAGCGGCGCCGCGTACCAGAACGACTTCGTCGAGCTGTACAACCCGACCGGGTCGGCGATCGACCTCGCCGGGCTCACGATCGACTACAAGTCGGCCGCCGGTGGATCGGGCGGCACCGTCGCGCTGCAGGGCACGATCCCGGCGCAGGGCTTCTTCCTCGTTCAGCTGGCGGCGGGCAACGGCAACGGACAGCCGCTGCCGGCGGCCGACCAGGTCGCCGCCTCGCCCAACCTCTCCGGCTCGACCGGCCGCGTGTACCTCCACGAGGGCACCGGACAGTACGCGGCGACGACGGGCGACCTCGCCGGCGCCGAGGGACTCGTCGACATGATCGGGTGGGGCAGCGGGGCCGTGGCGTTCGAGGGCGCGCCGGCCGCCGGCACCGCCAACGGCACGAGCACGCAGCGGGTGAGCGCGGGCGTCGACACCGACGTGAACGCGGCCGACTTCCAGACCGCGGCGCCCACGCCGCAGGCCGCCGGCACCGCGCCCGACCCGGAGCCCACGCCCGAGCCGACCCCGGAGCCCACGCCCGACCCCGTCGCCGTGCCGATCCGCGAGGTGCAGGGCACCGGCGCCGTCTCGCCGCTGCAGGGCCAGACCGTCACCGTCGAGGGCGTCGTGACCGCCGACTGGCGCGAGGGCGGCTTCAACGGCTTCGTGCTGCAGGACCCCGCGGGTGACCCGGCCGACGGCGCCTCCGACGCGGTGTTCGTCTGGGGCAACCGCGCCCGCGCCGAGATCGGCCAGAGCGTGCGCGTCACCGGCGCCGTGAGCGAGTACAACGGGCTCACCGAGATCACCGTCGACGCGCTCGAGGTGCTGCCGGCCTCGCTGGGCGAGGTCGCGCCGGTCACGGACTGGGCGGCGATCGCCACGCCCGAGGGCAAGGAGGCGCACGAGAGCGAGCTCGTGCTGCTGAACGACCAGCTCACGGTGACCGACAACTACGACGCCAACTACTACGGCACCTTCACGCTGGCCTACGGCGACGAGCCGCTGCGTCAGCCCACGGCCGACATCGACCCGCACGACACGGCGGCGATCGCGGCGGCCACGGCCGACAACACGGCGCGCTCGATCCTGCTCGACGACGCCAAGAGCACGAACTACAACACCGCCAGCAACCGGTCGATCCCGTTCGCGTACCTCACGCCCGAGACGCCGGTCTCGGTCGGCTCGCACGTCGACTTCGTCCAGCCGTTCGTGCTCGACTACCGCTACGACGCGTGGAGCCTGCAGCCCACCACGCCCGTCACCGGTGACGGCTCCGCGCACGTGACCTTCAGCGACGTGCGCGCCGCCAACGCAGCGCGCGAGGATGTCGGCGGCGACCTCGCCATCGCGACCTTCAACGTGCTCAACTACTTCCCGACCACGGCCGAGGAGTACGTCGAGCTCGGGCTGGGCAGCTGCACCACCTACAACGACCGCGACGGCAACCCGATCTCGGCGAACGACTGCGGCGACACCGGCCCGCGCGGCGCGGCGACCACCGAGAGCTTCGAGCGCCAGGAAACCAAGATCGTCAACGCGATCAGCGCACTCGACGCCTCGATCGTCTCGCTGGAGGAGATCGAGAACTCCGCGCACTTCGGCAAGGACCGCGACTTCGCGGTCGCCACGCTCGTCGCCGCCCTGAACGAGAAGGACGGCGCCGGCGTGTGGGCCTACGCCCCGAGCCCCGCGGCCGTTCCGGCCAGCGAGGACGTCATCCGCAACGCGTTCATCTACCGCACCGCGGACGTCGAGCGGGTGGGGGAGTCGGTCATCCTCACCGACGAGCCGGCCTTCTCGAACGCCCGCCAGCCGCTGTTCCAGGCCTTCAAGGCGGTGGGAGCCGACGACGCCGACGCGTTCCTCGTCGCGGCGAACCACTTCAAGTCGAAGGGCTCGGGCACCGATGACGGCACCGGCCAGGGCAACGCCAACCCCGACCGCGTCGCGCAGGCGCACGCGCTGGTGGCCTTCACGGCCGAGGTGCAGGCGGCCACCGGCATCGAGCCGGTGTTCCTCGCCGGCGACTTCAACGCCTACGCGGCCGAGGACCCCGCGCGCGTGATCGAGGCGGGCGGCTACACCAACCTGAACTACGCGCTCAACGGCGGTGAGGCCACGTACAACTACGACGGCCTCAACGGCTCGCTCGACCACGTCTTCGCCAACGCCGAGGCGCTCGAGCTCGTGACCGGTGTGGACGTGTGGCAGATCAACGCGCAGGAGCAGATCGCGTTCGAGTACAGCCGGTACAACTACAACGCGACCCTGCTGTACGACGAGAGCGTGTTCCGCGCGAGCGACCACAACCCGATCGTCGTGGGCCTCGACCTGCCCGAGCAGGAGCAGCCCGAGGAGCCGGGCCAGCCCGGCACCCACCCGGGTCAGGGCCACGGCGTCGACAAGGGCGACGGCCACCCCGGCAAGGGCAAGGGCGTGGACAAGGGCGAGGACCACCCCGGAAAGGGCTGGAAGAAGCGCGTCTGACCGCGATCACGAAGGGCCCGCTCCCGGGAGGAGCGGGCCCTTTCGCGTGCGCGCGGAGATGCGTTCCCGCCGAGAAGGCCTCGCGTTCCGCCGAGAAGGTATGAGAGATGGCGGTGTGGAGCGCGCCTTGGCAGCCATTTCTCATACCTTTCCGGGCCCCGGGCGCGCGTAGGGGGGGCTTGCGCCGCGCCGCGCGAGCCCGCTACGCGCGCGGTGCGTGGTGCAGGTGATCGCGGTGCTTGCGCGCCTGCCGCTGCGCCGCCCGTACGTCGATCGCGCCGGTGACGCTGCGCTCGTCGGTCCAGCACTCGATGCCCTCGACGTCGGGCATGCGGTCTCGCGTGAAGACGGGGTCGTGCCCCGCGCGGCGCTGCGCCGTGTAGTCGCGCAGCAGGCGGAACCCGATGCCCGACAGCAGCGCGAGCGCGACGAGGTTGGTCAGCGCCATGAGGCCCATCACGGCGTCGGCGAACGCCCACACCACCCCGGCCGAGAGCACGGCGCCGACCAGCACGGCGGCGACCACGAGCGCACGGTACGCGGTGAGGATCCGCGGGCTGGTCGAGATGAACTCGAGGTTGGACTCGCCGTAGTAGTAGTTGCCGATCACCGAGCTGAACGCCAGCAGGAAGATGATCGCCGCGAGCGCGACGAGCGAACAGCTGCCGAGTGACCGCTCCAGCGCGAGCTGCGTCAGCTCCAGGCCCCGCGGTGCGCCGCTCAGGTCGGGCACGGCCACCAGCACGGTGAACGCCGTGATGGAGCACACGAGGAAGGTGTCGAAGTACACCCCGAGCGACTGCACGAGGCCCTGCTTCACGGGGTGCGTGACGGCCGCCGCCGCACCGGCGTTCGGCGCCGAGCCGAGCCCGGCCTCGTTCGAGAACATGCCGCGCTTCACGCCGGTCATCACGATGAAGCCGAATGCGGCACCGACCATCTCGTTGAACCCGAACGCCTCGGTGAAGATCGAGGCGAAGGCCGCCGGCAGCTGCTCGAGGTTGACCGCGACGACCGCGAGCCCGATCAGCAGGTAGCCGAGCGCCATGATCGGGACGATCGCCTGCGTGAACGACGCGATCCGGCGCAGCCCGCCGAAGACGATGAGCGACGTCAGCGCCGCGATCACCACGCCGATGGCGAGCGGCACCCACTCCGGGGTGTCGAACCCGCCGCCCATCGTGCCGATCGCGCTGTCGATCGCGATCGTCATGGTGTTCGACTGCAGCGTGTTGAACGCGAACGGGAAGCAGATCAGCAGGAGCACCGAGAAGGTCACGCCGAGCCACCGGGCCTTCAGGCCGCGGGTCATGTAGTAGGCGGGGCCGCCGCGGAAGCCCGCCGCGTCGCGCACCTTGAACAGCTGCGCCAGGGCGGACTCGAAGAACGCCGACGCCGCCCCGATGAAGGCCATCGCCCACATCCAGAACACGGCTCCCGGACCGCCGATCGCGATCGCCGTGCTCACGCCCGCGATGTTCCCGGTGCCCACACGCGAGGCGGCCGAGATCGTGAACGCCTGGAACGACGAGACGGACTGCGGCCTGCCGTCGTCGTCGAGCGGGGTCTTGTCGGTGAGGGTTCGGAACATCTCCGGCAGCAGCCGGAACTGCACCACGCCCGAGCGGATGGTGAGGTAGACGCCGAGGATCGCGACGATGGGCAGCACCACCCACGTCCAGTACGCGTCGCCGACGGAGGCGAACCAGGTCTCCAGGGCCAGCAGGATGTCGTCCATCCCGACAGTCTGCCGGTGCGCGGGCGTCTGCACAGGATGGGGCGCCGGCCGCGCGCTATCTTGGAGGGATGTCGGCGAGCCGGATGCCGACGAGAGCTGAATAGGGAGGCCGCTGTGGACATCGATCTCGGGCTGTTGCGCACCGTCGAACGTGAGAAGGAGATTCCGTTCGACGAGCTCGTGCGGATCATCGAGCAGGCGGTGCTGACCGCGTATGAGAAGCACGTCTCCCAGATGGGCGAGGTGCCCGCCGGCGCCCGCGCCGAGCTGGATCGCAAGACCGGCCACGTGGCGATCCTCGTGCCCGTGACCGACGACGAGGGCGCCGTCATCGGCGAGGAGGAGTCCACGCCCGAGGACTTCGGCCGCATCGCCGCCTATGCCGCGAAGCAGGTCATCAGCCAGCGCCTGCGCGACATCGCCGACGACGCCGTGCTGGGGGAGTTCCGCGGCAAGGAGGGCGACATCGTCGCCGGCATCGTGCAGCAGGGCCCGAATCCCCGCATGATCCATGTTGACCTCGGCTCGGTCGAGGCGATCCTGCCGCCGGAGGAGCAGGTCCCGGGCGAGGACTACAGCCACGGCCAGCGCCTGCGCGTGTACGTCACGAGCGTGGCGAAGGGGCAGAAGGGGCCGCAGATCACCGTGTCGCGCACCCACCCCGGCCTCGTGCGCAAGCTCTTCGCGCTCGAGGTGCCGGAGATCGCGAACGGTCTCGTCGAGATCGCCTCGCTCGCGCGCGAGGCGGGCCATCGCACGAAGATCGCGGTGTTCGCGAAGGACCCGTCGATCAACGCCAAGGGCGCCTGCATCGGCGAGATGGGCCGCCGCGTGCGGGCCGTCACCGAGGAGCTCGGCGGCGAGAAGATCGACATCGTCGACTACGACCAGGAGCTGGCGACGTTCGTCGCCAACGCGCTCTCGCCCGCCAAGGTGACCTCGAGCTTCGTGCTCGACGCGTCCACGAAGGCCGTGCGGGCGCTCGTGCCGGACTACCAGCTGTCGCTGGCGATCGGCAAGGAGGGGCAGAACGCCCGCCTCGCCGCCAAGCTGACGGGCGCGAAGATCGACATCCAGCCCGACAGCATCATGGATTGATGACCGGCGTTCGCATCCGGTCCGAGGTGTAGGATGGAAGCCGTACGAACGTGCGTCGGCTGTCGCACGCGTGCCTCCCGGTCCTCCCTCCTTCGAGTGGTGGCTCGCGACTCCCAGCTCGTCGTGGACGAGCGGAAGTCGATGCCCGGGCGGGGCGCGTGGGTTCATCCCTCGCCCGAGTGCGCGGGGAACGCCATCCGGCGCCGCGCCTTCGTACGAGCTCTGCGCGTGTCGGGCCCGCTCGAGACGCAGACCTTCGAGGAATGGCTGAACAGCTATGGAAACCAAGTGAACGGCTCGAAATGAGACCCGTCCGCCTTTGATGGTCTGCCCCTGTCCGGGCAGGCCGCCCAGACAGGAGAATTGTGGCTAAACCACGCGTACATGAGATCGCAGCCGAGCTCGGCGTCGACAGCAAGGTCGCGCTCGCGAAGCTGAAGGATCTCGGCGAGTTCGTCAAGAGCCCGTCATCCACGATCGAGCCGCCGGTCGCGCGCAAGCTGCGCGCCGCGCTCGAGGCCGACGGCGTCGCGAAGCCGGCCGACGGCGGTGCCAAGCCCGGCGCGCCGCGCAAGACGCCGGCCCGCCCCGGCCCCGCACGTCCCGCCGCCAAGCCCGCGGCCCCCGCCCCGGCTCCGGCGGCGACCCCCGCGACCCCGGCCGCGGCCGCTCCGGCGCCCGCGCCCCAGGCCGAGGCTCCGGCCGCGCCGGCCGAGGCCAAGCCCGCCGCGACCCCGTCGTCGCCGCCGTCGCCCGGCGGATCCGCGCCGGCCCCCGGCCCGCGCCCCGGCGGTCCCCGCCCCGGCAACAACCCCTTCAACTCGGCCCAGGGCATGGGCAAGCGTCCCGCCGGTCCGCGTCCGGGCAACAACCCGTTCGCGTCCGCGCAGGGCATGGGCCAGCGCCCCACCCCGGGCAACATCCCCAAGCCCCAGCCCCCGCGCCCCGGCGCCCCGCGTCCCGGTGCGCCGCGCCCCGGCGGTCCCGGTCGTCCGGGTCGTCCCGGCGGTGCCGGTCGTCCCGGCGCGCCGTTCCAGCAGCGTCCCGGCGGACCCGGTCGCCCCGGTGGCGGCGGCGGCTTCCGTCCGGGCGGCGCCGGCGGTCCCGGTGGCGCGCCCGGTGGCGGTTTCCCCGGTCGTCCCGGCCCCGGTGGCCGCGGACGCGGTGGCACGGCCGGCGCGTTCGGCAAGGGCGGCGGCAAGTCCAAGCAGCGCAAGTCGCGTCGGGCGAAGCGTCAAGAGTTCGAGATGCGGGAGGCGCCGATCGTTGGTGGCGTCAAGGTCCCGCGCGGCGACGGCAACACGATCATCCGCATGCGCCGAGGCGCATCGATCGCGGACTTCGCCGACAAGCTCGAGGTCATCAGCGGCATGAGCGTGCCCCCGGGCAACCTCGTGACCGTGCTCTTCCACCTGGGCGAGATGGCCACGGCCACCGAGTCGCTCGACGAGGCGACCTTCGAGGTCCTCGGCGCCGAGCTCGGCTACAAGGTGCAGATGGTCTCGCCCGAGGACGAGGACAAGGAGCTCCTGGAGGGCTTCGGTCTCGACCTCGAGAAGGAGGAGCTGGAGGAGGACGAGGCCGACCTCGAGATCCGTCCTCCGGTGGTGACCGTCATGGGTCACGTCGACCACGGTAAGACGCGTCTTCTCGACTCGATCCGTCAGACCAACGTGGTCGCGGGTGAGGCCGGTGGCATCACCCAGCACATCGGTGCGTACCAGATCTGGACCGAGCACGAGGGCATCGAGCGCGCGATCACGTTCATCGACACCCCGGGTCACGAGGCCTTCACGGCCATGCGTGCCCGCGGTGCCGAGGTGACCGACATCGCGATCCTCGTGGTCGCCGCCGACGACGGCATCATGCCGCAGACGGTGGAGGCGCTGAACCACGCCCAGGCGGCCGGTGTGCCGATCGTGGTCGCGGTCAACAAGATCGACAAGCCCGAGGCCAACCCGGCCAAGGTGCGCCAGCAGCTGACCGAGTACGGCCTCGTGGCCGAGGAGTACGGCGGCGACGTGATGTTCGTCGACGTGTCGGCGCGCGAGGGCATCGGCATCCAGGACCTCCTGGACGCGGTGCTGCTCACGGCCGACGCGGGCCTGGACCTCACGGCCAACCCGAACAAGGCCGCGCGCGGTGTCGCCATCGAGGCGAAGCTCGACAAGGGCCGCGGATCGGTCGCGACCGTGCTCATCCAGTCGGGAACGCTGCGCGTCGGCGACGCGATCGTCGCGGGTACGGCCTACGGCCGTGTGCGCGCCATGATCGACGAGAACGGCGACGCCGTCACCGAGGCGGCCCCGTCGCGTCCGGTGCAGGTGCAGGGTCTGAACTCGGTGCCGCGAGCGGGCGACATGTTCATCGTCACCGATGAGGACCGCACCGCCCGTCAGATCGCCGAGAAGCGCGAGGCCGTCGAGCGCAACGCCCAGCTGGCCAAGGCCCGCAAGCGCATGTCGCTCGAGGACTTCACCAAGGCGCTCGAAGAGGGCAAGGTCGAGTCGCTCAACCTCATCATCAAGGGCGACGTGTCCGGTGCTGTCGAGGCGCTGGAGGAGTCGCTCCTCAAGATCGAGGTCGACGACTCGGTGCAGCTGCGGATCATCCACCGCGGTGTGGGTGCCATCACGGAGTCCGACGTGAACCTGGCCACGATCGACAACGCGATCGTGATCGGCTTCAACGTCCGCCCCGACACCAAGGCCCGCGAGGCCGCGGCGCGCGAGGGCGTGGACATCCGCTTCTACAACGTCATCTACAACGCGATCGACGACGTCGAGGCATCGCTCAAGGGCATGCTCAAGCCGGAGTACGAGGAGGCCCAGGCGGGTCTCGCGGAGATCCGCGAGGTCTTCCGCTCCTCGAAGTTCGGCAACATCGCCGGTGTCATCGTGCGCAGCGGTACGATCACGCGCAACGCCAAGGCGCGCGTCATCCGCGACGGCGTGGTGCTCGCCGATGGCCTGGCCATCGAGTCGCTGCGTCGCTTCAAGGACGACGTCACCGAGGTCAAGACCGACTACGAGGCCGGTATCGGCCTCGGCAAGTTCAACGACATCCAGGTGGGTGACGAGATCGAGACCATCGAGATGGTCGAGAAGCCTCGCGCCTGATCGGGAGTGAATCGATGATTGTGCCGGGCGGTCCTGCGACTGCCCGGCACAATCGTTCCCAGGGAGGGAATCATGGCTGGTGAACGCGTCGCACGCGTGGCCGACCGCATTCGCGTGGTCCTGTCGGAGCGCCTGCAGAAGGGCCTGCGCGACCCGCGGCTCGGCTTCGTGACGATCACCGACGTGCGCGTGACGGGCGACCTGCAGAACGCCTCGGTGTTCTACACCGTCTACGGCACCGACGAGGAGCGCGAGGGTACCGCGGCGGCGCTCAAGGCCGCCACGGGCATGCTCCGCAGCGAGGTGGGTCGCAAGCTCAACACGCGGCTGACCCCGACGCTCGAGTTCATTCCGGACGCGCTGCCCGAGGAGGCCTCGCACCTCACCGAGCTGTTGCGCCGCGCCCGCGAGCAGGATCAGGCGGTCGCGAGCCTCGCGAAGGACGCCCGGTACGCCGGCGATGCCGACCCGTACCGGCGCGACGAGGACGACGAGGACTGACCCGCGGCGGGCGGCCGTCAGGCGGGCACGTCCCGCCGGCGGAAGCCCCAGAAGGCCAGCGCCGCGAGCGCCGCGGCCACGGCCGACAGTCCCCACAGCGCGGGCGCCGCGGCGACCTGGTCGTCGGCGGCGCCCGTTCCCGTGAGCGGGTCCGGCGTCCACCAGAACGGCGACAGCGCGCGGACGGCGTCGGGCAGATCGAACAGGTCGGCGAACATGCCGACCACGACGCCCCACAGCACGGGCAGCCACGCCAGCCACGCCAGCCGCGGCAGCCACGCGTGCGCCGCCGCGGCCAGGCCGAGCGCCACGGCGGTCGCCGGAAGAAAGGCGGCGCCGAAGGCGAGGAGCTCTCCGGCGCCGGGCAGATCCTCCGCGCCGCTCGCCTCGGCGCCGAGCCACAGCAGCGCGGCGGCCGACATCACGAGCACTGCCGCGCCGGCCGCCGAGAGCGCCAGCTGCCCGCCCAGCCATCGCGCGCGCGAGACGTGCGTCGCGAGCACCGCCTCCGTGCGCCCGCTCGCCTCCTCGGCGCGCAAGCGCCCGATCGAGGCGATGCCCCACGCGGTCGCGCCGAGCGCCGCCAGCAGCACGAGCAGCGCGAAGAAGCCGTTCACGAGATCCGATCCGAGCACGGCGGCGTAGAGCGGGTTCCGCTGCAGCATGTCGTGAAGGTCGCCGAGCGATCCCATCACCGTGCCCGAACCCAGCCAGACCAGGCCCAGCCCGAGCGCGGTCCACATCAGCCCGATGCGCTGGGCGCGCCATGCCAGGCCCAGCGGCGAGGCGAGCAGGATCGAGGCGTGCGCGTGGCCGGGCCGGCTCGGCACGATGCCGGCGCCGAAGTCGCGACGCGTCGCGAGCCCGAACGCCGCGAGCAGCGCGACCGCAGCGGCGGCGACGAGCAGTCCGAGCGGCCACAACCGCAGGTCGACGAAGGCGCGCGTCTGCTGCACCCACGCGATGGGCGACAGCCACGACAGCCACGAGGTCTCGTCGGAGCCGGTCGCCGGGCTCTGCTGCGCGTCGCCGATCGCCCGCAGCGCGAACGCCGCGCCGAATACCGCGAGCGCCAGGCCCGTGGCGGTGCGCGCGTGCTCCACGAGCTGCGCGGCGGCGAGGGCGACCCCCGCGAACACCAGCCCCACCAGGCCCAGGCCGCCCGTCAGGGCGAGCGTGTCGGGCAGCGCCACGCCGCCGACGCCCACGATCACCGCCGTCGACCCGGCCGCGATCGCCGCCTGCACGAGGACCACGAGGAGGAGGGCCGCGGCGGCAGGGGCGTGGCGCCCCACCGGCGCCGCGCGCAGCAGCTCGGCACGGCCCGATTCCTCCTCGGCCCGCGTGTGACGGACGACCTCGAGGATCGACAGCACCGCGAGGGCGGCGGCCACCCACAGCGTCGTCTCCGCGACCAGCGCCACGCCGAGCGTGTAGTCGTCGAGGCCGTAGCCGGGCCCGGTCATCATGATCATCGCCGGGCTGCGCAGGATGAGCGCGCGATCGGCGAGGGTGCCCTCGTCGGCCAGCACCGCGAGCTCGCTCACGAACGCGACCCAGACGATCAGCATGACCGCGAGCCACACGGCCAGCCGGATCCGGTCGCGGCGCAGCGCGAGCCGCAGCAGGCGACCCGTCCCGGCGAAGGCGGTCACCGGGCGCCGCCCTCGCGATCGTAGAACCGCAGGAACAGCTCCTCGAGACTCGGCTCGCTGCCGTCGGCGTAGAGGGCCGAGCCGATGCGCAGCTGCTCGAGCGGGCCGTGCTCGACCGTGCGGCCGTCGCGGATGATCGTGACGGTGTCGCACAGCCGCTCCACCTCCGAGAGGATGTGCGAGCTCAGCAGCACGGCGGCTCCGCGGTCCCGCGCGGCGCGGATCTCGTCCTGGAACACCGCCTCCATGAGCGGATCCAGCCCGCTGGTCGGCTCGTCGAGCACGAGCAGCTCGGCGTCCGAGGCGAAGGCCGCGATGAGCGCCACCTTCTGCCGGTTGCCCTTCGAGTACGTGCGCGCCTTCTTGCGGGGATCGAGCTGGAAGCGTTCCAGCAGCTCCTCGCGCCGCACCCGATACCGGGCCGTCCGGGTCTCGGCGCGACCGTCGCGGAATCGCGCCAGCAGGTCGATCGCCTCGCCGCCCGACAGATTGGGCCACAGCGACACGTCGCCCGGCACGTACGCCAGGCGGCGGTGCAGCGCCACCGCATCGCGCCACGGGTCGCCGCCGAACAGCCTCGCCTCGCCGCCGGAGGCGCGCAGCAGGCCCAGCAGCACGCGGATCGTCGTGGACTTGCCCGATCCGTTCGGCCCGAGGAAGCCGGCCACCTCTCCCGCGCGGACCGTGAGATCCAGCCCGTCGAGCGCGCGCACGCGGCCGAAGCGCTTCACCAGTCCCGACACCTCGATGGGTTCCATGCCCTCATCCTGGCCCCGCGGGACCCGGGGGAGGAAGGCCGGGATCAGCGCGGCAGGTGCACGAGCTCGCCGTCCGACTCGATGAGCCCGTCGGACAGCAGCGAGAGGATCGCCCGGTCGCGCTGGGCGGCGTCGTGCCACCCGGCCAGGAGCGCCGCCTGCGGCACGGGCCCGGTCGCGTCCCGCAGCGCGCGCAGCACCGCGCCCCGGGCCTGCCGGTCGCTGCCCTCGTAGCGCGCCTGCTTGCGGCGCAGGTCGGGCGTCGACGGGGCGCCGGCCGCGCGCCACGCGCACAGGTCGCGGATCGGGCAGGCGTCGCAGCGCGGCGATCGCGCGACGCACACCACCTGGCCGAGCTCCATGGTCGCGGCGTTCATGAGCGCCGCCTCCTCGGCGGCCTCGGGCAGCAGGGCCGCCATGGCGTCGAGGTCGCGACGATGCGGCGGGCCGGGGTGCTCCGTGCCGTCGACCGCACGGGCGAGCACGCGGCGGGTGTTCGTGTCCACCACGGGGTGGCGATCGCCGTAGGCGAAGGCCGCCACGGCCCGGGCGGTGTAGTCGCCGATGCCGGTGAGGGCCAGGAGCGCGTCGACGTCGCGCGGCACGACGCCGTCGTGGCGGTCGCGGATCTCCACGGCCGCGCGGTGCAGCCACAGCGCGCGCCGCGGGTAGCCGAGGTTCGCCCAGGCCTTCACGGCCTCGGCGGGCGCCTCGCCGGCCAGCGCCGACGGCGTCGGCCACCGCGCCAGCCACGCCTCCAGCAGCGGGACGACCCGCGCCACCTGCGTCTGCTGCAGCATGAACTCGCTCACGAGAACGCCCCACGCGCCGAAGCCGGGCTCGCGCCACGGCAGCCGGCGGGCGTGGCGCCGGTACCACGGCACCAGGCGCTCGGCGAGGGCGGGTGACGGCATCCCTCCAGCCTACGATCCGGTCCGTGCGCGGCCCGTGACCGCGCTGCGACACGATCGCGATTCAACCGTGATGCGGACGCGTCCCGACCGTGACATTCGGTCGGTAGCGTCGAACGCATGATCCGGAAGAGCGCAGGTTTCCCGCTGATTCTGGGCGCGATCGTCGTCGCGTCCCTCGCGGGCTGCTCGACGACCTCTGGTGGGTCGACTCCGGCACCGGAGTCGCCGATGTCGTCGGCGCCCGTCGATTCCTCCAGCCCCACGCCCACCGACCCTCCCGTCAGCGCCGAGGACCAGGACCCGGCCGATCCCACCACCTGGGTGATCGACGGCGGCGCGGTCGGGGAGATCTCACTCGGCGACGACTACCTGGCCACGGCCGAGGACCTCGGCGACGGCTGGGACGAGACGTGCGAGGGGCTCACGGCGTGGGGCAACCCCGAGCTGAACGTCTTCTTCGTCGCCGGCTCCGACGGCACCATCGAGACGATCACCGTCGAGGGCCTCATCGGCGACCCGTCCGCCGGCCCGCGGACCCCCGACGGCATCGGGCTGGGCTCGACGCGCGACGAGGTTCGCACGGCGTACCCCACGGTCGAGGAGGTCGCGCCCGCCATCGGCGACGGCGTGTACTTGCGCCAGAGCGACGACGACCCCACCGACGGCGCACGGTTCTTCGAGTTCGCCGCGGGCGATGACCGCGTCTCGTCGATCACGCTGACCACGCGCGACGAGCCGCCGTACGAGCCCTGCGCCTGACCGCGCGGGTTCACGCGGCACGCGCCGCGTAGGCTGGACGTCATGCATGCGGGCGTCCTCCTTGTCGACAAACCCGGGGGGATGACCAGCCACGACGTGGTCTCCCGAGCCCGCAAGGCCCTCGGCACGCGCAAGATCGGCCACGCCGGCACCCTCGACCCGATGGCGACGGGGCTGCTGATCCTGGGCGTCGAGGGCGCCACCCGGCTGCTGACCTACCTCGTGGGCCTCGACAAGACCTATCTCGCGACCATCCGTCTCGGTGCCGAGACGACGACCGACGACGCGGAGGGCGAGATCGTGGCGACCGCCGCACCCGAGCGGATCGCCGCGATCGTCGACGACGCCATCGCGTCCGGGATCGCGGCGCTCACCGGCGAGATCTCGCAGGTGCCCAGCACCGTCTCGGCGATCAAGGTCAACGGGCGTCGCGCCTACGACCTGGCCCGGGCGGGGGAGCAGGTGGAGCTGAAGGCGCGGGAGGTCACGGTCTCGCGCTTCGAGGTGCGCCAGATGCGCCGCGCCGACGACGCGATTGAGCTCGACGTGGTCGTCGACTGCTCCTCGGGCACGTACATCCGCGCCCTCGCCCGCGATCTCGGCGCCGGTCTCGGCATCGGCGGGCACCTCACGGCGCTGCGCCGCACGCGGATCGGCCGCTTCGACGTCGACGACGCGATCGCCCCCGACGAGATCGACGCCTCGCGCCTGCGGGGAGCGGCCGAGGTGGCCGAGCGGGCCGTGGGCCGCATCGACGTGTCGGCCGACGAGGCGCGCGACCTGCGCCACGGCAAGCGTCTCGAGGGCGCGGCCGATCGGCTGCCCGGGACCGTGGCCGCCGCGATCGATCCCGACGGGCGGCTCGTCGGGATCGTCGAGCGCCGGGGCGCGGCGCTCAAGAGCGCCATGAACATGCCGGAGGGGGCCGAATGATCCTGTGGTTCACGATCGTGCAGGTGGCCGTGGCGGTCGTCGCGGGCGCCCTCTGCCTCGTCCTGGGGCTCGCGGGGCGGCGCCCGAGCGACCTCAGCGTCGGCGCGCTCGCGCTCGTCGAGCTGCTGCTGATCGTCCAGGTCGTCGTGGCGATCGTCGCGCCGCTGGCGGGCAACCCGCCCACGGGCGACCTGCTGGAGTACTGGATGTACCTCGTCTCGGCCGTGCTGCTGCCGCTCGCCGCGGTGGGCTGGGCGCTCGTCGAGCGCGGGCGCTGGAGCGTGGTCGTGATGGGCGTCGTCGGCCTGTCGATCGCCGTGATGGTGTGGCGCATGCAGGTGATCTGGACCATCCAGGTCGCGTGACGCACAGCCGGCTCACGACGCCCCGCGGCCTAGAATCGAAGCGCTATGACTGAACCCACGCGCTCCCGTCGCATCAGCGGCATCGGCACGATCCTGGTGTGGGTCTACGGCGTGCTCGCGCTCGCCGCGACCGGCCGATCGGTCTACCAGATGATCGCCCACTTCTCGCAGGCGCCCCTGCCGTACCTCCTCTCGGCGCTGGCCGCCGTGGTCTACGTGCTCGCGACCGCGGCGCTGGTCGTCTCGGGCAGCGCGGCCTGGTACCGCGTGGCGTGGGCGGCCGTGTCGTTCGAGCTGGCCGGTGTGCTCGTCGTGGGCACGCTCAGCGTGATGGCGCCCGACCTGTTCCACGCCGACGACACCGTCTGGTCGGGGTACGGCGCCGGGTACTACTGGATCCCGCTGGTGCTGCCGTTCCTCGGCATCTGGTGGCTCGCCACCCACCGCCCGGCGCCGGAGCGCGCCACCGCCTCGTCGCCCGCCGGGGTCGCGGGATGATCCTGTTCGAAGACGCCGCGGACATCCCGGCGGACTTCGGCGAGTCGATCGTCGCGATCGGCAAGTTCGACGGCGTGCACGCCGGGCACCGCGCCATCATCGAGCGCGTGCTCATCGCCTCGGCCGGCGGCGCGCTGCGCACCGTGGCCGTCACCTTCGACCGCAACCCGCTGGCGGTGCTGCGGCCGGAGAAGTGCCCGCGGCCGCTCGTGGGCAACGCCCAGAAGATCGAGCTGCTGGCCGCCACGGGCCTGGACGCCACGCTCATGCTGCGCTTCGACGAGGCCCAGGCGGCCGAGGAGGCCGGCGACTTCGTGCGCCGGGTGCTCGTGCACGCGCTGCGGGCCCGCCGCGTGCTCGTGGGGCGGGACTTCCGGTTCGGGCGCGGGGGAGCGGGCGACGTGGACCTGCTCCAGCGCCTCGGCCGTGAGCACGGCTTCGAGGTGGACGTGATCGACGACATCGCCAGCACGGGCGACGGCCGCCGGGTGTCGTCCACGTGGATCCGCGAGCTGCTGAGCGAGGGCGACGTGACCACGGCGGCGAAGCTGCTCGGCCGGCTGCCGTCGGTGACGGGCGAGGTCGTCCACGGCCTGCAGCGGGGCCGGGAGCTGGGCTTCCCGACCGCCAACCTCGGGCCCGACGCCGAGGGCTTCGTGCCGGCCGACGGCGTGTACGCGGGGTGGCTCGTGGTGCGCTCGGGCGGCACCGATCTGCGCCGCACAAAGTACCCGGCGGCGATCTCGGTCGGCGTGAACCCCACCTTCGGCGACGTCGACCAGTCGCAGGTGGAGGCCTACGTGCTCGACGAGACGGCGTTGGACCTGTACGGGCGGCGCGTGGACGTGCAGTTCCAGCAGCGCCTGCGCGGCATGGTGGCGTTCGAGGGCGTCGAGAAGCTCATCGCGCAGATGCACGACGACGTCGAGCGCACGCGCGCCCTGCTGCGGGCCTGAGCTCAGTACGAGCTGGTGTCCTCGGCACCCGTGGCGTCGTCGCCGGCCAGCCGCGCCCGCAGCTCGCCGAGGATCGTCGCGCTCGCGCTCGTGCCCAGGCGGGTCGCGCCCGCGTCGAGCATGGCGATCGCGGCGTCGAGGCCGCGCACCCCACCCGAGGCCTTCACCTGCACGGCGGGCGAGACGCTGGCCCGCATGAGGCGCACGTGGTCGACGGTCGCGCCGCCGCCCGCGAATCCGGTCGAGGTCTTCACGAACGTCGCGCCGCCCTCCTCGGTGAGGCGGCTGCCTCGTGCGATCTGCTCCTCGTCGAGATAGCTCGTCTCGAGGATCACCTTGCTGATGAGCCCGCCCGCGGCCTCGACCACGGCCGCGATGTCGTCGCGCACGTACGCGTCCTCGCCCGAGCGCAGCGCGCCGATGTGCACGACCATGTCGAACTCCGTGGCGCCCTCGTCGAACGCGCGGCGCAGCTCGGCGACCTTCGCCGCGGTGGAGGTGGTGCCGTGCGGGAAGCCGATCACCGTGCACACGCGCACGCCGCTGCCTTCGAGCCGCGTCACGGCGTAGCCGACGTCGCTCGGGCGCACGCACGCGCTCCACACGCCCCACTCCGCGGCGATGTCGAGCTCGCGGTCGACCTCGGCGCGCGTGAAATCGGGCTTGAGTACCGCGTGGTCGATGGTGGCGGCGATCTGGGCTTCGGTGTAGGTGCCGGGCATGCCTCCAGCGTACGCCGAGGGTGGACTGGGAATACCCCCGGGGGGTATGCTGTTGTCGATCTCGAAACCGAGAAAGGAGCGACCATGTCGCGCACGTATCTGATCGAGGGCATGACCTGCCAGCACTGCGCCGGTTCGGTGACCCGCGAGGTGTCGGCCGTGGAGGGCGTGGCGGTGGCCGAGGTCGACCTCGCCGCGAACACGCTCACCGTCGAGGGGACGGCCACCGACGAGGCGATCGCCGGAGCCGTGGCGGAGGCGGGCTACGCCGTCGCCGGCCGCCGATGAGCGCCGAGAGTCGCGGCGTCGTCCTCGAGATCGAGGGCATGACGTGCGCCAGCTGCGTCGCGCGGGTCGAGAAGCGGCTGCAGGCCGTGCCGGGAGTGGAGGCGGCGGTCAATCTCGCCACCGAGTCCGCCAAGGTGAGCGCCCCCGCGGCGGTCACCGCCGACGCGCTCGTGGAGGCCGTGCGCTCCGCCGGGTATGACGCGCGCGTCCGCAGCGACGAGAACGCCGCACACGACGCGCACGACCACGGCGCGCACGAGCACGGCGGGCACGTGCACGACGTCGAGGACGCGGCCGGCGCCACGCCGCTGCGCACGCGGCTGATCGTCAGCGCGGTGCTGGCGGTGCCCGTGCTGGCGGTCTCGATGATCATGCCGCTGCAGTTCCCCGGCTGGGAGTGGGCGATGATCGCCCTCGCGGCGCCGATCGTGCTCTGGGGCGGCTGGCCGTTCCACCGCGCGACGTTCGCCAACGCGCGCCACGGCGCGACGACGATGGACACGCTGATCACGCTGGGCACCTTCGCGGCGCTGCTGTGGAGCGCCTGGGCGGCGGCGACCGGCGGCCACGTGTACGTCGAGGTGGCGGCCGTGGTCACCGTCTTCCTGCTGCTGGGCCGGTTCATCGAGCAGCGATCGAAGCGGCGGGCCGGCGCGGCGCTGCGCGCTCTCATGGAGCTGGGCGCCGACGAGGTCACGCGCGCGACGGCGGACGGTCGCGACGGCGAGACGGTTCCCGTCGACGCGCTGCACGACGGCGATCTCTTCGTCGTGCGGCCGGGGGAGCGCATCGCCGCCGACGGCGTGATCGTCTCGGGCGACGCCGCGGTGGACGAGAGCATGATGACCGGCGAATCGGCGCCCGTGCACGCGGCGGCAGGGGATGCCGTCACGGGCGGGACGATCGCGACCGACGGCCGGCTCGTCGTGCGCGCCACGGCGGTCGGCGCGGCCACCCGGCTCGCGCACATGGCGCGACTCGTCGAGGACGCGCAGGCCCGCAAGGGCGCCGTGCAGCGTCTCGCCGACCGCATCTCGGGCGTCTTCGTGCCCGTGGTGATCGCCCTGGCGGCGCTCACCCTCGTCGGCTGGCTCGTGCTGGGCGGCAGCGTGGACCAGGCGCTCACGGCAGCGATCGCCGTGCTCATCATCGCTTGCCCGTGTGCCCTGGGGCTGGCCACGCCCGTCGCGGTGCTCGTGGGCACGGGCCGCGGGGCGCAGCTGGGCGTGCTCGTGACCGGCCCGGAGGCGATCGAGACCGCCGGGCGGCTCGACACCGTGGTGCTCGACAAGACCGGCACGGTCACGACCGGCCGCATGACCCTGCACGAGGTCATCCCGGCCGAAGGCACCACGCGCGAGGAGCTTCTCGCGCTCGCCGCCGCGGCCGAGAGCGGCTCGCAGCACCCGATCGCACGTGCCATCGTCGCGGCCGCGCCCGACGCGCCCGGCGCGAGCAGATTCCGCACCGCGGCCGGCCGCGGCGTGATCGCCGAGGTGGGCGGCCGCGAGGTGTTCGCCGGCAGCCTGGCGTTCGCCCGCGAGCGGGGCGCGCGCGTGCCGGATGCGCTCGTCGCGGCGGCCGAGCAGGCGGCGGGCAGTGTCGTGGTGGTCGGCTGGTCGTCGTTCGCGGGCATGTCGGCCACGGCACGCGGCGTGCTCGTGGTCGCCGACACCGTGCGCGACGACAGCGCCGCGGCCGTGACCGGCCTGCGCGCGCTCGGCCTGGACGTGGTGCTGCTCACGGGCGACAACGAGCGGGTCGCACGCGACATCGCCGCGCAGGTGGGCATCGACACCGTGATCGCGGGGGCGTCGCCCGAGGGCAAGATCGCCGAGATCGCGCGGCTGCGCGAGGCGGGGCATCGCGTCGCGATGGTGGGCGACGGCATCAACGATTCCGCCGCGCTCGCCGCCGCCGACCTCGGCATCGCGATGGGCGGCGGCACCGACGCCGCCCGGCACGCGAGCGACATCACGCTCGTGCGGGAGTCGCTCGGCGCCGTGGGCGACGCCGTGCGCCTGTCGCGCCGCATGATGTCCATCATCCGCGGCAACCTGTTCTGGGCCTTCGGCTACAACGTCGCGGCGATCCCGCTCGCGGCGCTCGGGCTGCTCAACCCCATGATCGCCGGGGCCGCGATGGCGTTCTCGAGCGTGTTCGTGGTGCTCAACAGCCTGCGCCTGCGGGCCTTCCGCTGAGCCCGCATCACGATCCGGCGGCGGCGAGGTCACGAAACCGCGCGCCTGTCCCCGGCGCGGTCCCCGCTCGATACGGTCGCGTCATGGAGATTCGCACGCGCCGCCTCGCCGCCGTCGTCCTGCCGCTCGTGATGCTCGGCGCGCTCGCCGCCTGCGCCCAGTCGCCGGACGGCGCGGCGCCGTCGTCCTCGGCGCCGACGAGCTCGGACCCGACCGCGACCGCGACCACGGAGCCGACGCCGACCGCGACCGCGACCCCGCCGGCCGACCCGGTCGGGTTCGCGGTGCCCGGGGCGTGCGAGGACGTGTGGACACCCGAGAAGTTCCAGGAGCTGTCGGCGTCGACCGTGCTGAACGATCCCGGCGTCACCATGCTCTCGACCGAGGTCGTCGAGGGCCTCGAGGTGCTCGATGTCGTCCCGCACCTGCGCTGCACCTGGGGAGAGCCGAGCGAGTGGGGGATCGCCACCACGGTCGCGGCCGTCGATGCGACGCAGACGGCGACGATCGTCGACGCGCTGTCTCGCGAGGGCTTCGTCTGCACGGAGGCGACCGTGCAGCGCTGCGAGCGCAGCCAGACCACGCCGAGCGACACCTCGGGCGCGCCCGACGTCACCCTGGGCGAGACGCACCTCATCGGCGAGGGCGGCTGGGTGGCCACGCACTGGTTGAACGCCGAGGTCGAGCCCGGCTACTCCGACTCGATCGCCGCGCAGCTCTGGGGCTGACGCGGCGATCGAGCTCCGGTCACCGGGGTGCCCAGAGGTCCGGCTTGCCGTCCTCGTCGGGCGCCAGCGCCCGTCCGTCGTCGGCGACGATCGGCTGCGGGTCCGCGCTCACGTACTCGAGCCGGACGTTGTTCAGATCGCCCTTGTCGGTGAACCAGAGGATCACGTTGCCCGCCTCGTCGACCGCCTGGCCGTTCTGACGGAAGCTGAGCAGGGCGAGCTGGCGCTTGCGCTCCTCGATGTCCGTGACGTTCATGAAGGCGATGTGGTGGAAGCCCTCGCCCTCGGCGGCGGAATGCGTCCCGGCCCCATGGAACTCCATGAGTTCGATCGCCGGCGACCCCTCGCGTGAGAACGAGATGCGCGCATCGTGTGCGTGCGGCTCCGGATCGCTCGCGTCGGTCCACGTCTGCGTGCGATAGCGGGCGATCGGGCTGAACGTGTACCCGGTGGCGAGCGACCATCGCTCGATCGCCTGCTCGAGGTCGGCGACCAGGAAGCCGATGTGATCGATGACCAGCGGCGTTGGGCGCGAGGTCATGACGCCCGCCTCGTCGGCTCGAAGACGGTCTTGATCTGGCTGGAGTCGTGCAGGTTCACGAGGCCGCGGCCGAAGTCGTCGAACCCCACGATGTCGGTCACGATCCCCTCGGTGCGGATCGCGCCCGACCTCAGGATCGCGACCGCCCGCTGCACCGCGTACGCCTGTGCGAAGGACCCCTTGATCGTCAGCTCGCGGGCGAAGATCTCGTAGGGGAACACCTTCGCCGTCGCATCCTCGCCCGCCAGGCCGTACACCAGCACCGTGCCGCCCGTGGCCGTCAGGCGCACCGCGAGCTCGAACACCGCCGTCGACCCGGTCGCCTCCACCACGGCATCGAAGCCCTTGGGGGCCAGCGCGCGAAGTGCGTCCTCGGCGGCGTCGGGGTCGCGGCGATCGATCTGCACCGTCTCGTCGATGCCGAGCCGACGGGCGAGCTCGAGCTTGCTCGCGGTCGGTGCGGCGACCACGACGCGCGCGGCCCCCGAGGCTCGCAGCAGCTGGGCGAGGATGAGCCCGGTCGGTCCGGCGCCGAACACGAGCACGTCCGATCCGGGGCGCAGCGCCAGCACGTCGGCGCCGTGCACGGCGCACGCCGTGGGCTCCGCAAGGCCGGCAGTGGTGACGTCCATGCCGGCGACGTCGATCGTCTTCGCCGCCTGCACGGCCACGTACTCGGCGAAGCCGCCGGCGTCGTTGCAGCCGAGCGAGACGAAGTTCTCGCAGAACAGCGCGCGTCCCGTCAGACACGGCTCGCAGTGCCCGCAGTGGATCGTGTTGTCCACGGCGACCACGGTGCCGATCGGCGGCGAGGTCACCCCGGGTCCGTGCTCGGCCACGCGGCCGAGGATCTCGTGGCCGGGGATCAGCGGCAGCTTGGCGATGAAGCCGCCGTGCAGCAGGTGCTCATCGGTGCCGCACACGCCCGTGCGGATGACCTCGAGCAGCACCTGCCCCTCCTGGGGGGTCGGCCGGGGGACCTCTTCGACCGCCCACTGGGCGCCTTCGCGGAATACGACCGCCTTCATCGGTACTTCCCTTCGTCGGGTACGGGGTACGACGTACGAGCCCCGGAGTATGTGGAGCGGGTGGGCCGGCCGAGTGATCGCGGCGCGGCGGTGTGGTCCGCCGGCGCACCGGCGGGCCGTGCGGTCACGCCGTGACGACGACCTTGATCTCGGTGCCGGTGCTCGCGAGGTCGAAGGCGTCCTGGGTGCGGGTGTACGGGAAGCGGCTCGACAGCATCACCGCGGGATCCACGGCGCCGGAGCGGATGATCTCGATGGCGGCCTCGTAGTCCTCCAGCACATACGTCGCCGAACCGAGGACGGCGATCTGCCGGTCCTGCACCGTCGGCAGGTCGATTTCGACGGGGCGGGACGGCACGCCCACGATGACGATCGTGCCCGCCTTGGCGACGATCGCCGTCGACGCCGACACCGTGCTCTGCACCGAGACGCAGTCGAAGATGACGTCGGCGGTCTCGCCGAGTGCCTCGCGCGCGTCGTCGACGAACGTGGCCGATCCCGCGTCGATCGTCGCGTCGGCGCCGACGCGAGCGGCGATCTCGCGCTTGCTCTCGAGCAGGTCGCTCATCACGATGCGGCGGGCGCCCGCCGCCCGGGCGGCCGCGAGCATGAGAAGGCCGATCGTGCCGCAGCCGTGGATGAGGACCGCCTTGCCGCGGATGTCGCCGGCGAGGCGGGCGGCGTGCACCGGCGTCGCGAGGGGCTCGATGAGCAGGGCCTGGTCGTCGGTGAGATCCTCGGGCACCACGCGCAGGCGGTCGGCGCGGATCGTGAAGGTCTGTGCCATGCCGCCCTCGCGGAAGCCGCAGCCGAAGAACTCGAGGTTCTCGCACACGTTCTCGTGGCCCGCCCGGCACGTCTTGCACGTGCCGCAGGGGAGCGTCGGCTCGGGCGTGACGCGCGTGCCGACGGCCAGTCCGGTGACATCGCTGCCGACCTCTTCGACGATGCCGACGACCTCGTGGCCCGGGTAGTACGGGATCTTCATCTGCGGGTGCCGGCCGTGGAAGGCGTGCGTGTCGGAACCGCACACGCCCGCCAGGCGCATGGCGACGCGCGCCTCGCGGGAGCCGAGCTCGCCGGCCTCCTCCTCGAGGATCTCGATGACTCCGGCGGAGGTGACTTTGGCGCGCCAGCGCTGAGTGTGGGAAGGGGTGGTGGACACGGTGTGCTCCTTTGCGATGGTCCGTCGTACGCGGCGACGTCGCCGAGTATAGGCGTAGCGTAACTATCAAAATAGCGGACAATCTCCGAACGATGGTTGATTAGATCGCCGCTCTCTGTAGTATGACTACGAACTTCGGCTCCGGACCCGGGCCGATCTCTCACAAAGATGTGAAGAAGGAGATTCGCTGATGAATCACATTCCTCGATCGACGAGGCGCCACACCCAGCAGGCAACCACCCGCGCCTTGGCGCTCGGTGTCGCAGCAGTCGCGGCTGTTTCGTTGAGCGCGTGCACTGCCGAACCGACGACGGGAGGAGGCGCCGATCCGGAGGACATCACGATCGGCTTCATCGTCAAGACGAACGCGAACCCGTTCTGGGTCTACATGCAGGAGAAGGCGAAGGAAGCTGCCGATGCGCACGGTGTCACCCTCATGACTGCCGCCGGGGAGGCCGACGGCGACAACGAGGGGCAGGTGGCGGCCATCGAGAACATGATGACGAGTGGGGTGGACGCGATCATCATCGACCCGAACGACAGCACCGCCATCGTGCCGACCCTCGAAGCGGCACAGGAGCGGGGCATCGCAACCTTCGCGGTCGACACGCAGACGGAGAACAACGAGGGTGTGCTCGGCACATGGGCCACCGATAACACCAAGGGCGGTGAGCTGCTGGGTCAGTACATGCGTGCCGTGTTCGATGAGCAGCACTCCGGCGAGGAGCCGCGCGTCGCGCTGCTTGATCTGCAGGAAGGGGTCACGGTCGGCGTGCAGCGCCGCACGGGGTTCCTTGAGGGGTTCGGCATTGAGCTCGATGGGCCGGAAATCGTCGGTCAGCAGTACACCAACGGCGACCAAAGCAAGGCACAGGCCGCGATGGAGAACATGCTCCAAGCCGCTCCGGACATCAATGTCGCGTACAGCATCAACGAGCCCGCGGGAACGGGCGGAGCCGAGGCGATCGCGTCGGCAGGCAAAGCCGACGGCATTCTGCTCGGCTCGATCGACGGGAGCTGCGACGGCGTGGCGATGGTCGAGAACGGCGCGTTCACCGCGACGGTGATGCAGTTCCCCGGACGGATGGCGGAGATGTCCATCGAGGCGGCCATCGAGTACCTCCAAAACGGCACCGAGCCAGAGATGCCCGAGTCGGGCTTTGTCGACACGGGAACGGAGCTCATCACCAACCAGGCGGTCGAAGGCGTTGAGTCCCAGGACACCGAGTGGGGCGCAGACAACTGTTGGGGTGACACGGGTGAGTGACGCCTCTCAGCGGGTGCGTGATGCGCCGAGCGGCAACAACGCCGACACGGTAGGCATGCCCCTGCCACCGCGCCGCGAGGGCCCCGGGCCGGTCGTGCGGACGATCGCGCTCGCCGCCCGGAATCCTTTCGCGGGGCCGCTCGCCGCGCTCGTCGTCCTCATTCTGATCTTCACTCTGGCGACGGACACCTTCTTCAGCGCTCAGAACTTCTCGGTGATCCTGCAACAGTCTGTGGTGATTGGCACCCTTGCATTGGGGCAGACCCTCATCATCCTCACCTCGGGTATTGACCTCGCGAACGGCTCCATTCTCGTCGTCAGCACGCTCGTGATGGCACAGCTGGCGCAGGGGCAACCTCCGGGGATCCAGATTCTTATCCTGCTTGTCGGCTTCGCGCTGAGTGCAGCGCTCGCAGCAGTCGCGGGCCTTCTGATCTCCCGGTTCCTGCTCCCGGCGTTCATCGTGACGCTCGGCATGTTCACGATGCTCACGGCGGGTGCCAGGCTTTACTCGCAGCGCACGCTCGTCGTGCCGGAGGGTGGGGTCCTGACGGTGCTCGGCTCAGGGGGGTACCTGTTCGGGGTATTCCAGGTCACGATCGGCGTATTTGTCGTGATCGCGTCGGTCGCGGTGCTGCACTACATGCTCACCCGCACAGCGTGGGGGCGTCACGTCTACGCCGTCGGCGGTAATCCGACGGCCGCCAGGCGCACAGGCATCAATGTGAGCCGCGTGCTGCTGGTCGTGTACATCCTCGCGGGGCTGCTGTACGCCCTAGCGGCGTGGCAGGCCTTCGGGCGTAGCCCCGCGACGTCGGCGAACGTATTCGCGAACGCCAACCTCGACACGATCAGTGCGGTGGTGATTGGCGGCACGTCGTTGTTCGGGGGTCGCGGCACGGTGGTCGGCAGCTACTTCGGCACACTCATCGTGCTCGTGCTGCAGTCCGGTCTGACTCAGATGGGGTTCGACGCGCTGTACCAGCAGGTCCTCACTGGTGCGCTCGTGATCGCGGCGGTCGCGCTTGATCAATTCACGCGGAAGGTGGAGCGGCTTGGCTGAGACAACGAAGAATCTGCAGGCCGTTGAGGCAGACCACGACGTCGTCCTACAGGCGAAGAACATTCGCAAGCAGTACGGGCACGTCGTTGCCATTCGCGACAGTGACTTCGAGCTGCGTCGTGGCGAGATTCTGTCGGTCATCGGCGACAATGGGGCTGGAAAGTCATCGCTCATCAAGGTGCTGTCCGGCGATGTCGTTCCGGACTCGGGACAGTTGTTCCTGAACGGTTCCGAGGTGGCGTTCCGTACTCCGAAAGACGCGCAGGCCGCCGGCATCGAAACGGTCTATCAGGACCTGGCGATGGTGCCGGAACTCGACATTGCTTCGAACCTCTTCCTCGGGCGTGAGGTGCGGCGTTCAGGACCGCTCGGGACGCTCCTGCGCACGCTCGACAGCAAGGCGATGCAGCGGCGCGCGCAGGAGAGCCTCGATGATCTCGGGATCTCGACCCTGCAGTCGATCACACAGAGGGTCGAGACTCTCTCTGGCGGCCAGCGCCAAACGGTCGCGGTCGCTCGCGCGGCGATCTTCGGCAGGAACGTCGTGATTATGGATGAGCCCACCGCAGCGCTCGGTGTCCGCGAGACGCAAGCTGTGCTCGACCTCATCCGCGCGATTCGCGATGCCGGTCGGTCTGTCGTGCTTATCAGTCATGACATCCCCTCCGTGTACGAGATCTCTGACCACATCCACATCCATCGGCTCGGCCGACGCATTGCGCTACGCAAGCCGTCGGATCAGCCGATGAACGATCTCGTCGGCATCATGACGGGGGCGTTGCCGCCCGAGTAAGTGAGCCCCGGAAACCCGGAAGGGCGGTGGCGGATCCTCGATCCTCCACCGCCCTTCTCGTGCGGCGCGATGCGCTCAGACGGTGCGCTCCTTCTTGCCGGTGACGATCTGCAGCAGCACCGCGGCGATGATGATGACGCCCTTGATGATGTCCTGCGGGTACGAGGGCACGGCCATGAGGTTCATGATGTTGCCGATCAGCCCGAGGATGAGCGCGCCCGCGACGGTGGGCAGCACGAAGCCGCGTCCGCCGGCGAGGCTCGCCCCGCCGATCACGACGGCGGCGATGGCGTCGAGCTCCTGACCGCTGCCGACGGTGGCGGCGCCGGTCGAGGCCCGTGCGGCGACGAACACACCTGCGAGCGCGGCGAGGCCGCCGGAGATCGCGTACGCCGACATCGTGTAGCGCTTCGTCGGCACGCCGGCCAGGCGCAGCGCGGTCTCGTTGCTGCCGATGGCGATGATCTTGCGCCCGAAGCCCGTGTAGCGGTGCACGACGAGGGCGCCGGCGACCAGCAGCAGCGTGATCCACAGGATCGGGTAGAACGTCGCCTTGCCCACGAGCAGGTCGAGGGTGCCGAACTCCGTCTTCACCGGCCGGCCGTTGGTGAGCACGAACGCCACACCGCGCGCGATGGTCATGGTCGCCAGCGTCGCGACGAAGCCCTGGATGCCGGCGTAGGCGACGAGCACGCCCGAGAACGCGCCGAAGGCGATGCCCACGACCACCGCGACGCCCGTGGCCACGGCGAAGTTCATGCTGAGATCGGTTACGAGGATCGCGGCCAGCGACGCGCCCAGCGCCATGATCGAGCCGACCGACAGATCGATGCCGCCGGTGAGGATCACGAAGAGCATGCCGACGGCCACGAGGATCGGTGCGGCCTGCTGCAACAGGATGTTGCGGAGGTTGACCTCCGTCAGGAAGGTGTCCGACAGGATCGCGCTGATCACGATCAGCAGGATCAGGATGATGAACGTGTTCCCGTTGATCAGGACGTTCTTCCAGTTGATTCGGTTCGTCATGCTCCCACTCACGCTTCCATCGCCAAGGCGATCAGGTTCTCTTCCCGAAGGTCTTCTCTGCCCAGCTCGCCGGTCACCCGGCCTTCACGCATGACGATCGCGCGATCGCACATGCCGATGATCTCCGTCATCTCGGAGGAGACCATGATGATTCCGATGCCACGCGCCGCCAGGGCGTTGATGATCGCGTAGATCTCGGTCTTCGCACCCACGTCGACGCCACGCGTGGGCTCGTCGAGGATGAGCACCTTCGTGTCGATGTCGAGCCACTTCGCGAGCACGATCTTCTGCTGATTGCCGCCGCTGAGGCTGCTGACGTGATCCTCGGTCGACCCGTACTTCGTGGAGACCCGCTTGAGCAGGTCGATCACGTGCTGGCGCTCGCGCTTGGGGTTGATGAAGCCGTTGCGCCGCTCCGAGACGAGGGTCGAGTTCATCCGGATGGACTGCTCGAGCACGAGGCCCTGGTTCTTGCGGTCCTCCGGCACGAAACCGATGCCGCGGCGGATCGCCTGCTTCGGATCGCGGAAGCTCACCTGCTCGCCGTCCAGCACGACCCGACCCTGGGCCGTGCGATCGAGGCCGAACAGCGCGCGCATCGTCTCGGTGCGGCCCGCACCCACCAGGCCGCTGAAGCCCAGCACCTCGCCCGGGTAGAGCCGGAACGACACGTCCTCCACGAAGCCCGCCGCCGAGAGCCCGTCCACCTCGAGCAGGGGAGCGCCCGTGCGGTCGACCTCCACGTCGCGGGTCGGGAACAGCTGCGAGATGCTGCGGCCGACCATCTTGGTGATCAGCTCGTCCTGCGTGATCGAGGCGGTCTCGAACACACCGACGCTGCGGCCGTCCTTCAGCACCGTGATGCGGTCGCTGATGCGGAACAGCTCGTCGAGGCGGTGCGAGACGTACACGATCGTGACGCCGCCGTCGCGCAGGCGCTGGATGACCTCGAGCAGCCGGTCGGTCTCGGCGTGGGTGAGCACGGCGGTCGGCTCGTCGAAGACCATCACGGTCGAGCGGCGGGCGAGCGACTTGCAGATCTCGATGACCTGCTGGTGTGCCACGCTGAGCTCGCTCACCTTGGCGCGCGGGTCGATCTGACCGAAGCCGACGCGCTCCAGCTCCTCGGCGGCGCGCGCGTAGAGGCTCTTCCAGTTGATGAAGGGGCCGGATGCGTCGTGGAAGTTGTCGATGAAGATGTTCTCGGCGACCGTCAGATCCGGGGCCAGCATGAACTCCTGATAGATGACGGAGACGCCGTGCTGGATCATCACGCGCGGGCTGACGTGATCGATCGTCGTGCCGTTCACACTGATCGTGCCGGCGTCCTTGCTGTAGGCGCCGGCGAGGAGCTTGAGCAGCGTCGACTTGCCGGCTCCGTTCTCGCCGATGAGCGCGTGGATCTCGCCGCGTCGGATGTCGAGCGACACGTCCTCGAGGGCGTGGACGCCGCCGAACGACTTGGTGATGTCGCGCATTTCGATGATGTGGTCAGACGTCATGTCGTCCCTCGCGTCGTGCGGTATGGGTGCCGCGGAAGAAGGAGGGCGGGGCAGCCGTCGCGGTCGCGATCGCTGCCCCGCCCGAGTGGATCAGAAGCCGAGGTCGTAGAACTCGTCCACGTTGTCGGCGGTGATCGCCTGCGGCTCCGTGAGCGTGATCTCGTCGAACGACTCCGGGTCGGCGCCGTCGACGAGGATCTGCTCGGCGATGTCGTACCCGCCCTCGGCGACGAGCGTCGGGCTGTTCAGACCCGTTGCGAAGTACTCGCCGGCCTTGATGCGGTCGAACGCCTCCTTCGCGCCGTCGGCGGCGGCGACGAGGTCGACGTCGCCGAGGCCGGCGTTGTCGAGCGCGGTCTTCGCGCCGAACAGCATCGAGTCGTTCTCGCCCAGCACCGTGGTGATGTCGGAGTTGGCCGTGATGAGGTCCTCCGACGACGTGAGCCCGAGCTCCTCGGTCCAGTTGCCCCAGCCCTGGCCCAGCACGCTGAAGCCGGCCTCCTCGTTGGTGGCGCTGCCCTTGCTGCTCAGCTGCGCCTCGAACTCGTCGGCCAGGTCCCACGCCTCGTCCTCGGACACGCCCAGGCGCGTCTCGAGGATGCCGGCGAACAGCCCCGTGCGGCGCTCCAGGCCCGCGACGTTGCCCTTCGCCCCGCTGATGATGATCGACCGGATCTCCTCGTCGCCCATCGCCTCGGCATAGGCCTTGCCGACCAAGCGGCCGTTCTGCTTGTTGTCCGAGTACACGGTCGTGACGTTCTGCGCGTCGTCGCTGATCCCGGAGTCGAGGTTGATGACCGGGATGCCGGCCTCCGCGGCGCGGTTGATCGCGGGGATCGCGGAGTCGTTGTCGACGGTGTCGGCGAAGATGAGGTCCTTGCCCTGCGAGATGAAGGTGTCGATATTGGTCGACTCCTGCTGTGCGTCGCCGTTCGCGTCGAGGACGGTCACCTCCCAGCCGCGCTCCTGGCCGAGGCTCTCGACGGCCTCTGCGAGCGCGACGAAGTACGGGGCGTCCTGCGCCTTGAGCGCGAAGCCGACCTCGATGGTGTCGTCGCCGCCGCCGGCCGTCGCGCAGCCGGTCATGGCGCCCACCGTCGCCGTGGCGAGAGCGAGTCCGAGCGCGATTCTCGTGTTCCGTTTCATGAAACACACCTCCTTGTGTTGAGTCACGCAGCGCGCGCGTCATCGCGCTGGGCGTTCCTGGTGTCGGGACCTGCGTCATCCGGCCGCCTCATCGGGACGGGAGTCTGCCGCGGGTAGTGATACTACCTCAGCGTGCGAGAAGCGCCTACGACTTGGCCATCTGATCCGCAAGCAGCGCCATTTTACGTAGTTCTGCTACCTCAGATGAGGCTGGATCCGCCATCCATGAGGAGCTCGGCGCCCGTGAAGTAGTCCGAGTCGTCGCCGAGGAGGAAGGCCACGGCGTGCGCGACCTCGAGCGGCGTCGCGAATCGGCCGAGCACCGTCTCGCTCTTCCACCGCTCGTGCATGTGCGCCTTGAGGTGGTTCAGCGGTGTGTCGACGTACCCGGGCGAGACGGCGTTGACCTTGACGCCGCGCGGCCCCCACTCGACCGCCAGTGACTTGGTGAGCCCGACGACGCCGGCCTTGGACGTGTTGTACACGCTCTGGCGCTGCGGGGTGTTGACGATGTGGTTGCCCGACATCGAGGCGATGTTGACGATCGCGCCGGTGCCGTGCCGCAGCAGCTCTCGGCCGAAGGCCTGGCAGCTGAGGAAGACCGAGCGCAGGTTCACGCCCATCACGCGGTCGTACAGGTCGACGGGGATGTCCTCCGCCGCGACGTCGTCCTCGACGATTCCGGCGCTGGTCACGAGGCTGACCGGGGTGTCCTCGTGCGCGTAGATCTCCCGGGCGGCCGCCTCGATCTGTGCGGCGTCCAGCAGGTCGAGCTGCCGGAACTCCACGCCGTCCGGAAGCGTCTCGGGGCGACGCGCGTCGAGTGCGATGACGCGTGCCCCCTGCGAGACGAGATGCGTGGCGATCGCCAGGCCGATGCCGCCGGCGCCGCCGGTGATCGCGATCCGCCGTCCGGTGAGTCCGCTCATGGAAGTGCCCTCTCGTGCCTGCGGGCGCCGCCGCAGACATCGGCATCGGCGCCCGGAATCGATTTGGAAGCAATACTACATTCAGCGCGCTCAGGGCGCGCGTTTCGTGGTGCTCCAGGGTGCATTTGCGCGATTCCCTGTAGTATCACTACTCGTACTTGACTCGAACTGACGAAATGGGATGCGTTCATGGGTGATCCGCAGCCGACCATCGACCAGCCTGTGCGCCTGGAGATCGATCCGAACGGTGAGATGACCGGCGGCTCCCGCCGGTACGACAAGCTCCTCGGCGATCTGGAGGGCCTCTACCGTGACGAGGACGCGTATCGGGCGCTGCTCGCGGAGCGCGGTGCGGACGCCCTCATGTACTACGTGTACGACCAGCGGTACCAGGAGGGCCCCGGCGCTCTCATCGTCGGCACGAGCACGCTCCTTCCCGGGACGGTGGGCGACGAGTACGCCATGACGCGCGGTCATCTCCACGCCATCAGCGATCGCGCGGAGCTCTACTACTGCCTCTCGGGGCATGGCGTCATGCTGCTGGACACGATCGATGGTCGCAGCGAGGCCGTGGAGCTCACGCCGGGCGCGGCGGTCAACGTGCCGGGGGAGTGGATCCACCGCAGCGTGAACGTGGGCGATGAGCCGTTCGTGACGCTGTTCAGCTACGCCGCCGATGCCGGCCAGGATTACGGCATCATCGCCGACGCCGGTGGCATGCGGACCCGCATCGTCACCGACGGAGACGGATGGAAGCAGGTCCCCAACCCGACGCACGTCGGTTACGCCCGGGAGCGCTGATCGTGTCGTCGATCGACCTGACCCGGCTCTCTCCGTCGCGGCTCATCCCCGTCATCGAGATCTCCGATGTCGCGGCGGCCGTGCCCCTGGCCGAGGCGCTGACCGAGGGCGGGATCCCGGTGGCCGAGATCACCCTGCGCACCCCGCAGGCCGTCGAGAGCATCGAGCGCATCCGCGCGGCGCTGCCCGACTTCCGCGTGGGCGCCGGCAGCCTCCTCAACGCGGCGCAGGTGCGTCGCGCCGCGGACGCGGGCGCGTCGTTCGGCGTCTCGCCCGGGCTGACGCCGCAGCTGATCGAGGCCGCGCGTGCCAGCGACCTCCCCTTCATCCCCGGCATCGCCACGATCGGCGAGGTGCTGCAGGGCCTGGAGCTGGGCGTGGAGCGCTTCAAGTTCTTCCCCGCGGGCAATCTCGGCGGCGTCGCGACCCTGAAGGCCTTCGCCGCCCCGCTCGCGCAGACCTCGGCGGCGTTCATGCCCACCGGCGGCATCACGCTCGACACCCTGGCCGACTACCTCGCCGTGCCGCAGGTGTTCGCCGTGGGCGGCTCGTGGATCGCGACCCGGGACCAGATCGCCGCCGGCGACTTCGCCGGGATCACCGAACGCGCCGCGCAGGCGGTCTCCCACGTCGCGCGGCTCGCCGCGGCCTGACCCAGCCGGACCCAGAGCACCAGGCGGCAGCACCGCCACATCCCAGAAGGACAGGACCTCATCCATGTATCCGACCCTCACCCCGAGGACGCTCACGCCGGCAGCGAAGCCGACGTTCTACTTCATCGGCGTCACAACCGGTCACTCCTCGATCCGCCGCGTCTTCCCCGCCTGGGCCGACGCGCTCGGCCTCGGCGACGTCGAGATGATGGGCATCGACGTGGCGATCCACGCGGATGCCGCCGACTACCGATCCGTCGTCACGTTCATCAAGAACGACCCGCTGAGCCTCGG
This sequence comes from Microbacterium sediminis, assembly GCF_004564075.1. Taxonomy (NCBI): domain Bacteria; kingdom Bacillati; phylum Actinomycetota; class Actinomycetes; order Micrococcales; family Microbacteriaceae; genus Microbacterium; species Microbacterium sediminis. The sequence continues at coordinate 903,732 of NZ_CP038256.1, forward strand.
CGCCCTCGTGACCACCCACAAGATCGACATCTTCGACGCGGCGCACGACCTCTTCGACGAGATCGACCCGCTCGCGACCCTCATGCACGAGATCAGCTGCATCTCCAAGTCGGACGGCCGGCTGTGCGCGAGCGCGAAGGACCCCATCTCCAGCGGCCACGCGCTCGACGCCTTCATCCCCGAGGGTCATTTCGCCCGCACGGGCGCGGAGCTGTGCGTCTTCGGCGCGGGCGGATCGGCGATCGCCATCGACTGGTACCTCTCGCAGCCGGCGCGCGGCGCCGACCGGCCCGCCCGGGTGACCGTGACGAACCGGTCGCAGCCGCGGCTGGACGCGCTGCGGGCGATCCACGAGCAGAGCGCGCCCGACGTGCCGCTGCGGCTGGTCCTCGCGGGCAGCGCGAGCGACAACGACGCCGTCCTGGCCGAGCTGCCGCCGCAATCGGTGGTCATCAACGCCACGGGCCTCGGCAAGGACGCACCGGGCTCGCCGCTCAGCGACGAGGCGCTGTTCCCCGAGGGGGCGCTGGCGTGGGACCTCAACTACCGCGGCGATCTCGTGTTCCTCGACCAGGCCGAGGCACAGCGTGCGGGCCGCGGCGTGGAGCCGGTGGACGGATGGATCTACTTCATCCACGGCTGGACCCAGGTGATCGCGGAGGTCTTCCACATCGACATCCCGCCCTCGGGCGAGCGCTTCGACGAGCTCGTCGCCATCGCGGCCGCGAGCCGGTGACCCCCATGGGCGCGGATCGCATCCTCGTCACGCCCCGCTCGCTGACCTCCGTGGACCCGAGCGGCATCCCCGAGCTCGCGCCGCTGCGGGAGCGCGGCTACACGATCGTCATCACCCCGGCCGGGCTTGTTCCCACCGCCGACGACCTCCGCGAGGCGCTGCCGGGCGTGGTCGGCTGGCTGGCCGGGATCGAGCCGATCACCGCCGACGTCCTGGCGGCGGCGCCCGATCTGCGGGTGATCAGCCGCAACGGCACGGGGAGCGAGAACATCGATCACGCGGCCGCGGAGGCCCGGGGCGTCGCCGTGCGCACCGCCCGCGGCGCGAACGCGCAGGGGGTCGCCGAGCTCGCGCTCGCGCACGTCATGAACGCCGTGCGCGAGCTGTCGTGGGCGAACGCCGCGCTGCACGAGGGCGGCTGGACGCGTGTGCGCGGGCGGGAGATCGCCGAGCTGAGCGTGGGGCTGGTGGGCCTCGGGGCGATCGGCGCGAAGGTCGCCGGCATGTTCGCCGCGCTCGGCGCGCGGATCCACTTCTTCGACCCCTTCGTGGCGGAGGCCGCCGGCTACGAGCGGCACGAGCGCCTGGCCGATCTGCTCGCGGCGTGCGACGTGGTGAGCCTGCACGTGCCGCCCACGGGCGACGGGCCGCTGATCTCGGTGTCTGAGGTCGACGCGATGCGCCGCGGCGCGATCCTCGTGAACACCGCGCGCTCGGCCCTGATCGACGAGGACGCCGTGCTTGCCGGGCTGGAGACCGGGCGCATCGGCTGCTACGCCGTCGACGCGTTCGACCAGGAGCCGCCGGCGCTCACGCCGCTGCTGCGCCACGAGCGCACGGTGATGACGCCGCACGCGGGAGGGTTCACCGGCGCGAGCGTGCGCCGCGCGACCGAACAGGCCGTCGCTCATATAATCGACTCACTCGAGACGGTGTGATCGTGCTTCCCCGGGAGGGAGCTCAGGCGGGAGTGTCAGCGGTGAGCTACGACCATCGTCTGCCCCTGCTCGAATACGTCGACAAGGCCAGCGAGCGGCTGAGCCGCTCGGAGCTCAAGGTCGCCGAGCTCGTGCTCGCCGATCCTCGGTTCGTGAGCCAGTCGACGATGGCGGTGGTCTCCGCCGCGTGCAAGGTGAGCGAGCCGACGGTCATGCGGTTCTGCACCTCGCTGGGGTTCGAGGGCTTCCAGCAGTTCAAGTTCGCGCTCATCGAGTCGCTCGCGCTCGGCCTGCCCTCGACGCTGTCGAGCATCACGCCCGACGATTCGGTCGAGACGATCACGACGAAGGTCTTCGACCACTCGATCAGCAGCGTCGACCGCGCGCGCCGCTTCATTTCGGTGGACGAGCTCACGCGCGCCGCGGATCTCATCATCGCCGCGCGCTCGATGCTGCTCGTCGGCCACGGCGCCTCGGGCATCATCGCGGCCGACATGGAGCAGAAGGCCGCGGTCCTGGGGCTGCCGTGCTCGGCGCCGTTCGACCCGCACCAGCAGTTCATGCTCGCGTCGACGGCGGGGGAGTCGACCGTCGTGATGGCGATCTCCAACACCGGCGAGACGCGATCGGTGATCGAGATCGCGCGCCTGGCGAAGGAGCGCGGCGCGAAGGTGATTGCGATGACGGGGAGCGACTCGACCCTCTCGTCGCTCGCCGATGTGGTGCTGGCCGTGAAGACCTTCGAGGACACCGACCTGTATACGCCCACCGTCAGCCGGCTCGCCGGCCTCGTCGTCGTCGACGTCCTCACCGCCGCAGTGTCGCTGCGACGCGGCACCGAGCATCTCGCGCACATCGGCGAGATGAAGGAGGGCCTGTCGCGCTACCGGCGCGAGTAGGCCCGCCGCGGTTCACGCCCGCGGCGAGAACGCCAGAACGCTCGCGGGGTTCGCGCGGAGGATGCGGTCGACCGCGGCGTCGCCGACCCGCTCCGCCAGGCGCGGCACGAAGCGGGCCGCCAGGTAGGCCAGCCCCGGCATGCCGCCGTAGGCCGCGTAGCGGGAGCGCCGCGCGACGTCGCCGCCCAGCAGCAGCCGGTCCCCGTGGCCGTCGACCACGCGGGCGGCGCACTCGATGATGGCCTCGTCGGAGTGGTACTGATGGCGCGCCGGGCCGTCGTAGCCGAGGTACGCCCCGGCGGCGGCGAGCTCGCGGTGCAGGCCGGAGTCGAGGTTGCGGTCCATGTGCGCCAGGATCACGCGATCCGCCGGCACGCCGAGGCTGTCCAGGAGCGCGAGCACCTCGAGGGTCGCCGAGCCGTGCTCGGTGTGGACCATGATCGCGACGCCGGTGCGCGCGTGGGCGCTCGCCGCCGCCGCGAGCACGCGGCGCTCGAAGTCGCCGATGTTCCAGAACCGGATGCCGGTCTTGACGATGCCCGCCCGCGGCGCGGGGCCGGCAACCGGGGCGGCCGGCTGCTCCCACGCGGGCTGGGTGAACCCCTCCGTGATCTCGCGGGTGAACAGCTCGGCGAGCGCCGATTCGTCGAGGGCGCGCACGGGGTGATCGTCGGGGTAGTGCCCGCCGTGGTGCGCGCCCGTGGCGTGCACCACGCGCAGGCCGGTGCGCCGGGAGATCTCGACGGCGTCGGAGACGCGCCGGCCGAGGCCGAGCGGGGTCGCGTCGACCATCGCGTCGATCCCGCTGGCCACGAACAGCTCCGCCTCGCGCCGCGAGCGCGCCGGATCGTCGAGCTCCTCGCCGCGCAGCAGCGGCGTCACCTGGAAGAGGTGCTCGTGGTAGTCGACGGCCCCGAGCGCGGCGGGGTCGATGTCGCCGAGGAGGGTGCGGACGATCGCGCTCACGGCAGCATCTCGAACCACGGCTCGACCCGGCGATACAGGTCCATGAACAGCTCGTACTGCTCGAGATACGCCGCCGCGGTCTGCGGCTGCGGCTCGACCGACTCGAGGCGGCCGCTCAGCGTGCGGGCGACGGCGAAGTCCGGGAAGATCCCCACGCCGACGCCGGCCACGACGGCGGCGCCCATCGAGGTGGCCTCGTCGACCAGATCACGCTTCGTCACGCGGCGGCCCCACACGTTGCTGAGGATCTCGAGCGTGAGGGCTCCGTTGGCGGCGCCGCCGATGGCATCGACGTTGTCGATCGTCCTGCCGTTCTCGAGGAACGCGAGCAGCCCCGTGCGGAGGTTGAACGCCACGCCCTCGAGCACCGCGCGCGTCAGATGCGCCGGCCCGTGGTGGCGCGCCAGGCCCGCGAACACGGCGCGTGCCCGCGGGTTCCAGTACGGCGAGCGCTCGCCGAGCAGGTGCGGCAGGAAGTAGAGGCCGTCCGCCGCGGCGCCGACGCCCGCGGCGCCGGCGAGCAGCTCCTCGTAGCGCGCCTCGCCGCCGGGGCGGAGGGTGTCGACGATCCATTGCAGCGACGCCCCGCCGGCCTGCATGGTGGCGGTCGGCACGAACCGGCCGGGAATGACGTGGTTGAACGTCATGCTGCGCATCTGCGGGTCGTGCAGGGGCTCCGGCGCGCTGAGCGAGACCCAGGACGAGGAGCCGAGGTAGGCGTAGGCGCCGTCGGACTCGTCGACGATGCCGGCGCCGAGCGCGCCCATCGGGCCGTCGCCGCCGCCCATCACGACCGGGATCCCGGCGATCAGGCCGGCCTCGGCCGCCGCCTCGCGCGTGACGGTGCCGATCACCGTCGTGGAGGGCACGATCTCCGGCAGCAGGCCGTCGACCCCGGCGGCCTCGACGAGCTCCGCCGACCAGGCCCCGTCAGCCTGGCTGTAGGCGTCGGTGCCCGAGGCGTCGGAGGGATCGGTCGCGAGGACGCCGGTCAGCCGGTACGCGACGTAGTCCTTCGCCTGCACGACCGTGACGGTGCGAGCGAAGCTCTCCGGCTCGTGCGCGCGGAGCCACATCAGCTTCGGCAGGGAGTACGTCGGATTGAGGCGGTGACCCGTGATCGTGTAGCCGCGCTCCATTCCGACCGCCTCGATGAGCGTCGCCGTCTCCGCGGAGGACCGGGTGTCGGCCCAGATGATCGCGGGTCGGACGACCTCGCCGCCGGCGTCGAGGGGGACCACGCCCATCATCTGCCCGGAGAAGGAGATGACATCGATGTCATCGGCGCGGACGCCCGCCCGCTCGAGCAGGCGCCGCGTGGCCTCGCAGGAGGCGCGCCACCAGTCGCCGGGGTCCTGTTCCGCCTTGCCGCCGGGCCCGAAATCGGTGTCGTAGGCGACGGTCACGCTGGTGATCAGCGTTCCCTCATTGCTCACCAGCGTCGCCTTGTTGCCGGTGGTCCCGAGGTCGTGGGCGAGGATCAACGCGAACTCCTTTGCGAGCGGAATCTCCGTGCGACGTCGCCACGGATGTAGTAACACTACCAACCTCACGTCCTCGGGCACCGTCGGCAGGCTCGCGACGCGAACGATTCTGCGGTTCCGGACCCCGATGCCCTAGACTTGAGGTGGCTCGCCGCCATCCGATCGACGCACAGCGCCGGGTGAGCGAGCCGAGCGCCTCACCGGTCGGATCCCGTCCCGGGTCATCCGGGCCGTTCTGCACGTGGGGCGCGCAGGTCTCTCGACGGCCGGCGGGACCGGTCGCATCCAGCTCAGGAGGAGCATGCCGACCACGGCACCCGCGCGACAGCGCAAGCGGCCCTCGTCCGCACGACGCGACGATGAAGCACCGCTGATCCCGATCCTCGCCCGCAAGGTGCGCGAGGTCGAGGCCAAGGCCCAGCGGAACAAGCTGGGCCCGACGAACCGCGTCAAGTTCCAGGTGATCGCGTTCCTCGTTCGCGAGGAGCGCGCCCGCGTCAAGGCGGACGCGGAGCTCACCGACGCCGCCCGCGCCGAGCTGCTCAAGCGCCTCGACGGCGTGGCGACGATCCTCGCCAAGACCGCGGCGCGCGACACGTCGCTCATCCAGCTGCTCGAGGCCGATCACGCCACCTCGCCCGTGGCTCAGCGCCTGCGCCGCGACTGGCTGCTCGACTCCGGGGCGGAGCTGCCGCCGGAGGAGCTCGTCATCTCCGACGCCAAGCCGGCCGCCGGCCCGGTTCCGCCCGTGGCCGCCGAGCGGGCGGTCACGCCGCCGCAGATCGAGTCGCGCATCGAGGCGAACCCGTTCCTTGCGCCCGACCTGACGAGCAAGCCCGCGTCGCAGCCGCGCCGTCGCCTGGACGGCTGGGAGCTGATGGGCCCGCTGTACAAGGCGTTCGAGACCGGTGCCGGCGGCGGCTCGGCCGTCATGGACCTTCCGCCCGTGCCGGAGTTCGACCACCTCTCGCCCAAGGGGCTCGAGGTCATGGTGCACCAGGCCCGCTTCCTCGAGGCCGTGCGGGCCGGGCACCGCTCGTTCCTGCTCGCCGACGAGCCCGGCCTCGGCAAGACCGCCGAGTCCGTACTGGCCGCCTCCGTGGCGAACGCCTATCCGCTCGTGGTCGTCGTGCCGAACGTCGTGAAGATGAACTGGGCGCGCGAGGTCGAGCGCTGGACGCCCCAGCGCCGCGCCACCGTCATCATGGGCGACGGGCAGGACGTCGACGCCTTCGCCGACGTCTTCATCGTCAACTACGAGATCCTCGATCGCCACCTCGGCTGGCTCGCCCGGATCGGGCTGCGCGGCATGGTCGTCGACGAGGCGCACTTCATCAAGAACCTCTCGTCGCAGCGCTCGCAGAACGTGCTCGCCCTCGCGCAGCGCATCCGCGAGACCACGCCCGGTGGCGACTCGCTGCTCATGGCCCTCACCGGCACCCCGCTGATCAACGACGTCGAGGACTTCGACGCGATCTGGCGCTTCCTCGGCTGGACCAACGGCGAGAAGCCGGGCCCGGAGCTCATGGACAAGCTCGAGGCGACCGGGCTCACGCCGGCCGACAAGGCGTTCTACCCCGCGGCGCGCGACGCGGTGATCTCGATGGGCATCGTGCGCCGCCGCAAGAAGGACGTCGCCGCCGACCTCCCCGACAAGCTCATCGCCGACATGCCGGTGCAGCTCGACGACGAGTTCGGACGCAGCATCCGCGAGGCCGAGCGCCAGCTCGCCGAGCGACTCGCGGCACGCTACCGCCGCATCGTCGAGGCGCGCGGCGACCGCGGGCTCGCCGAGGGCGAGATCGACGCCGACATCGTGCGCCTGGTCGCCCAGGGCGAGCTCGACGAGTCGAAGGCGGCCGGCACCGACGGCGACAACGTCTTCGCCATGGTGCGCCGCATCGGCCAGGCCAAGGCCGGGCTTGCGGCCGACTACGCGGCCCAGCTGCAGCGCTCGGTCGGCAAGGTCGTCTTCTTCGCCAAGCACATTGACGTCATGGACCAGGCCGAGGCCCTCTTCGCGGCCAACGGCATCCGCGCGGTGTCGATCCGCGGCGATCAGACGAGCGCGGCCCGCCAGGAGGCGATCGACGCGTTCACGAACGACCCCGAGGTCGGCATCATCGTCTGCTCGCTCACGGCGGCGGGCGTCGGCGTGAACCTGCAGGTCGCCTCGAACGTCGTGCTGGCGGAGCTGAGCTGGACCGCGGCCGAGCAGACGCAGGCGATCGACCGCGTCCACCGCATCGGCCAGGACGAGCCCGTCACGGCGTGGCGGATCATCGCCGCCCACACGATCGACACGAAGATCGCCGAGCTCATCGACCAGAAGCAGGGCCTCGCGGCCCGCGCCCTGGACGGCGAGGCGGTCGACCCGACGTCGAGCGATTCCGTGCAGCTGGCGGCCCTCATGCACCTCACGCGCGAGGCACTCGGCGGGGAGTGATGCGCCGGCTCGCGGGTCGCCCGTGAGGCCGCGCCCGCGGCGGCGATCCAGGCTCTAGGCTGGCGCCATGAAGATCGGAAACGTCACCTGCGTGCGGCAGTCGACCCGAACGGCTGTGGGGCGCGCATGAAGATCGGAATCTTGACCTCCGGCGGCGACTGCCCCGGCCTGAACGCCGTCATCCGCGGCGCGGTGCTGAAGGGCACCGAGACCTACGACATCGAGTTCGTCGGCATCCGCGACGGCTGGCGCGGGCTGGTGGACGCGGACTTCTTCCCGCTCACCCGCCACGAGGTGAAGGGCCTGTCGAAGGTCGGCGGCACCATCCTGGGCACCAGCCGCACCAACCCGTACGAGGGGGAGCGGGGCGGCCCCGAGAACATCGCCAAGACGATGTACGGCCACCGCCTGGACGGCATCATCGCGATCGGCGGCGAGGGCACCCTGGCGGCCGCGCAGCGCCTCTACAACGACGGCATCAACGTGCTGGGCGTGCCGAAGACCATCGACAACGACCTGCGCGCCACCGACTACTCGTTCGGCTTCGACACGGCCGTCAACATCGCCACCGAGGCGATGGACCGCCTGCGCACCACGGGCGACTCGCACCAGCGGTGCATGGTCGCCGAGGTGATGGGGCGCCACGTCGGCTGGATCGCGCTGCACTCCGGCATGGCCGCGGGCGCGCACATCATCTGCATCCCCGAGGTCCCGCTCTCGCTCGACGAGATCTGCGAGCAGGTGATCTCGGCCCACGATCGCGGCCGCGCACCGCTCGTCGTGGTGGCCGAGGGCTTCATCATGAAGGGCCAGGAGGAGGCCTACAGCGACAAGGGCCTCGACGCGTTCAACCGGCCGCGACTGGGCGGCATCGGCGAGCTGCTGGCCCCGCTGATCGAGCAGAAGACCGGCATCGAGACCCGCGCGACCGTGCTCGGCCACATCCAGCGCGGCGGCGCCCCCTCGGGCTTCGACCGCGTGCTCGCGACCCGGCTGGGCCTGCACGCGATCGACGCGCTCGTGGACGGCGCGTGGGGGCAGATGGTCGCCATGCAGGGGACGGAGATCGTGCGGGTCCCGTTCCAGGACGCCCTCGGCGAGCTCAACACCGTGCCGCTCTCGCGATACCAGGAAGCCGCCGCGCTGTTCGGCTGAGTCACCCGCCCGCGACACACGCGCCCGCGCCGAGACAGCGGCCAGACATCGCTGCCTCGGCGCGGGCGCGTCGTGCGTGTCGGTGCGTCAAGCGGCGACGAGACCGGCCGCGTCCCGGTCCTCGTCCTCGTACAGCTCCACCGGCTCGAGCAGGGAGCGGTAGACGCGCTCGTACCCCTCCGCCATCACGGCGAGATCGAAGCGCTGCTCGGCGTGCCGACGGCACTCCCGCGGGTCCAGCTCCTCGGCGGCCGCGATCGCCGCGGCCAGCTCACGCGGCCCGGCGTCGGGATCGACGACGACGCCCGTGTGACCGTGCGCCACGACCTCGGGCACGCTGCCGCGCCGGGTGGCGACCACGGGCGTGCCGCACGCCATCGCCTCCACCATCACCATGCCGAACGGCTCCTCCCACTGGATCGGGAAGACGAGGGCGCGCGCGGCCGCGAACAGCTCCCGCTTGAGCGCCGCGTCGGCCTCCCCGACGTACTCGGCATCGCGGCCGAGGCGCGGGCGGACCTCCGCGTCGAAGTACGCGTGCTCGGCGCGCTCGTTGAGCTTGCCGGCGAGCACGATCCGCCGCCCCGCCGCCCGGGCGGCATCGATCGCGAGGTGGGGCGCCTTGTCGGGGCTGAAGCGCCCGATCCACAGGAGGAGGTCGTCCTTGCGCTCGCGCAGGGGGAACGACGCCACATCGATCGCGTTGTGCACGGTCCCGCACCAGTTGATGCGCGGGTTCGCGCGCCGCTGCGCGTCGGAGATCGCGACCACCGACACGCTGCGGCCGAGCAGCTCGTGGTAGCGGCCGTTCTCTCCCGCGACCGGACCGTGCATCGTGACGACGGTCGGCGCGGCGCGGCCGCCGGCCAGCAGCGGGCCGCACAGCGTGTTGTCGTGGACGATGTCCACGCCGGCCTCCTCGAGCGCGCGCCGCGCGAACGCCGCGGCGATCGCCTCGGGCACCGGCTCGCCGAGGCGGGCGGTGGGCGGGGCGTCGTACGCGGCGTGGAACTCCTGGGCGCGCGTGCCGTTGGTGCCCGCGCCCACGAGCACGACCTCGTGTCCGCGAGCCACGAGCGCGTCGACGAGGCCCGCCACCACGGCCTCGGTGCCGCCATAGCCGGCGGGTGGCAGCGCGAACCACGGCGGGGCCACCATCCCGATGCGCAGCGGCGTGCGGGGCGACGCGTCGGCCCCCGGGGCCGGTGCCGTGATCGCGGACGGGGTCGTGAACGACATGGAACCTCCCTGCGTGGGGAGGCCGGCCGCAGCGGGCACAGCGAGGACCGCACTGGGCGGCGCCGCGGATGATCGTGCAGGCCGGCCTCCGAATCGGAGCGAAGCAAACCTGCAAATGCAGTTATAAGATACCTGCGACGAACGCGCAAGAAACGGCGAAGGGATCGCCGATGACCGAGGAACGAGGACGCACCGTGGGCGAGGACGCCGCGCGAGGCGACGGCAGGGCGACGGACCGGATCCTCTCGGACGAGCCGTTCTACACGATCGGGCAGGTCGCCGCCCTGCTGGGGGTTCCGGCCGCCCAGCTGCGCCGTCTCGACGCGCTCGAGATCGTGCAGCCCGACCGGTCCCAGGGCAATCAGCGCCGCTATTCGGCGGACGAGATCGAGCGCCTGCGCGAGGTGCTCGCACTGGGGGAGGAGGGGGTCACGCTGCCCGGCGTGCGGAGGATCCTGGAGCTGCGCCGGCGCGTCGACGAGCTGGAGGATCGGCTCGCGCGCCAGTCCGACGAGCTGGCGCGGGCACGTCGGTCGGCCGACGCGTCCTGACGCGGGGTCAGAGGATCGCGAGGGACGTGGCGCGCCAGCGGCGGTCCATGCCCTCCAGGCGCATCGCGATCGCGCGCGTGCGGCCCGGCATCGTCACCACGACGACCGCCTCGACGACCCCGTCCGCGGGCTCCGTGGAGCGGATGGATCGGATCGCGTAGCTCGGGTGGCGGGCCGGCTGGCGGCGCGCGCTGCGCGAGCGCTTGGCGAGGTTGGACCGCGTCAGCAGCGATCGGTACGGCTCCTCGTCCAGCCAGCGGGCCAGCTGCTCGGCCTCGCGCACGCCGGCCAGCACCTCGAGCACGCCGCGCGAGAGGCCCTCGAGCAGGGGCCGGGGATCCGGCAGGTCGCGCGTGCTGGTGCGCTGTCGCGCGAACATCTCGTCGACGTCGAGCGACGTGCGCGCGCGGCGCCTCGCGGGGTGGGGCAGGGGAACGGACATCGGGGCTCCTCTCTGTGTCCCTGCGCAGGGCGCCGGCGCGATCAGAAGTTAGTCGACCGTAGCGCGATGGCATTTATGCCTGTGAGCATCGCGCCTGTGGAGAACTACCCATTGCCAAACGCGATGGTCTACGGTCGTCGCGTGCGGTGGGACAGCTTCTTCCAGGACCTCGAGGACCAGCTCTCGGCGGAGTGGGACGCCGAGCGCGCCGCGCTGGACTCCGAGGCCGAGCGGCTGCGGATCGCGCGGCTCGGCCTGCGCGATCGCCTCCGCGCGCTCGCGGGCGGCGACGATCCGCTGGCCGTGGAGGTCGCCGACGGCACGCGCCACGAGCTGTCCGTCGCGGCGGTGGGGGCCGACTGGATCGCGGCCCGATCGCGCACGGCCCCCGGCGGCGTGCTGCTCGTGCCCCTGGCCGCGCTCACCGCCGTCGGCGCGGCCGAGCCCGTCCTGCTGCGCAGCGCGCGGGCGGTCGCGGCGCCCGACCGGATGGCCGATCGCATCACCTTCGGTTTCGCGCTGCGCGACCTCGCCCGCCGTCGCGTCCCCGTCACGCTCGGCGTGATCGGCGGGCGCGCGATCACCGGCACCCTCGATCGCGTCGGCGCCGACCACCTCGACCTCGCACTGCACGCGCTCGACGAGCCCCGGCGGCCGGCCGACGTCGCCGGTTTCCGCATCGTGCCGACGACGGCGATCGCGTGGGTGCGCGCCGATGCCGACACCGGCTCGGTGCTCGGCTGAGGCCGACGGGCGTCAGGGCCGCGGTCCGGTGCTGCCCCACAGCTCGGGGAAGCTGGCGATGCGCGACTCGTTCCACAGCGCCATCCGACGGGCCTCCTCGGCCTGCTCCTCCAGGTAGCGCTCGACGCTCGTCTGATCGATCCGCCAGACCGCGGGCGACCCCACGCGCAGGCCGCGCAGCCGGCCCTCGTGCACGAGGGCCATCACCGCGCTCACGTCGACGTCGAGGAGCTCGGCGACCTGTGCCGGCGCGAGGTGACGCGAGGGCACGGCTGCGTCGCCGTCTCCGAGTTCCGCCATGCCATCGATTATCCGCGCCGCACCTGAGACGCCGCGCAACTGTGGATAACTTCCGCGATCGGCGCGTCGCTTTTGCCACCATGGGCGCATGATCCGCAAACGCGCCTTCTGGAGCGACGCCCGGTTCTTCGTCGGCATCGCCCTGATCGTCGTCTCGGTCGCCGGCGTGTGGGGCGTCGTGGCCGCCTCGCGGCACACCGTGCCCGTGCTCGCCGCCTCCGCCACGATCGTGCCGGGGCAGACCGTCACCGCGTCCGACCTGCACGTCGTCGACGTGGGGCTCGGGCAGGTGGAGGGCCTGTACCTGACGCCGGAGCAGCTGGACGAGGGCGTGGTGGCGCAGCGGACGATCGGCGAGGGCGAGCTGGTGCCGGCCGACGCCGTCGGCTCGTCGGCCAGCGTGACCACGGTCGTCGTGCGCAGCGCGGCCGAGGTCCCCGGCGCCGTCGACACCGGCACGGCCGTGGAGCTGTGGGAGGCGCCCGCCACGGAGGAGGGGTTCGACCCGCCACGGGTGCTCGTCGCCGATGCCACCGTGGCGGCGATCGTGCGGGCGGACGGGGTCATGGCGGCCGGGCAGACCAGCGTGGAGCTCGTGGTCGAGCGGGCCGACGTCGGCGCCGTGCTCGCCGCGGTCGCGGCCGGCTCCGCGCTCTCGGTCGTGCCGACGGGCGGTGCCGGATGAGGATCGTGCTGGCGCTGGACGAGCCGCACGGCCCGCGGATCGCCGCCGAGCTGGAGGCCGACGGGCATCAGGTGCTCATCGCCGGCCCCGCGCTCGCGGTCGTGGCCGAGGCGATCGCGCCCGGCACCCGCGTGCACGAGGCGCTCGCCCCCGCGGAGCTCATGATCGTCGGCGCCGCGCGCGGCGTGCTGACGCCGGAGCTCGTGGCCGCGTGCGATCGACAGGCCGTGCGCATCGTCGCGCTCGCCTCGCGCCCCGCCGACGCGCGCCTGGCGGTGTCGTTCGGCCTCTCGGCGCCGCTGCCGCTCGAGTCGTACGCGCGCAGCATCGTCGCGGCCGCACAGGCGGGGATCGCGCCGGTCGCGGCGCCGCCGACGGGCCGCATCATCGCCGTGTGGGGGCCGCAGGGGGCGCCCGGCCGCACCACGGTCGCGGTCGAGCTCGCGGCGGCGCTGGGCTCGCGCGGACGGCGGGCGGCGCTCATCGACGCCGACACGCACGCGCCGTCGATCGCCGTCGGGCTGGGCCTGCCGGAGGAGAGCCCGGGCGTGGCCGCGGCGTGCCGGCGGGCGGCCACCGGTGCGCTCGACGCCGCCGAGCTCACGCGCATCGCCGTGCCGCTGGGCGGGGCGGGCACCGACGTCGACGTGCTCACCGGCCTGAACCGCCCGTCGCGCTGGCCGGAGCTCTCGGCCGGGCGCCTCGGTGCCGTGCTGGAGGCCGCCCGGACGTGGTCGCCGCAGACGATCGTCGATGTGGGCGCGCCGCTGGAGCGCGACGAGGAGATCGTGAGCGACCTGGAGGGGCCTCGGCGCAACGCGGCCACGCTGGCCGCGCTCGAGCACGCCGATCACGTGATCGCGGTGGCGACGGCAGATCCCGTCGGCATCGCCCGCTTCATCCGCGCGCACGCCGAGCTGCGGGCCCTCGTGGGGCAGACGCCGGTGCACGTGGTCGTGAACCGGCTGCGCACCGGCGCGCTCGGCGCCGACGCGCGCGGGCAGGTGCGGCGCGCCCTGGAGCGGTTCGCGGGCGTCGCCGACGTGGCGTTCCTGCCGCACGATCCCCGCGCCGCCGATGCCGCGCTGCTGGCCGCACGACCGGTCGCCCAGACCTCGCCGCGGTCCGCGCTGGCCCAGGCCGTGCGCCGGTTCGCCGCGCCCTTCGAGGCACCACTGGCGGCGGCCCCGGCCGACGGCGGGCGGGGCAGGGCCGGTGAGCGGCGGGGTGCCGAGGCCCGGCGGCGGCGCGAGCCCGGTGCCGACCGGCGGCGCGATGCGCGTCGGCAGGCGGCGTGACGCGCGGCCCCGTCGCGGCGGGGCGGCGAGCCTAGACTGAAGCGGTGTCGACCCTCAGTGATCTCGTCTCGGCCCAGGGCATCCAGAGCGAATCCGATATCGAATGGCTGCACAAGGTGGCCGCCGACGGACAGCTGCTGGCGGACCTGTCGTTCGCCGACATCGTGATCTGGGCGCCCACCGCCGACGACTCCTACCTGGCCGTGGCGCACGTGCGCCCCAGCAGCGCCGCCACCCTCTTCTACCGCGACATCGTGGGGGAGCGGATCCGGCCGCAGTGGCAGAGCCAGGTGCGCGAGGCCGTCGCCACGCTGAGGATCGTCGACTCGACCTCTCCCGAGTGGTTCGAGGAGACGCCGACGCGCGTGCGCGCGGTGCCGATCGTGCGCCGCGTCGACGACGAGCCGCGCGTGATCGGCGCGCTCACCCGCCACAGCAACCTCGGCGAGGTGCGGGCCCCCTCGCGCCAGCAGATCACGTTCAACGAGTGCGCCGACGAGCTGTTCGGCATGATCGCCACGGGCGGCTTCCCCGACCCGGACGCTCCCACCGGTGCCCGCCGCGGCGCGCCGCGCGCGAACGACGGCCTCATCCGGCTCGACGCGGACGGCGTTGTCACGTTCGCCAACCCGAATGCGCTGTCCGCGTTCAGCCGCCTCGGCTTCGGCGACGAGCTGGAGGGCGAGTCGCTCGCCGAGGTCACCGCCGCGCTCTCGGACGCCTCGATCGACGCCGACGAGTCGCTGCCCGTGGTGGCGTCGGGGCGCGCGCCGTGGCGCACCGACATCCAGGCGCGCGGCGTCACCGTCGCGCTGCGGACCATCCCGCTGCGCGAGAGCGGCCAGCGCGTCGGTGCCATCGTGCTCTCCCGCGACGTGACGGAGCTGCGCAGCCAGGAGCAGGAGATCCTCACCAAGGACGCCACGATCCGCGAGATCCACCACCGCGTCAAGAACAACCTGCAGACGGTCGCGTCGCTGCTGCGCATCCAGGCGCGGCGCACGCCATCCGAGGAGGCGCGCGACGCCCTCGGCCAGGCCATGCGCCGGGTCGCCTCGATCGCCGTCGTGCACGACACGCTCTCCGAGGGGCTCAGCCAGAACGTCGACTTCGACGTCGTGTTCGACCGGGTGCTGCGCCTCGTCGCCGAGGTCGCGGCCGCGCCGAACACCCTCGCGCGCACGCACCGCCGCGGCGACTTCGGCGTGCTGCCGAGCAAGTACGCCACCCCGCTGGCGCTCGCGCTGACCGAGATCGTCACCAACGCGGTCGAGCACGGCCTCAAGGACAGCGACGGCGATGTCGAGATCACCGCCGATCGCAGCGACGAGCGCCTCGTCGTCCGCGTGCGCGACACGGGCGCGGGCCTGCCGGCCGGGCAGGTCGGTCGGGGATTGGGCACCCAGATCGTGCGCACGCTCATCCAGGGCGAGCTCGGGGGATCGATCGACTGGACTTCGCCGGAGGGCGGCGGCACCGAGGTGATCGTCGACATCCCGATGCGCTGGATCGCGCGCTGACGAACGCGAAACGGCCCCTCCGGGGAGAGGCCGTTTCGAGGAAGCCTGTGGTCAGCTGGCGCGACGGGCGCGCGCGGCGCGGCGCTTCAGGGCGCGGCGCTCGTCCTCGCTGAGGCCGCCCCACACGCCCGAGTCCTGACCGGTCTCGAGGGCGTACTGCAGGCAGACCTCCGTGACGGTGCAGCGCGCGCACACCGACTTGGCCTTCTCGATCTGATCGATCGCCGGACCGGTGTTGCCCACCGGGAAGAAGAGCTCGGGGTCGACGGTGAGGCAGGCGGCCTTGTCACGCCAGTCCATGGGAATGCTCCTAGATATGGTGGTGGGAATCGGTTGATCCAGCGTGAACTCGGGTGGGGATTACGCTGAGATATGCCGCGAGCGTGGCTCGCTCCCACCACGCTGTGGGGAAACATACCGTTAACAAGTCTCTTACAGATGGAGACCTGAGTCAACGGTTTTCTGAATGAATCAAGAATCGGATTCCCGCATGAGCACTGCCTCCGCAGCCCCCGTCGTCGCGCGCCTGGCGGCCGCGATCCTCGCCCTCGAGGCGCTCGCCCTGCTGGCGCTGGCGGGCTGGCAGATCGTCGCGATGGCGGGCGGCGACACCGCCGAGCTGCCCACGGCGATCGCGCTGCTCGTCTTCACGATCGTCGCCGCGGTGGGGGTGGGCGCGTTCGCCGTCGCCGTGCTCACCGATCGCTCGTGGGGACGATCGGGCGGCATCGTGGCGCAGCTGCTGCTGCTCGCGGTGGCACTCGGCGCGCTCACGGGGCAGTACGCCCACCCGCTCGTCGCCCTCGCCCTCGCGGTGCCGGGCGCGATCGGCCTGATCCTGCTCATGCGCGCCGCGAAGGCGGCGCATCAGGCATCGGCGGAGTAGCCGCCGCGAGCTCCTGGGCCAGCAGCGTCGCGCCGGCGACGGCCGCCGGCATGACGGCGATCGCCCCGCCCGGCACGAGGAAGCACAGGTGCGTCGCCACGCCGAAGCCGAGCACCCGCGCCCGGGCGCCGCGCCGCAGCCGCCGGCGGTCCCGCGCCGTGAGCCCGCGGGCGGTGAGTCCGCGCTGGGTGAGCTCGTCGGCCAGTGTCCAGCCGCCCAGGGCGATGCCGACGACCGCGGCGAGCACCGCGCCCACGACCGGGATGAGGCCCACGAGCAGCGACAGCACGCCGATCCCGATGCCGCGGACCACGAGCGAGACGCCGTCGCCCGCCGCGCTGGCGAGCGAGTAGCGCGCATCGGGCACCGCGCCGCCGGTGGCCTGCTCCACCGATCGCCAGACGCGGTGGTACACCGGCTCGCCCACGAGGAGCGTCACGGCCGTGAAGGCGAGGACGGCCAGTGCGCCCGCACCGACGATCACCGCCAGCGCCACCACCACGCGCAGCGCCGTCGCCCAGAAGGGGTCCCAGGCGTCGGCGAACGGCGTGGCCCACTGCGCGATGCCCGGCAGCGCGAAGCCCAGCGTGATGAGCGCGGCGCTGAAGAGCACGGCCACCACGGCGGCCGGGATGAGTCCCGCCGCCATCAACCGGGGCGCGCGACGCCACCACCCGAACCCGCGGCCGAGGGTGGTGACGCCGCGCCAGAACTCCCGCATGCGGTCAGTCTAGGAACCGCTCACGCGAACCCGAAGAGGAACGGGAAGGCCAGCGCGACGACCGCCGCCCAGATCGCGTACACCGGCAGGAACGACGTCTGCCAGCGCTCGAGCGCGGCGAAACCGCCGCGGCGGCGCAGGAACCGCAGCGTCAGCCAGGCCTGCCACGCGAGGTGGACGAGCAGCAGCACGTTCAACCCCACGGCGGCGGTCTTGTTCGCACTGAGTCCCCACTCGGCGATCCGGGTGACCATGGCGGCGAGGGCCAGCAGGTCGACCGCGATCGCCACCGCGAGCATGCCGAGCTGCAGGGCGTCGAACGATGCCGGCGGGGCGAGGGCGTCGCGCGCCGAGATCGTGTACAGCGTCAGGGCCAGGACGAGGATGAGCACGCCGTCCATGAGGATGAGCAGGTCGCGATCGACGAGCGCCAGCGATCCGGCGGTGGCGAGGACGACGAGCATCCACAGCAGCGCGAGCGTCGACAGCGGCGTGAAGACCCGGGTGAGCACCGGCACGATGTTCTCGATCACGTTCTGCTTGGCCTCGACGAGCCATGCGGCCACGAGCACGGCGCCGGGGATGCAGATCCGCAGGATCCAGCCGACGGCGACGCTCGGATCCGTGCCGGCCAGCGAGAGCACGGCCCCGGTGAGCCCGATCAGCACCCCGCCGCCCAGGGCGAGGAGCACGTAGTACACGGCGAACTCGCCGGTGAAGCGCACCAGATCCATGCGCGCCGCGTGATCGCGCCAGCGGCCGCCCGCGTACGCGAGCCCGACCAGGCCCCAGGCCGCGACCGGGAG
Organism: Microbacterium sediminis; assembly: GCF_004564075.1. NCBI lineage: Bacteria > Bacillati > Actinomycetota > Actinomycetes > Micrococcales > Microbacteriaceae > Microbacterium > Microbacterium sediminis. The sequence goes on from NZ_CP038256.1 coordinate 921,548, forward strand.
GTGGATGACCGTGAGCACCTCGGTCGTGCCGAGGGACTCGGGGAACGGCATGAGGACCTGGGCGGCCAGGAGCAGGGCGAACACCGCACCGAGGGCCAGGACGGTGCGCGCGGCGGCGTGGCGCTTCCACGCGAAGTACGCCGCGAGGAAGGCGAACACCACAGTCGGCAGGGTGCGGAAGAGGGCGTTGTTCGCGGCGATGCTGCCGAAGGGGCCGCCCCACGAGAACAGCAGGATGAGCACGACCACCGAGATCCCGGCTCCCGCGCCCAGCCCGATCGCGACGGCCGGCTCCCAGCGGCGCGCCGCGGGCTCGTCCTCGGTGACGGTGAGCTGCTTCCACATGCGCTCGGTGTGCTCGCGGGCGAACTCGCGCGAGATCGCGTCGCTGCCGCCCATGCGCTTGATCGCGACGAGGAAGGCCTCGTCGTCGGCCAGTCCCGCCGCCGCGAGGTCGTCGATCTGCGCGCGCAGGTGATCCTCGAGCTCGTCGAGATCGGCCGCGGCGATCGCCTGATGACGCTGCAGATAGCCGCGCCACTGGGCGACCTGCGCCTCCACCTCGGCGCGCATCACGCCCACGCCTCCGTCGCGCCGCCCGGCAGCGCGGGGCGCGAGTGCCAGACCTGCGTCATGACGTCGGCGACGACCTCCCACTGCGCGCGTCGCTCGGCCAGCTGCGCCCGCCCCGCGTCGGTGATGGCATAGTGCTTGCGGCGCCGGCCGGAATCCGAGGTGCCCCACGTGGCGCGCAGCAGACCGCCGCGCTCCAGCCGGTGCAGCAGGGGGTAAAGCATGCCGTCGGTCCACTCCATGCGCCCGCCCGACAGCTCGCTGACGCGCTTGAGGATCGCGTAGCCGTAGAGCTCGCCGTCCGCGAGGATCGCGAGCACGAGTGGGGTGGCGGAGGCCGCCACCAGGTCCTTGTCGATGCGCATCGCGCGCCTCCGATCATCCCTTGTGGTTCTAGGTAAAAGAAACCTAGCGCCTCTAGGTATCAACGCGAGCCTCGCGGCGCTGGGAATAGGCCGTGACGTGTGGCCGTTCAACTTGATACACCTGCACTCAACTTCTAAAGTTGATGATGCACCGCTCAAGTTTGGAGGACGAAGAATGCCCGACTTCCCTCAGGACGGTCTCGGAGCGTTCGACGAGTTTCTCGCCCGCTATCTGCAGGGCGAGCGTGCCCGCTCCGCGCGTTCCATCGACCTCAGCCGCTTCCTCAGCGCCCGCACCCAGGAGCTGCTGCAGCGCGCCGGCGCCTTCGCGCACGGGCGCGGCCAGGTCGAGATGGACGTGCTGCACGTGCTGCGCGTCCTGCTCGACGACGACACGGTGATGCAGGCCGTGCGCCGCGTGGGCGCCGACCCCGCCGCCCTGCGCGACGAGACGGAGCAGCGCCTGCCGCAGGCGGGCGCCCCTGTGCAGACGGCCGAGACGGTGATCACCGCCGCGGTGCAGCGCGCGATGTTCCACGCCTACCAGGTCGCCCGCTCCGCGGGGGCCACCTACATCGACCCCGAGCACGTGTTCTTCGCGCTCGTGCTGGCGCAGGACTCGCCCGCCGGACACGTCCTCGCCCAGTCGGGCGTGACGCCCGAGGCCCTCACGCAGGGCGCGCGCGAGACGGTGGCGGCGGAGGGCGCCGGCGAACCGGAGCCGCAGGGCGGGTCGATGCTCGAGAGGTACGGCACCGACCTCACGGCCCGCGCGCGCGACGGGCTGCTGGACCCCGTGATCGGCCGCGCCGACGAGATCGAGCAGACCATCGAGATCCTCTCGCGTCGCACCAAGAACAACCCCGTCCTCGTGGGTGAGGCGGGCGTCGGCAAGACGGCGATCGTCGAGGGACTGGCGCGCGCGATCGTGGCCGGCGAGGTGCCCGACCAGCTCAAGGACAAGCGCGTCGTCGCCCTCGACCTGCCCGCCATGCTCGCGGGGACCCGCTACCGCGGCGACTTCGAGGAGCGCCTGACGAAGACGATCGACGAGGTCGTCGAGCAGCGGGGCGAGCTGATCCTCTTCCTCGACGAGATCCACACCGTGGTCGGCGCCGGTGGCGGCGGCGACGGATCGATGGACGCGGGCAACATCCTCAAGCCCCGGCTGGCTCGCGGCGAGCTGCACCTCGTGGGCGCCACGACCCTCAAGGAGTACCGCACGATCGAGAAGGACGCCGCGCTCGAGCGCCGCTTCCAGCCCGTGCGGGTGGGGGAGCCCTCGATCGCCGACGCCGTGGAGATCCTGCGCGGCCTGCGGCCGGCGTACGAGGAGCACCACGGCGTGCGATTCACCGACGACGCCCTGCGCGCCGCGGTCGAGCTCGGCGACCGCTACCTGACCGAGCGCGTGCTGCCCGACAAGGCCATCGACCTCATCGACCAGGCCGGCGCCCGGCTGCGGCTCCGGCTGGGGGCGCCGGTGGACACGACGGCCCTGATGGAGCGGCTGGCCGCCCTGGAGTCGGAGAAGAACGCCGCGGTGGCGGCGGAGCGCTACGAGGAGGCCTCGCGCCTGCGCGACGAGATCGTCGAGACGCAGCGGCGGATCGACGAGGCCACCGCCTCGGGCACGCCCGCCGAGGCCGTGGTCGACGAGCCGGAGATCGCGGCGGTCGTCAGCCGCGCCACCGGCATCCCGGTGAACCGCCTGACCGAGAGCGAGCGCGAGCGCCTGGCGACCCTCGAGGACGAGCTGCACGCGCGCGTCATCGGGCAGGACGACGCCGTGCGGGCGGTCGCCCGGGCCGTGCGCCGCAGCCGCACCGGGATGGGCGATGCGCGCCGCCCGGTCGGCTCGTTCCTCTTCCTCGGCCCCACCGGCGTGGGCAAGACCGAGCTCGCCAAGGCGCTCGCCCAGAGCCTGTTCGACGACGAGGGCGCGATCGTGCGCTTCGACATGAGCGAGTTCGGCGAGCGTCACACGGTCGCGCGGCTGGTCGGCGCCCCTCCGGGATACGTCGGCTACGACGAGGCCGGACAGCTCACCGAGCGCGTGCGCCGCAACCCGTACTCGATCGTGCTCTTCGACGAGATCGAGAAGGCCCACCCCGACGTGTTCAACCTGCTGCTGCAGGTGCTCGACGACGGGCGCCTGACCGACGGCCAGGGCCGCACCGTCGACTTCCGCAACACCGTGGTGGTGATGACCTCGAACCTCGGTTCGGAGTTCCTCGCCGCGCGCGGGGGTGCGATCGGGTTCTCGGCGAGCGGCTCCGAGTACGACGAGAAGGACCTGCACGACCGCGTGATGGGGCGGCTGCGTGAGGCGATGCGCCCCGAGTTCCTGAACCGGATCGACGAGATCGTGCTGTTCCGCAAGCTCGACCGCGAGCAGCTGCGCCGCATCGTGGACCTGCTGCTCGGCGCCACGCGGAACCGGCTGTCCGCGCGCGAGGTGTCGCTCGAGGTATCGGACGCGGCGATCGAGTGGCTGGCCCAGCACGGCTACGAGCCCGAGTACGGCGCCCGGCCGCTGCGCCGGCTCATCCAGCGCGAGGTCGACGACCGCATCGCCGATCTGTTCGTGTCGGGCGAGCTGACCGACGGCGGCCGCGTGCGGCTCGACGCGCGGGACGGCGCGCTCGTCGTCACGGCCGACGCGCTCGTCCCGGCCTGACGGGCCAGCGAGACGGCAATCCCGCGCCGAGACAGCAACATCGCGCCGAGACGGTGGCCGGACGCCACCGTCTCGGCGCGAACATGCTGTCTCGCGGAAACTAGACTCTCCCGGTGACCACCAGCATCATCCTCGACGTCGACACCGGGGTGGACGACGCCCTCGCCATCCTCACCGCCGCGCTCTCGCCCGAGATCGAGCTCGTCGCGTGTACCACCACGTGGGGCAACGTGGACGTCGACACGGCGGCGCGCAACACCGCGTTCGTGCTCGACATGGCCGGGCGCTCGGATGTGCCCGTGGCGCGCGGCGCCGAGGGACCGTCGGACGGACGCACCGCCACCTTCTCGACCGAGGTGCACGGCGAGGACGGCCAGGGCGGTCACGCCGACACCTCGTTCGTGCCGGCCCTCGCCGACGAGACCGCCGTGGAGCTGATCCTGCGCCTGAGCCACGAGCGCCCCGGCGGGCTGCACCTCGTCGCGGTCGGCCCGCTCACGAACCTCGCCGCCGCGCTCGAGGCCGACCCCACCCTGCCCGAGCGGATCCGCGAGGTCACGATCATGGGCGGCAACTTCCTCGCGCCCGGCAACATCACCGCGGCGGCGGAGGCGAACATCTGGCACGATCCCGAGGCCGCCCAGCGCGTGGTCGAGGCCGCGTGGACCTGCACGTTCGTCGGGCTCGACGTGACGATGCGCGACATGCTCGAGGAGCACCACCTCGGCGCGCTCGCGGCCGGGGGAGAGATCGGGCGCTACTGCGCGCGCATCCTCGACTTCTACTACGACTTCTATCGCGGCGAGACCGGCCGCCGCTGCGCCGGCAACCACGATGCGCTCGCCGTGGGCATCGCGGCGGGCCTCGCGACCGTGTCGCTCGCGCCGGTGGTGCCGATCGAGATCGACACGACGCACGGCCCGAACCGCGGGCGCACGAGCGCCGACCTGCGCTCGATGCACCGGGGCTGGCCCGCGGTGGACGGCGCGCGCCACCGTGTGGTGCTGGCGACCGAGCCGGGCTTCACCGACCGGATGGTCGGGCTGCTCGCCGACGCCGCGGTGCCCGCGGTCGCCCGCTGACGGCACCCGCGGGTCACGCGGCCTGACCCTCGAGCTCTTCGTTGGTGAGGGGTGCGCCGATCAGCAGGCGCTTGGCGAGCGGCGAATCCTCCGCCGGCTCTCGACTGTCAGAAGCCACGGCGGGCGACATGACGCCTCCGGAGCGCGCCGTGCAACACGGCGTCGAGCCCTGGCGCGCACACCGCGCGGGGCCTAGCATCGGCATCAACCGGACAACGTCGTCCGGAAGAGGAGGATCCGATGGAATCGCAGGAGTTCGACGTCGTCGTGGTCGGCTCGGGGGCCGCCGGGCTCGCGACCGCGCTGGGAGCGATCGACGAGGGCCTGAGCGTGCTCGTCATCGAGAGCACGGAGCGTTGGGCGGGCAGCACGGGCATGTCGGGAGGCGGCCTGTGGCTGCCGAACAACCCGCTGATGCGGCGGGATGGGGTCGGTGACTCGCGCGAGGAGGCGCTGGAGTACCTCGCTCGCACGGTCGGCGACGGCGAGCGATCGGCATCGCCGGAGCGGCGCGCCGCGTTCGTGGACGGCGTCGATGACTACGTCACCACGGCCGAGCGGTACGGCGTGCGGTTCCTGCGTTCGAAGGACTACCCCGACTACTACCCGGAGCTCCCCGGCGGCAAGATCGGTCGGGCGCTCGAGTCACGGCCGTTCGACGCCAAGCGCCTCGGCGAGCTCGCCCGGACGCAGCGCGTGTCGATGCCGCTGCCGATGCTCACCGACGACCTGTGGCAGCTGCAGCGCTCGTGGGTGACGTTCGACGGGTTCCTCCGCGGCGTGCGGTTCGCCTTCCGCGTGCTCGGCGGCCTCGTGCGGGGCAAGCGGCTGACGGGGATCGGCGGATCGCTCACGGCGTCGCTCGGCCACGCGGTGTTCGTGCAGGGGAAGGTGCCGCTGTGGCTCTCGAGCCCGGCGCGGCGGCTGATCACCGAGGGCGACCGGGTGGTCGGCGTGGAGGTGGAGCGCGAGGGCGCGACGGTGATCGTGCGGGCGCGGCGCGGGGTCATGCTCGCCTCGGGCGGCTTCGATCACCACAGGGAGTGGCGCTTGCGCTACCACGGCATCGCGGGCAACCCGGCGGGCAACCCCGGCGGGCTCGGGCAAGGGCACGAGCTGGCGCGCGAGGTCGGCGCCGCGTTCGAGCTCATGGACGACGCGTGGTGGGGCGCCGCGGTGAAGCCGATCCGGGGCGGGTCGGCCGGGTTCATGGTGGGCGAGCGCGCGCTGCCGTACCAGCTCATCGTCGATGCGCAGGGCCGGCGGTTCGCGAACGAGGCGGAGTCGTACGTCGACCTCGGCCACCACATGCTCGAGCATGACCGCGGCGGCCGGTTCTGGCAGATCGGCGATGCGCGCTATGCCCGCCGCTACCTGCGCACCTTCGCCGTGGATCCGCGGGTGAACAAGGCGATGACGGCCGAGGGGATCCGCGTCACCGCCGACACGATCGAGGAGCTGGCGCCGCGGATCGGCATGGATACCGCGGTGCTGCGCGAGACGGTGGACCGCTTCAACGGCTTCGCGCGATCGGGCAAGGACCAGGACTTCCACCGCGGCGACTCGGCGTACGACCGGTACTACGGCGACCCCACGGTGCGGCCGAACCCCTGCCTGGGGCCGCTGGAGAAGGGGCCGTTCACGGCGTACGAGATGGTGGTGGGCGACCTCGGCACGAAGGGCGGCGTGGTCACCGACACCCACGCCCGGGCACTGCGCGAGGACGGCACGGTGATCGAGGGGCTCTACGCCGCCGGCAACGTCTCGGCCGCGGTGATGGGACGCACCTACCCGGGGCCGGGGTCGACGATCGGACCTGCGTCGGTGTTCGGGCTCATCGCCGCCCGCACGATGGCGCGCGGCTGATCAGTCCTTCAGGCGCACGAGGCGCTCGTGGCCGGTCTCCTCGAGCTCGGCGATGTCGCCGCGCGACTTCACGAAGTCGTTGAACGACCGGAACCCCAGCGCCTTCTCGCTGAACGACGGATCCATGCGGCGCATGTGCTGCTTCACCGCCGAGCTGTGCAGCCACTCGGCGTCGTCGCTCTTGCCCTGGCCCAGCTCGAGCGCGCGGCGCAGCAGGTGGGTGGCGGCATCCTGCGGGTCGACCTCGGGCTCGGCCTCCGGATCCTCCTCGACGGCCTTCTTGCGGCGCCGGCGGGGCTTGCTGGGCGCGGTCGGCTCGACGTCGGCGGGGACCTCGGGCTCCGCGGCGACGGCGGGCTTGGGCCGCTCCGGGCGCGTCACGCCGGGCAGGGAGTCGTAGGCCTCGAACTCGTCGCACGCGGCCGCGAGCGACTTCGCGGTCGATCCGGCCACGCCCACGCCGATCACGTAGCGGCCGAGGCGGCGGCAGCGCTGGGCGAGGGGGACGTAGTCGCTGTCGCCGCCGACGATCACCACGTGGGTGAGATCGGGCAGGCGGAACATGTCCTCCACCGTGTCGACGGCCAGGCGGATGTCCGCGCCGTTCTTGGCGTACGCGGCCGCCGGGAACAGCTGCACGAGGTCGACCGCGCGGGCGACGAGCTGCTGCCGGTACACGGCGTTGACCGGCGAGGACCAGTCCGCGTAGGCGCGCGTGAGCACGAGCGTGCCGAACGAGGCGGCGTAGTCGATGATCGCGCCGACGTCGATGGTCGCCAGCCGCAGCTTCTCGGCGACCTCCGGATCGGTCGGATCCTCGGCGATGCGCGCGCGGTCCTTGGAGTACGCGTTGCGCCCGTGGACGCGGTCGTACCAGCTCATCACGATGTTGTCGAAGTCCAGGTAGACCGCGACGCGGGAGTCGCTCACTTCGACTCCCCTCGGTCGCTCCGTGCATCGCGTGCGGGGATCCCGTCCGGCTCGGTGGGGTAGACGAGGCCGATCTGCCGGCGGATCTCGTCGAGGGCGCCCATGATCTCGACCGTCTGGTCGATCGGCAGGATGTCGCCGGCGAGGTTGCCCTCCGCCACCAGCTTCTCGGCGGCCAGCGCCTCGTACTGCATGCCGCGGCCCTGCACGCGCGACTCGTAGGTCTCGAGCACCGTGCCGTCGGGGGCGCGCAGCCGGAAGGTGGTCGGGCGGTAGAAGGCGCGGTCGATGTCGATGCGCGCCTCGGTGCCGATGATGTGCGCGGTCGTCGGGCCGGCCGCGCGCGAGGACGACAGCGTTGTGGAGAGCGCGCCGTCGCCGTGGGTCATGATCGTCGCGACCTCGGTGTCGGCACCGGTCTCGCCCAGGCGTGCGGTCGCGGTGATGCGCGTGGGGGCGCCGAGCACGTCCCACACGAACGAGATGGGGTAGATGCCCAGGTCCAGCAGCGCGCCGCCGCCGAGCGCGAGCGCGTTGAGGCGGTGCGCGGGGTCGGAGGGCAGCTTCTGGGTGTGGTCGGCGTGCACGGCGCGAATGTCGCCGAGGGCGCCGGCGGCGAGCAGCTCGCGGACGCGCACCATGTGCGGCAGCCAGCGCGTCCACATCGCCTCCATGACCAGCAGGCCCTTCTCGGCCGCCAGATCGCGCAGGGCGGCGGCCTCGGCGCGGTTGACAGTGAAGGCCTTCTCGACGAGCGCGTGCTTGCCGTTCTCGAGGGCGAGCTTGGCCGCCTCGAAGTGCATCGGGTGCGGCGTGCCGACGTAGATGATGTCGACGTCCGGATCGCCCACGAGCGCCTCGTACGAGGCGTGCACGTTGTCCACCTCGAAGTCGCGCGCGAACGCGTCGGCGCTCGCCGCGGTGCGCGAGCCGACGGCGCGCAGATCGAGGCCGGCCTGTCGCAGATCGCCCGCGAACGCCCGCGAGATGCCGCCCGTGGCGAGGATTCCCCAGCGAAGTCCAGTCATGCCCCGAGCCTACGCGGTCGCGCGGTGCGTCAGAGGGCGTCGAGGGCCCGGGCGAGGTCGGCGATGAGCTCGGACGGGTCCTCGAGGCCGATCGACAGGCGGATCGTCGCGAAGGAGATGCCGGCGGCCGTGAGCTGATCGCGCGTCATGTGGTTGTGCGTCATCGTGGCGGGATGACAGGCGAGCGACCGGGCGTCGCCGATGTTGGCCACGAGTCGGATCACGCGCAGCGCGTCGATGACCTTCTCGGCGCGCGCGTAGTCCGCCTCGTCGTCGCCGGTGGCGGCGAGGTCGAAGGCGAACACCGACGGCACGCCGCGGGGGAGGTACCGCTCGGCGAGCCCGTGCCAGCGGTTGGACGCCAGGCCGGGGTGGTGCACGGCGGCGACCGCCGGGTGGCTCTCGAGGAACGCGGCGACGGCGAGGCCGGAGGCGGCGTGGCGATCGACGCGGAGGTTGAGCGTCTCGACACCCTCGATGATCTGGAACGCGTTGAACGGGGACAGGGCCGGGCCGAGGTCGCCGACGTACTTCGACTTGATGAGCGTGATGAACGCCGCCTCGCGGCCGAACGCGTCCCACAGCGGCACCCCGCCGAAGCGGTGATGCGGCTCGCTGAGGGCGGGCCACTTCTCGGGCGAGGCCGAGAAGTCGAACGTG